>NZ_JARUBO010000005.1:0-323750 GCF_029626235.1 Micromonospora sp. WMMD1120 | reverse complement strand
CGGTGACGGCCGCGGCGACCAGCAGCAGCGGCAGCGCCAGCGACCACCACAGTTGCCAGGTGGCGCACCGACCGGGAGCGCAGAAGCCCAGGCCCAGGCTGGGGCCGAGGAGCAGACCGCCGTACAGCCGGTCCGCCCAGCCGGCGGCGGCGTTCGCGCCGCTGGCGGCGAGCACGGCGGTCAGCGGGTTCCGCCCGTTGAGCAGGCTGTGCAGCAGCAGCGGCGCGGCCCCCAGCACGGCCGTCGCCCCGAGCACCGCACCGGCCGCTCCGCGCAGCTCGCGACGGCAGAACCCGACGAGCACCGCCCCGGTCGCCACGACGTACGGCAGCACGAGCGGGTCGACCCAGAGCATCAGCCCGGCCAGCGACCCCCATGCCGCCCAGCGCGCCAGCCGCCACCGCGACCGGCCGGTGGCCAGGTCCACGGCGAGCACGGCCAGCGCCGCCCCGGCGGCGTTCATCTCGGGGTAGCCGCCGCCGGCGATCAGCTGGTTCTTGACCACCCGGTCCGAGCCGAGGGCGAGCAGCGCCACCACCAGCAGCCCGAACCACCGGTCCCCGGTCAGCCGCAGCGTCAGTCGCCAGGTCAACAACAGGAACACCGCGTACAGCGCCAGGGTGGGCAGCCGTAGGCCGAGCAGCGAAGGCCCACCGGTCACGGCGAACACCGGCGCGGCCAGGTACGCCTCGAGCGTGCCCATGTACTGCTGGCCGTAGAACCAGACCGGGAAGTCCTCGCCCCTGGCGATGTGCAGCGCGGCCAACCCCATGGTGGCCTCGTCGCTGTTCGTCGGTGGGGTGGCGTACGCCAGCAGCCAGAGCCGGTAACCCACCCCGGCGAGGACGGCCAGTCCGGTGAGCCAACCGACCAGGCCGGCGGGCGTGCCGGGGCGCGGCGCGTCCGCGCCGCGCGGCTGCTGGCGTACCCCGAGGGTCATCGCACGATCATGACACCCGGACGTCGGGCGGCCGCGCGACGCCGCCGGGGCGGTCGTCAGCCGGCGGTGACCACCGAGGCGGCGGCGCGGGCGTCGATGGCCTGCTGGTAGAGCCGGCCGGCGCGGTACGACGAGCGGACCAGCGGCCCGCTCATCACCCCGGCGAAGCCGATCTCCTCGGCCTCCTCGCGCAGCTCCACGAACTCCTCCGGCTTGACCCAGCGGGTCACCGGGTGGTGCCGGGGCGAGGGGCGCAGGTACTGCGTGATGGTGATCAGCTCACAGCCGGCCTCGTGCAGGTCGCGCAGCGCCTGCGAGACCTCGGCCCGTTCCTCGCCCATGCCCAGGATGAGGTTGCTCTTGGTGACCAGGCCGTCGGCGCGCGCCTGCCGGATCACGTCGAGGGAGCGCTCGTAGCGGAACGCCGGCCGGATCCGCTTGAAGATGCGCGGCACCGTCTCCACGTTGTGGGCCAGCACCTCCGGGCGGGAGCCGAACACCTCGGCCAACTGCTCGGGAACCGCGTTGAAGTCCGGGATCAGCAGCTCGACGCCGCAGCCGGGCTGGAGCGCGTGGATCTGGCGGACGGTCTCGGCGTACAGCCAGGCGCCGCCGTCGGGCAGGTCGTCCCGGGCGACGCCGGTGATGGTGGCGTAGCGCAGCCCCATCGAGACGACCGACTCGGCGACGCGCCGCGGCTCGTCGGCGTCGAACTCGGCCGGCTTGCCGGTGTCGATCTGGCAGAAGTCACAGCGTCGGGTGCACTGGTCACCGCCGATGAGGAAGGTCGCCTCGCGGTCCTCCCAACACTCGTAGATGTTGGGGCAGCCGGCCTCCTGGCAGACGGTGTGCAGCCCTTCCCGGGTGACGAGCCCGCGAAGCTGGGTGTACTCCGGGCCCATCTTGGCCTTGACCTTGATCCACGGCGGTTTGCGCTCGATCGGCGTCTCGGCGTTGCGCGCCTCGATCCGCAGCAGACGCCGCCCCTCGGGGGCCGCCGTTGCGGTACGCGCTGCCTGGCCGGTCGTCGGCGCGGAGTGCTCGATCGTCACGAAAACGAGCCTACGCCGGACGGCGGGCGTCTATGTGCGTCGGGCGACCGGCGTCACGCCGCAAACCTTGTGACGCCGGACACCGGCCCGTCGAAAAATGGCGTCACACGCGTGGTCGTCTCGTGTTAACGTCCCCGCCAACAGCGACGACGGAGCCGAGTAGCCCCCAACCCCGCCAGAGCAGAGAGCCGCCGGTGCTGAGAGGCGGTCTGGCGCCGGGGTGCGAAGACCCTCCCGAGCTGCGGGAAGAACGGCGGAGACGCCCAGTAGATCCCGCCCGGTTGGCCCCGGTCATCAGGCGACGAACGAGGTCCCCGCTCCGGCGGGGGCGAAGGTGTGGTGGCACCGCGAGGTTCCCGCTCGCCCACACCTCCCTGGGGCTGACGCGACGCATCGCCTCCCCCGGGCGGCGACGGCGTGGCGATCGACCGAGGAGTCCGCCATGCAACGAATCCTGTCCCACCACCTGGCCGACCACGTCGGCTCGACGGTGCGCATCGCCGGCTGGGTGCACCGACGCCGACTGCTCAAGTCGGTGGCCTTCCTGATCGTGCGCGACGCCGCCGGCCTGGCCCAGGTGGTCGTGACCGACCCGACCGTCCGCGCCGAGCTGGAGAAACTGACCGAGGAGACGGTCGTCGAGGTGGTCGGCACGGCCACGCCGAACACCACGGCGCCCGCCGGGGTCGAGCTGACCGCTCCGACGGTACGTCCACTCGGGCCACCCGCCGTGCCGCCCCCGTTCGACCTGTACCGGCCGGTGCTCACCGCGAGCCTGCCCACCCAGCTGGACCACGCGCCCGCCGCGTTGCGACACCCCACCCGGTCGGCCGCGCTACGGATCTCGGCGGCGGCGGTGGGCGGCTTCCGGGCCGCGCTCGACGCGCTCGCCTTCGTGGAGGTGCACACCCCGAAGGTGGTCAGCTCCAGCACCGAGAGCGGGGCGAACGTGTTCGCCCTGGACTGGTTCGGTCGGCCCGCGTACCTGGCCCAGTCGCCGCAGTTCTACAAGCAGTTGATGGTCGGTGTCTTCGAACGCGTCTACGAGGTGGGGCCGGTCTTCCGGGCCGAGCCGCACGACACCGTCCGTCACCTCGCGCAGTACACGTCGCTCGACGCGGAGGTGGGTTTCGTCGCCGACCACCGGGACGTCATGCGGGTGCTGCGCGACACGGTGGCCGGAATGCTGGACGCGGTCGGCGAGCGGGCCGGCGGGGCACTGGCCACGCTCGGCGTCACGCCACCGGCGGTGCCGGCGGAGATTCCGGCGGTGCACTTCACCGAGGCGCTGACGATCGCCGGCGCGCCCGCCGACGAGCCGGACCTCGCGCCCGCCCACGAACGGGCGCTGGGCGAGTGGGCCCGTCGCGAGCACGGCTCGGACTTCGTCTTCGTCACCGGCTACCCGATGGCGAAACGCCCGTTCTACACCCACCCGGACCCGGCGCGGCCCGCGTACTCGAACGGGTTTGACCTGCTCTTTCGTGGTCTGGAGCTGGTCACCGGCGGGCAGCGGCTGCACCGGCACGCCGACTACCTGGCGGCGTTGGCGGCCCGGGGCGAGTCGCCCGAGCCGTACGCCGGTTACCTGGACGCGTTCCGGCACGGCATGCCGCCGCACGGCGGCTTCGCCATCGGCCTGGAACGGTTCGTGGCCCGGCTGGTCGGCGCGACCAACATCCGGGAGGTCACCGCGTTCCCGCGCGACCTGCACCGGCTGACGCCGTAGGGCCCGCCCTGCCGGCCCACCCGACGGGGTGGGCCGGCAGCGGGCTCAGGCGGGGCCGAGCAGGTCCCAGAGGTTGCCGGCGATGTCGCGGAAGACAGCGACCCGGCCGTACGGCTCGGTGCGTGGCGGCTTGACGAACTCGACGTGCGTCTCGACCATCCGGCGGTACGCGGCGTCGAAGTCGTCGACCTGGAGGAAGAACCCGACGCGGCCGTGGGTCTGGTCGCCCACCGCGGCCTGCTGCCGCTCGCCGTCGGCGCGGGCCAGCAGCAACCCGGTGCCACCGCCCGGCGGGCGGACCACCACCCAGCGCTTCGGCCGCCCGTCGTTGGTCAGCGACGGCGAGTCCTCGGCCAACTCGAAGCCGAGCGCCTCGGTGAAGAAGGCGATGGCCGGGTCGTACTCGGTGACGACAACGGTGATGAGGTCGATGTGCATTGCACCGAGGGTAGGCCGACCCGCGGTCACCCCGGCACGCGGCCGGATCCGCTCAGAGCGTGACGAGGGTGGCGAGGCGTCGCTCGACCACCGGGAGCACGTCGGCGACGCTGATCGGGCGGCCCAGCTCGGCGGTGAGCGAGGTGACGCCGGCGTCCCGGATGCCGCACGGCACGATGCGGTCGAAGTGGGTGAGGTCGCAGTCGCAGTTGATCGAGAAGCCGTGCAGGGTGACGCCCCGGGCCACCCGGATGCCGATGGCGGCCACCTTGCGGGCCGGCCCCCGGTCGTCAGCGGGCACCCAGACCCCGCTGCGCCCCTCGACCCGGCCGGCGGTCAACCCGAACTCGGCGCACACGTCGATGAGCAGCTCCTCGGTGCGGCGCACGTAGGCGACCACGTCCACCGGGTCGGGCAGGCGCAGGATCGGGTAACCGACGAGCTGCCCCGGCCCATGCCAGGTGATCTTGCCGCCGCGGTCCACGTCGACGACCGGGGTGCCGTCCATCGGCCGATCCCACGGCTCGGTGCGCTTACCGGCCGTGTAGACGCTCGGATGCTCCAGCAGCAGCACTGTGTCGCCGCGCTCGCCGGCCACCACCGACTCGTGCAGGCGCCGCTGCTCGTCCCAGGCGGCCTGGTAGTCGAGCAGGCCGGCACGGACGGCCGTCAGGCCGGGGGTCGTCGTCGTCACGTCCCCAGGGTAGTCCGGTCGGCGGTGACCAGCCCTGGTGAGTCGCCTCACCAGTGGCCTGGTCACGCGTCAGGTCCAGGGTGCCGGGGTGGTGGTCGGTGTCGTCGCCGAACCCCGGCGACGGCGGACGCGGCGCAGGACCAGGACGACGGCGAGCAGGACCGGCGCGGCCAGCGCCAGGTAGCACCAGAGCGGCGCGGCGAACGGCGACGGTCGGCGCTCCGGCCCACCGAAGGCGTACCGGCGCAGCAGGTCCCCCGGCACCGCCAGGTCGGTCGACCCGGGCGGGCCGGTCACCAGCACCTCCCGGGCCCCTCCGTCAGACAGCACGGCGAGCGTGGCCCGGCGGTCCGTGTCGGCCTCGGTCCCGCTCACGTGCCGCACCACCGGGTCGGCGCCGCGCCAGCCGACGATGCTGTTGACGCCGGCGGCGAGCGGAAGCGGCTGACCGACGGCGCGGCCGGAGGTGGCGTCGACGAACTCGATCCGCCAGCGGCGTGCTTCGATCTGCTCCACGGCGCAGCGCGGGCCGGCGCAGCCGTCGAAGGCGAGCAACGCGATCCGCCCGTTGTCGGGGTGCCAGGCGGCCGGCCCGGCGAGCATCCGGCGGTCGCCCAGGTCGAGGTGCCAGCGGGGGCCGCCGCCGTTCGGGTCGACCACCACCAGGCGCTGGCGCTCGGCGAGCAACGCGGGCTCGTCGGGCGGACCGGCCACCGCGACCAGGTCGCCGGTCGACGACCAGGCCGCACCGTGGTGCGCGGCGAAGACGCCGGCGGCGACCACCTGCTCGGTTCCCCGGTACGGATCGACGACGAGCAGGTCGTCGGGCTTCTCCGGGTCGTTGAGCTGCTGGTTGTCCGGCCCGAAGCTGATCACGTCGTCGTCGTTGCTGCGGGTGCCGAGCACCCGTCGCCCGTCCGGCGACCAGTCGAAGAGGCTCACCCCGTCGGTCATGGCCCGGCGCTGGCGGCCGGTGGTGAGGTCCAGCAACTCGCCGGTCTGCGGTCGCAGGTAGTGCCGCCCGTCGGGGGAGACCAGCCCGTGCCCCTCGCCGACGCGCAACGGAATGAGCCGGTAGCCGCCGTCGCGGCCCACCAGCACACCTGTCGACTCGAAGTAGCGGGTCCGGGGGGTGAAGAAGACCAGCGCGGCGGGCCCGGCCGGGCGCTGCCCGACGGTGGCCTGCCACAACCACGGGTTGTGCGCGGCGGTCGGCACCGACGCGGCTGCCGTGCGGTCGGCCGCCGTGGTGGACGGGTGACTCGCCGCCGTTGCCGTTGCCGCGGGCGCGCTGAGCGCCAGCACCGCCAGCGCGACCCCGATGGTTGCCCCGCGCCGCGGTCGCCCGCCCGTCGTCCCCATCGCACCATTAGACGCGACGGTGCGCCGATCAGGATGCCCCGGCGGGCGGCGCACCTGTCGGCTGGCGGTGCACCTGTCGGCCGGTGGTCTACCTGTCGGCCGGTGGGATGCGCCAGAGCCAGACGTCGTCGACCCGTTCCGGTTCGCCGAACAGGCTGGTGGCGGTACGCCGCAGGGCCTCCTCGTCGACCTCGAACTTCGCGCCGTGCACCTGGTCGGCGAGCACCACCGTCTCGATCCGCCAGTGCCGCAGGTCCGACTGGACCTCCTGGATCGTCCCGTCGGTGATGATCGGCACCAGCCCGGTACGGCCGGCCTGGTCCATCAACGCACTGAGGGTGCGCGGCACCGGGCCGATCCGGCCCCGCCCGTCCGGCCCGCCGGGGCCGAGGAAGAAGCCGCCGGGGATCTCGAACTCGCCCTGCCGGTGCGACAACGCGTACGCCTGCCACCGTTGACCGTCCGGGTAGATGTCCACCGTCAGTGGCACCGGGGTGAGCACCCCGTCCGGCGAGACGTAGTCCCGCCACGTCCCGGAGGTGATGAAGCGGGGAATCGGCTCCCGCTCGTCGGTCAGCAGCGGGGTGGGCAGCAGCGGCACCAGGGCCACCGCGAACCCGAGCAGCCACGCCAGTTCGGTGGAGCGGTGCCGAGGTGGTGCGGCGCGCAACTGGTCGACGGCGTACGCCAGCAGCAGCCCGATCACCGGCGCGACAACGAGCGCCAGCCGGGCCGGTAGCGCGGCGTTCACCACCGGCAGTTGCCCCAGCAGGTCGAACGGCATGGGCAGGTCGGTCCGTCGCCCGTCGACCTTGGCCACCGGGCCGAAGGAGAGCACTGTGAAGACCACCGCGAGGACGCCCAGCGCCCAGAGCGTGGCCCGCCGGGCGGGGTCGGCCCGCCGCCAGAGCGCGACGAAGCAGACGACAGCGAGCACCAGCAACGGGATGCCGAAGAACGAGTTCTCCTCGGTCGGGTTCGGCGCCAGTGACGTGCCCAGCCCCGCCTCGCCGGCGAGCGATCGGCGCGGGAACGCGCCGAACGCCGCGATGTCCTCAGAATGGATCACCGGGTCGAAGCCGGTGCCGTGGAACCGTTGCGGCCCGGCGAAGTGCAGCCACAGCGGGTACGACAGCAGCACGCCGGCGACGACCGCGGTCACCCCGAGCCCGCGCAGGAAGGTGGGCAACACGGCACGCGCCTCGACCCGGTTCGTCGGGTGCGCCGCCCAGACGGCGACGAACACGCCGAGGGCCAGCGCGGTGAAGAACAGCCCCTCGGCGGCGATCGAGAAGGCCACCGCGACCAGCACGCCGAGGATCACCCCGTCGCGCAGCCAGTGCCCCGGTCGGCGCAGCGCGAACAGCCGCCAGATCAGCAGCGGGACCAACCAGCCGGCGGTCCAGTTCAGGTGCGCGTTGGCGTGCGACACCATGCCGGGGGAGTAGGCGATGAACAGTGCCCCGACCCCGGCTGCCAGCCGGCTGCGGACAAGCTGCCGGGAGAGCAGCCAGTACCAGGCCAGCGCCGTGGCGAACAGGTTCAGGGTGAGGATGACCAGGAACGTCGCCGGCGGCCCGATCAGGTACGTGAGCGGGGCGAAGACCACCGCGTACACCGTGATCGAGGTGTTGACCGCGAGGTTCACGCCGTCCGGGACGTTGATCAGGCTGGTGAAGAGCGGGTTGTCGCCGTGGGTGACAGCGTGCCCGCCGAAGGCCAGCAGCCACTCGAAGAGCGCCTGGTCACTGGAGTTGACGGTGATGGTGCGGGCGTTCGGGTCCCGCCACAGCCCACTGGTCACCCAGACGGCGAGCGCGAGCGCCACCAGCACGACGATCAGGTCGGCCCGGCGATCCCGGACGGCGCGCGGAGGTGACGCGGGGGCGGGCCCGGTGGCCAGCGACGGCGAGGATGGCACGCAGCGGACGTTACCAACCGGACCTGGACAGGCCGGTCAGACCGGCGGTTGTTCCGGGTGCCCCTTCCCGCACCGCTGGTCGACGGTCTGGCGTACACAACGGCTGCCGTGAATGTGTGAGATCGCCCCATGTCATGACGGCGACACATCGTCGTAACGTCTCGGCAACTCGACAGTGACCCAGTTCACAGTCCCCCTCAGGAGGCCGCCGTGCGCCGCTCCTCGTCCATCCTCACCCGGCTGATCGGTGCGGTCGCCGGCCTCGTCCTCGCCGCAGCGGGCGTGGTCGCCGTCGCCGCGCCCGCGCAGGCCGCCACGCTCACCCAGGTCACCGGGTTCGGCTCCAACCCGGGCAACCTCGCCATGTACGCCTACCGTCCGGACGGTCTGCCGGCGAACTCGCCGGCCGTCGTCCTGCTGCACGGCTGCGTGCAGAACGCGTCCGGCTACTTCGCCAACTCGGGCTGGCAGAAGTACGCCGACCAGTGGAAGTTCGCCCTGATCGTCGCCCAGCAGCCCTCCGGCAACAACGCCAACTCCTGCTTCAACTTCTTCGAGTCCGGGGACACCACCCGCGGCCAGGGCGAGGCGTTGTCGATCAAGCAGATGGTCGACCACGCCAAGGCGAACTTCGCCGTCGACGGCTCCCGGGTCTTCGTCAGCGGTCTCTCCGCTGGCGGGGCGATGAGCGCCGTCATGCTCGCCACCTACCCGGACGTGTTCGCCGCCGGATCGATCATCGCCGGCATCCCGTACCGCTGCGCCACCAGCATGGTCAACGCGTTCAGCTGCATGAACCCGGGCGCGGACAAGACCCCGGCCGCCTGGGGCGACCTGGTGCGCGGGGCGTACCCCGGCTACACCGGACCCCGGCCCCGGGTGGCCATCTGGCACGGCACCTCGGACACCACCGTCACCCCGCTCAACGGCACCGAGTCCCGCGACCAGTGGACCAACGTGCGGGGCGTGTCGCAGACCCCGACCAGCACCTCGTCGCTGCCCGGCAACACCAGGCTGGAGGTCTACGGCAACGACGTCGTCCGGCTCTACCGGATCTCCGGCATGGGCCACGGCACCCCCGTCGACCCGGGCTCCGGCGCCGACCAGTGCGGTACGGCCACCGCCTACTTCCTGGACACCATCTGCTCGACGTACCGGGACG
Organism: Micromonospora sp. WMMD1120; assembly: GCF_029626235.1. NCBI lineage: Bacteria > Bacillati > Actinomycetota > Actinomycetes > Micromonosporales > Micromonosporaceae > Micromonospora > Micromonospora sp. WMMD1120. The sequence continues at coordinate 314,452 of NZ_JARUBO010000005.1, read as the reverse complement.
CGCTCTTCTTCGGCCTGAACGGCGGCGGCGGCAACCCGACCCCGACGCCGACCCCGACGGCCACCCCCACCCCCACGCCGACCCCGACCCCGACCACGCCGCCGACCTGCGTGACCGCCAGCAACTACGCGCACGTGGCGGCCGGTCGGGCGTACCAGTCCGGCGGGTACGCCTACGCCAACGGCTCGAACCAGCGGATGGGCCTGTACAACACCTTCTACACCAGCACCCTCAAGCAAACCGCCCCCAACACCTGGGTACTAGGCTGCTAACCCCCTACCCCGCCCCCCTGCCCCCCTGCCCCCCTGCCCTGACCTCGTTGATCATGAAGTTATCGACACGACACGCCGAGGCGAGTGGCGATAACTTCATGATCAACGGGGCTATCTGGGGGTGGGGGCCTGGATGGGGTGGAGTGCGGGGGGTCAGGTGGTTAGGGCTGCTTGGAGGGCCTCGGGGAGGTGCTGGTGGTGGTAGGGGTAGGCGGCTCTGGTCAGCACGCCGGGGAGGACCCTTGTGCTCGTCAGGGCCTCGTGGGCGAAGCCGCCGAGGACCACCTTCAGCGCCAGGGCGGGGATCGGGATGATCGCCGGTCGGTGTAGCTGGCGGGCCAGCTCGCGGGTGAACTCGGCGTTCGTGACCGGGTTCGGGCCGACCACGTTGACCGGGCCGGCGATGTCGTCGCGGGTCAGCAGGAACACCGTCGCGTCCAGCCAGTCCGCCATCGAGATCCACGGCAGCCACTGTCGCCCGCTGCCCAGTCGACCGGCGATGCCCAGCTTGAACGGCAGCAACTGCGGCTTGAGCAGCCCGCCGTCACGGTGCAGCGGCAGGCCGGTACGCAGTCGAACCACGCGTACCCCGGCGTCCTCCGCCGGCCGGGTCGCGGCCTCCCACACCCGGCAGACGTCGGCCAGGAAGCCCTCGCCGGCCGGCGCGTCCTCCTCGACCGCCCGGTCGCCGGTGTTGCCGTACCACCCGACGGCCGAGGAGTTGAGCAGCGCCCGGGGCCGGTCGGCGACGGGGAGGGCGGCGATGGTGGTGGCCAGGGTGGTGGTGCTGTCCACCCGGCTGGTCCGGATCAGCCGCCGGTAGTCGTCGTCCCAGCGCTTGTCGCCGACGCCCGCGCCGGCCAGGTTGACCACCGCGTCCGCCTCGGCGACCACGCTCGGGTCGAGCTGCCCGGCGGCCGGGTCCCACTGCCGCTCGTCGGGGGTGCGCGGCCCTCGACGGACGAGCCGGACGACCTCGTGACCGTCCGTCCTCAACCGGTCGGCGAGCCGGGTGCCGAGGAAGCCGGACGCGCCGGCCAGAAGAATCCGCATACCCCCATCTTCGTCCACAGTGCCGTCCGTGGACGCGCCCCCGCCGCTCCCGCTCCCGCCGATCTTGCACATACTGTCGCGACACAACGGCATCAGAGGGGCAAAACGACAACAGCGAGTGCAAGATCGACGGGAGCGGGAGCGGGAGCGGGAGCGGGGGCGGGAGCGGGGGCGGGAGCGGGGGCGGGAGGGTTTAGGGGGTGCGTAGGTCTTTCAGGAGTCGCTCCACCTCGGCGTGGGACTCCGCGCTCAGGGGGCCGAGCGCCAGGGTCGCCAGGTTCTCCTCGGCCTGGGCCACGGTGCGCAGGCCGGGGATCGGGACGGTACGCGGGCTGCGGGTCAGCAGCCACCCCAGCGCGCCCTGCGCCAGGGTGCGCCCGTCGGCGGTGAGCGCCGCGCGAACCTGCTCGACACGGGCCGCCCAGCGCGGCGTCGGCCGGCCGTCGGTGAACCACTCGAGCCAATCCGGCGCCCGCCCGCGTACGTCGTCCGCCCCCACCGCCCGAGTCGACCCGGTGAGCAGCCCCATCGCCAGCGGTCCACGGTTGAGGCTGGCCAGGTCGTGCTTGTCGCAGACCGCCAGCACCGCCGCGTTGTCGCGCAGCACCGACTGGTCGTGCTGGATGGCGACGCAGTGCGGGCCGGCCGCCGCGAACGCCTCCGCCGAGGCCGGGTCGTCGGTGCTCCAGCCGTACGACCGGATCTTGCCCTGGTGGACCAGGTCCTCCAGGGTGTCGACCAGGTCGAGCGCGGCGGGCACCGGCAGCGCGTTGATGTGCAGTTGGTAGAGGTCGACGTAGTCGGTGCCGAGTCGGCGCAGCGAGTCGTCCAGGCTGCGGACCGCGAAGGCCGGGCTGGCGTCGGTGCCGAGGGCCCGCCGGGTGGCCTCCTCGCTGACGTTGCCGAACTTGGTGGCGATCACCACGCTGTCGCGTCTGCCCGCCAGCGCCCGACCGAGGACGCGTTCGCTGTGCCCCGCGCCGTAGTTGCTGGCCGTGTCGAAGAGGGTCACCCCGAGGTCGAGCGCACGGCGGATGGTGCGGATCGACTCGTCGTCGTCCACGTCGCCCCAGCCGAACGGCTGCCCCTCGGCACCCCAGAGCGGGCCGCCGATGGCCCAGCAGCCCATCCCGATCGCGCTCACCGTGATACCGCTGCGGCCCAGTGTCCGTGTCATCGTCATGGCCGCCACTTTCCAACCTGGAGCGCGCTCCAGGTCAAGCAGTAGCATCTCGCGACATGAGCGGTTACGCCCCCTCCGAGGCCGCCCGTCGCAGCGGCTTCAGCCTGGACACGCTGCGGTACTACGAGAGGATCGGCCTGCTCGCCGACGTGGAGCGCACGGCTGGTGGGCAGCGGGTCTTCACCGACGACGACCTCGGCTGGCTGGAGCTGTTCCGGTGCCTGCGGGACACCGGGATGCCGATCGCGCAGATGCGCCGCTACGCGCAGCTGGCCCGCGAGGGTGAGCAGACCGCTGCCGAGCGGTGCGCGCTGCTGCGCCACCACGCGGTCGGGGTCGAGGAGCAGATGGCGCTGCTCCAGCGCCAGTACGCCCACCTGCGGGAGAAGATCCGCTTCTACGAGCGGCAGCCCGGCGTCGCGCCCAGTGCCGAGTAGCCCAGTGCCGAGTAGCCCAGTGCCGAGTAGCCCGGCGACCGGGTGGCCCGGGGCTGGGTGACGCGGCCCGGCGCCGGAGGCCGAGCAGCCCAGGGCCGGGGCGGGCCGCGCAGGTCAGGGCCGGGGAAGGCCGCGCAGACTAGGGCCGGGGCAGGCCGAGGAGTTCCTCGGCTGTCCCGGCGCGGCCGGTGAGCGCGTTCAGCGCGGTGACGAGCCGCTTCTCCTCGTACCGGAAGTGCGTCTCGAGGATGGCGGCCAACCCGTCCAACTCGGCGCGCACCCGGCTCGGCGGTACCGCCGGGTCGCCGGTCAGCACCGTCTCGACCCGCCGCAGGATCCCCGCCACCACCTCGTGGTCGGCGATCAGGTTGTCGATGACCGGGCGCAGCTCGGGAATTTCCTCGGCCAGCAGCCGGAACGCGCCCGCGTCCTCGCCGGTGTGGTGCCGGCCCAGGGCGGCGCAGAAGGCGAGGCAGTGCGCCCGCAGGTCGCGGGAGGGCCGGGCGCCGTCCGGGGGGTTCGGGCTGTCCAGGCGCGCCCGGATGCGGGCCAGCGCCGTGCTGAGCCAGAGGTGGATCTCGATCATCTGATTGCCGACTGCGGCGAGCCGCCCGGTCGGCGTGTTGGTCGGGTGCACGTGCGTCCCATGTGGTCCCCGCGCCTCCATGCCCACGGCGGCCTTCGAGCCGGGTACACCGCGACGCTGCGCCGAAGTCTATCCGGACCGGACCGGCCGGTGAGGCCCCGCCGCGCGGACCTGTCGGCCTCACGGCGTGGTCGGCTCGTCCGTCTCCTGGACGTCGTGCCAGCGGGCCCGCCAGGCGGCCTCGTGGGCCTCGTGGGTGGTCCGCTCGTGGAAGACGGCGGCCCGGAGCGCGTGCCGGGAACCGGACATCACCACCACCTCCACTGCCACCAGGCTCACACAGATCACGGCGGCGAGGGTGAGCACGCCCAGCGCCGGCAGGTGCGCACCGATCGGAAGGGCCACCGTGAGCGCGACGATGACGCCGATCCTGGTCCAGCTGACGGTGCGCAGGGTGCGGAGCTGGAACAGCAGGTTGACCGCGAAGTAGCAGATCAGACCGCCGAAGAGCATCGGCACCGCCGGCCCCTCCATCTTCTCGGCGATCCCGCCGGCCGGGTCGGTGATCTCGTGCAGGATCTCCTCGTTGCCGATCGAGAACAGGATGATCCCGGCGATCATCGGCAGGTACGCGTACGCGTACGCGTCGCGCGCCATCGCCACCCGGGGCGCGCCCTCCGCCGCGTGCAGGGCGATCCGGGCGGCCGGACCGATGAAGTCGAAGTGCGCCCACCAGAGGGCGGCGGTGATCACGATGCCGAGCGCGGCGGCGGCCACCGCCGGCCAGGTGACCGGTTTGCCGAGCAGGTTGCCGCCCACGCCCGTGGAGATCACCGACTCGCCCAGCGCGATGATCAGGATGAGGTCGTACCGCTCGGTCCAGTGCTCCGCGCTGGTCACCCCCCAGCCCCAGGTGCCGACGATGAACCCGGTGGCGTACTGCACCACCACCACGGCGATCCACAGCCCGTCGCGAACCAGGGCGGCGTCGTCCGGGTCGGCGATCCGCGGGGGGATCAGCGCGGCGGCCAGCAGCAGCGCGATGCTCACCGCCAGCTCCGGGGCGAAGCGGCGTAGCTGCCGCCGCTGCTGCGGGCTGTCGCGCACCACGTGCTGGTACAGGATCATGTGTACGGCCCGAACCACGACGTAGCTGATGGCCACCAGCATCGGACCGGCGGCGCTGCCCTTCGGGTCGGCGAACGCCTGCGGCAGGGCCAGCGCGAACGCGAACAGCGCGACCATCGCGATCACCATGAGCACCGGCACGTAGCCCTCGCCGAGCCGGACCCGGGTGGCGACCAGGCTGTGCACCACCCAGATCCACCACAGCACGGCGAGCACCAGAGCGGCGTGCAGCAGTTGCCGACCGGTGATGTTCGCGGCGGTCGCCCGGGTGATGATGAAGAACGAGAAGACGAAGACCAGGTCGAAGAAGACCTCGAACTTGTCGACCCGGGCGCCGGGGGCGATCGGGACGGCCGGTCCCAGTTGCTTACCCCTGCGGTAGCCGCCCACGACCCCACTCTGGCAGTGTCCGGCCTGCTCGGAGGCCCGAACGGCGATGGCGGAGGGCTCCCGCGTTACCTTCCGCCCGAGCCGGGAAAGGCGAGACAGCACCGCCTGCGGTGGCACCCTATCCGGACGAAGGACTGACGATGACGACGAGCGACCCGATCAGCACACCCTTCACGCACGAATCGACAGGCATGGACGTGATCCGGGGCGTGGATCTCGTCGGCAAGCGCGCGATCGTCACCGGTGGCTCGTCCGGCATCGGCGTGGAGACCGCCCGCGCGTTGGCCAGCGCCGGCGCGCAGGTGACGCTGGCCGTCCGTAACCCCGACGCCGGTCACCGGGCGGCCGACGACATCACCGCCAGCACCGGTGACGACCGGGTGCTGGTCGCCCCGCTCGACCTTGCCGACCAGGGCTCGGTCGCCGACTTCGTCGCCAACTGGGACGGCCCGCTGCACATCCTGGTCAACAACGCCGGCATCATGGCCGCGCCGCTGTCGCGTACCCCGCAGGGCTGGGAGATGCAGTTCGCCACCAACCATCTGGGGCATTTCGCCCTCGCCACCGGGTTGCGCCCGGCCCTCGCGGCCGGGGACGGGGCGCGGATCGTCTCGGTCAGCTCCGCCGCCCACCTGCGCTCCCCGGTGGTCTTCGAGGACATCCAGTACGACCGCAGGGAGTACGACCCGTGGCAGGCGTACGGGCAGTCCAAGACGGCGAACGTGCTGTTCGCCGTGGAGGCGACCCGGCGCTGGGCCGACGACGGCATCTTCACCAACTCGCTGATGCCGGGGGCGATCCAGACCAACCTCCAGCGCTACGTCAGCGAGGAGGAGCTGAACCGGATGCGGGCCGGCAACGCGGCGGCCTGGAAGACCGTCGAGCAGGGTGCGGCCACGTCGGTGCTGGTCGCCGCCTCGCCGTTGCTCGACGGGGTGGGTGGACGGTACTTCGAGGACTGCCAGCAGGCCGCCCCGGCCCGACCCGGCGGGCGGACCGGCGTCGCGGAGTACGCGTTGGACCCGGAGGCCGCCGAGCGGCTCTGGCAGGTGTCCACCGCCCTGCTCAAGGGCTGACACCCGAGGACGCCGTGCCGGCTGACACCCGTGGAACGCAAAACGGGCGCCCCGGTCGTCGACCGGGGCGCCCGTCTCGCGGGTGCGGGGGATCAGGCCAGGCCCAGCTCCGACTCGAAGTTGCCGGCCTCCAGCCGCTCCTTCACCGCGGTGAGGAAGCGGGCCGCGTCGGCACCGTCGATCAGCCGGTGGTCGTAGGAGAGGGCCAGGTAGACCATCGACCGGACCGCGACGACCTCGCCCAGGTTCGGGTCGTTGACCACGACCGGCCGCTTGACCACGGCGCCCGTGCCGAGCATCGCCGACTGCGGCGACGGCACGATCGGGGTGTCGAAGAGCGCGCCCCGGCTGCCGGTGTTGGTCAGCGTGAACGTCGCCCCGGCGATCTCGTCCGGGCTGATCTTGTTGGTCCGGGTCCGCTCGGCCAGGTCGGCGACCCGCTTGGCGATGCCGCCCAGGTTGAGGTCACCGGCGTTGTGGATGACCGGCGTCAACAGCCCACGCTCGGTGTCCACGGCGATGCCGAGGTGCTCGGCCTCCGGGTAGGTGATCGTCCCGCCCTCGAGGTCCATCCGGGCGTTCACGACCGGGTAGGTCTGGAGCGCCTCGATCGCCGCGAGCGCGAAGAACGGCAGGAAGGACAGCTTCACGCCGTGCCGCTGGAGGAAGGAGTCCTTCGCCTGCGCCCGCAGCTTGGCGATCCGGGTGACGTCCACCTCGACCACGGTGGTGAGCTGCGCCATCTCGTGCAGCGACTCGTGCAGCCGGGTGGCGATGGCCTTGCGGATGCGCGGCAGCTTCTCGGTGGTGCCCCGCTTGCCGCTCGGCTGCGGCTTCGCGGCCGGCGCGGCAGTGGGCGCCGACGGCGCGGCGGCCTGCTGCGGCGCGGCGGGAGCGGCGGCGGCTGACTGCGCCTTCTCGGCGGCCTCCAGCACGTCCTGCTTGCGGATCCGGCCACCCACGCCGGTGCCGTTGAGCGTGGACAGGTCGACACCGTGCTCGGCGGCCAGCTTGCGCACCAGCGGGGTGACGTAGCCGGCACCCTCCTCGCCGCCACCCTGCGCCGGGGCCGACGGGCGCGGCGGCGTCGAGGCCGGCGCGGCCGGCTGCGCGGCCTGCTCGGTCTTCGCCGGCTGCGCCGAGCTCTCGGTCTCCGCGGCGGGCTCGTTGTAGGACATGCCCGGCGTCGGCTCCTCGACCTTCGGCGCGGGCGTCGGCTCGGCCTTCGGGGTCGGGGCGGCCTCCGCCTTCGGCTCGGGCTGCGGCTCCGGCTCGGCCTGCGCGGGGGCGCCACCGGCCGCACCGATGATCGCCAGGTCGGCGCCGACCGCGGCGGTCTCGTCCTCGGCGACCTTGATCTCGAGGACCGTGCCGGCGACCGGCGACGGGATCTCGGTGTCGACCTTGTCGGTGGAGACCTCCAGCAGCGCCTCGTCCACCTCGACGGTGTCGCCGACCTGCTTCAGCCAGCGGGTCACCGTACCCTCGGTGACGCTCTCGCCCAGGGCCGGCATCTTCACCGCGGTGCCCTCGCCCGACGAGGCGGCGGCCGGAGCCGGCGTCTCGGCCGGGGCCTCGTCCTGGGCCACCTCGTCGGCGGTGCCCTCGGCGGCGGCCGTCGGCTCGGCGGCCGGCTCGACCGACTCGGCCGGGGCCTGCTCCTGCCCGGCGGCCTCGCCACCGCCGGTCGACTCGCCCTCACCGGCGATGACGGCCAGCTCGCTGCCCACCTCGGCGGTCTCGTCCTCGCCGACCACGATCCGGCTCAGCACGCCCGCCGCGGGCGACGGGATCTCGGTGTCGACCTTGTCGGTCGAGACCTCGAGCAGGGGCTCGTCGACCTCGACAGTGTCGCCCTCCTGCTTGAGCCAGCGCGTGACGGTGCCCTCGGTGACGCTCTCGCCGAGCCGGGGCATGGTGACCGATACCGGCATGTTCTCCAGACTCCTTCATTCCCCTGGGGGATCTTCGCCCGTCGCCGGACGCCGCGGTTTGGGTGATCAGGCGTGCGCGTGCAGCGGCTTGCCGGCGAGGGCCAGGTGCGCCTCGCCCAATGCCTCGTTCTGGGTCGGGTGGGCGTGCACGAGCTGGGCGACCTCGGCCGGGTACGCCTCCCAGTTGTAGATGAGCTGCGCCTCGCCGATCAGCTCGCCCACCCGGGCGCCGACCATGTGGACGCCGACCACCGGGCCGTCGTCCACCCGGACCAGCTTCACGAAGCCGGTGGTCTTGAGGATCTGGCTCTTGCCGTTGCCACCCAGGTTGTAGTTGTACGTCTTGACCTTGTCGGCGCCGTACTGCTCCTTGGCCTTCGCCTCGGTCAGGCCCACCGACGCCAGCTCCGGGTCGCAGTAGGTGACCCGCGGGATGCCGACCTCGTCGATCACGGCGGGGGTCTGCCCGGCGATCTCCTCGGCCACGAAGATGCCCTGCTGGAAGCCCCGGTGCGCGAGCTGGAGGCCGGGCACGATGTCGCCGACCGCGTAGACGTTCGGCACGCTGGTGCGCAGCCGCTCGTCGGTCAGCACGTAGCCGCGGTCCATCTTGACGCCCTGCTCCTCGTACCCGAGGTCGGCGGTGTTCGGGCCGCGACCGACGGCGACCAGAAGCAGCTCCGCCTCGATGGTCTCGCCGCCCTGGATGGTGAGCTTGACGCCGCTGTCGGTCTTCTCGACCTTCTCGAACGGCTTGCCGACCTTGAAGTTGATCTTGCGCTTGCGGAAGGCCCGCTCCAGCGCCTTCGACGACTCCTCGTCCTCGGCGGCGACCAGTCGGGGCAGCGCCTCGACGATCGTCACGTCCACACCGAAGGACTTCCACACGCTGGCGAACTCGACGCCGATCACGCCGCCACCGAGCACGATCACCGACGACGGCACCCGGTCCATGACGAGCGCGTGGTCGCTGGTGATGATCCGCTCGCCGTCGACGTCCAGGCCGGGCAGGCTCTTCGCGTACGAGCCGGAGGCCAGCACGATGTTGCGGCCGGTGTAGCGCTTGCCGTCCACCTCGACCACGTTCTTGCCGACCAGCCTGCCGTGGCCCTCGACGATGGTGATCGACTTGTTGCTCTTCAGCATGCCCTGGAGGCCCTTGTACAGGCGGGCGATCACGCCGTCCTTGTACGAGTTGACCCCGGCCATGTCGATGCCGACCAGCTCGGCCTTGACACCGAACTGCTCCGACTCACGGGTCTGGTCGGCGATCTCGGCGGCGTGCAGCAGGGCCTTCGTCGGGATGCAGCCGTTGTGCAGGCAGGTGCCGCCGAGCTTGCCCTTCTCGACCAGCGCGACCGTCAGGCCGAGCTGGACGGCGCGCAGCGCGGTCGCGTAACCGCCGCTGCCACCTCCGAGAATGACGATGTCGAAGGTCGCTTCGTTCGGCTCGCTCACGTCCAACTCCCAGGTCGCGTCGCTGCATCGGGGGTCACGGGGATGTAACACGGACACACCCCACCTCGGTCATCTTGTCACCACCGGGCACGGGCTGCGTAGTGAGGTGCCCAACGACACGTCATCGACACGTACCCTTGGCACCGATGTCGATGACGCAGCATGGGGGAGAGAACCGGTGGGGTTGTTCCGGCGCCGCAAACCGACGGCCGTGCCGAGCCATGACCGGGCGGCAGATCGTGGCGACCTGGACCATCTGGAGAACTTCATCCGCAGTCGGCGCGGCGTCGAGGCGTACATCGAGCCCCGCACGACGGTGACGGAGACGACTGTCATCCTGATCGCCGACGACGGGGAGTGGACCCGCCGCCGCATCGACGGGCCGGACGGCGCCCGGCGCTTCGCGTACCGGATGGGCATCCCGGTCTACGACGTGCGGCTGATGGGCTACCCGCAGCGGATGCGGGACTTCAACGAGCGCCGCAAGCGTCGCCCGGAGCGATACTGAGCGGGCCCCCGGCCGACGCCGGGGGCCCGCACGCTCCGCGTCCCGTCAGCCGTTGGCAGCGACGTCCTCGACGAGCTGGACGAGGGTACGGACCGGGACGCCGGTGCCGCCCTTGGTCCAGTAGCCGGTCGGCTCGCCGGAGTGGTAGCTCGGGCCGGCGATGTCGATGTGCGCCCACGCCACCTCGTCGGTCACGAACTCGCGCAGGAACACCCCGCCCTGCAGCATGTGACCCGCCCGGTCCATCCCGGCGTTGACCTGGGAGATGTCCGCCACGTCCGACTCCATGCCCTTGCGCACGTCGTCGGGGAGCGGCATCGGCCAGGCCGGCTCGCCGACCGCGTCGCCGACCGTCCGGACCCGCTCGCACAGCTCCGGGGTGCCCATCACGCCGGCCACCCGCTTGCCCAGCGCGACGACCTGGCCGCCGGTCAGCGTGGAGGTCTCGAACAGATAGTCGGTGCCGTCGGCGCAGGCACGGGCCATGGCGTCGCCCAGGATCATCCGGCCCTCGGCGTCGGTGTTGAGCACCTCGACCCGCTTGCCGTTGAACATGGTGATCACGTCGCCCGGTCGGTAGCTGCTGCCCGACGGCATGTTCTCCGCCATCGGCAGGTACGCGCTCACCGCCACGCTCGGCTTCAGCGCGGCCACCGCCAGCATGGTCGCCGCCACCGCGGCGGCGCCGCCCATGTCGGACTTCATCTCCCACATGCCCTGCGCCGGCTTGATCGAGATGCCGCCGGTGTCGAAGGTGATGCCCTTGCCGACCAGCGCCACCCGCTTGCCGTTGCCGCTCCCCTGCGGGGTGTAGGTCAGCTTCACCAGGCGCGGCGGGGCCTCCGAGCCCTGCCCGACGGCGACGATGCCGCCGTACCCACCGGCGGCCAGCGCCGCCTCGTCCAGCACCTCGACGCCGAGCCCGGCCTCCCGGGCGGCGTCCGCGACCGCGTCCGCGAACGACGGCGGGCGCAGCTCATTCGGCGGGGTGTTCACCCAGTCCCGGCTGATCCGGACCGCGCTGGTCACCGCGAGGGCCCGGGTGACCTCGGCCTGGGCGCCCGCGTCGCCGGCGTCCGGCACCGCGACGAGCACCTCGGCCACCGGCTCGCGACGGGTCGGCTGGGGACGGGTCTTGTAACCGGCGAAGCGGTAGCCACCGAGCAGCGCGCCCTCGGCGACCGCCCGCAGCTCCGCCGTCGCGTCGGCGTCGTCCGGCAGCGGCAGGGCCAGCGCGACGGTGGACGCGCCGGCCAGGGCCCGGATCGCCGCACCGGCGGCCCGACGCAGGGTCTCCGGGGCCGGGGCGGCGCCCGCCGGCTCCGGGCCGAGCCCGACCGCGGCGACCAGCGGCGCGGTCACGGTGCCCAACGTCGCCAGCTTGATGACCTCACCCGGCCCGCCGGTCGCGCCGAGCAGCGCCAGGGTCTCGGTCAGCCTGCCGTCGAAGGCAGCGGCGATGCTCTCCGCGCCACTGGCGAGGAGCAGGGCGCCGGCGAGGCCGCTCGTGGCGCCCTGCTCTCCGGTCTGGCTGTGCACGCCGATCACGATCGCGTCGACGGCGAGCTCGGCCGGATCGGTGTCGACCAGGCTCAGGTTGGTGGTGCGGGGTGCTGTCACTGAAGCTACTCCGGGCGGGCCGGGCCGGTCGCGTCGTCGCGTACCAGCGTTGGAGGTCTCCGGCGGAACGTACCCGCCGAACGTCATGGCTGTCCCGCCGACGGCGCCAGCGGGCTCCCGCCGATGCTAACCAGCGACGTTGCCCCCGGTAAGTTGCCACCCATGACCGACGTGACCCACGACGCCGCCGAGACCCGGCTGCGTCGTTCCCCGCTGCACGAGCGGCACCTCGCCGCCGGCGCCAAGTTCGCCCCCTTCGGGGGCTGGGAGATGCCGCTGGAGTACGCCGGCGGCGGCGTGCTCAAGGAGCACGCCGCGGTGCGGACGGCGGTCGGGGTCTTCGACGTGTCGCACCTGGGCAAGGCGCGGGTGAGCGGCCCGGGCGCCGCCGACTTCGTCAACTCCTGCCTCAGCAACGACCTGGGCCGGATCGGCCCCGGCCGGGCGCAGTACACGCTCTGCTGCGACGACGCCACCGGCGGCGTGGTGGACGACATCATCGCCTACCTGTACGCCGACGACCACGTCTTCCTGATCCCCAACGCCGCGAACACCGCCGAGGTGGTGCGCCGGTTGCGCGCCGCCGCGCCCGATGAGGTGATAGTCACCGACGAGCACGAGGCGTACGCCGTGCTGGCCGTGCAGGGCCCGCGCTCGGCCGAGCTGCTGACGGCCCTGGGCCTGCCCACCGAGCACGGCTACATGAGCTTTTCCGCCGCCGGGCTGGCCGGGGTGGAGTTGACCGTCTGCCGGACCGGCTACACGGGTGAGCTGGGCTACGAGCTGGTGGTGCCGGCGGAGCACGCGGTCGCCGTGTGGGACGCGCTCCTCGCCGCCGGCGCGGCGTTCGAGCTGCGCGCCTGCGGGCTGGCCGCCCGGGACACGCTGCGCACCGAGATGGGCTACCCGCTGCACGGGCAGGACCTCTCCCTGGACATCAGCCCGGTGCAGGCCCGCTCCGGCTGGGCGGTCGGCTGGGACAAGCCGGCGTTCTGGGGCCGCGACGCGCTGCTCGCCGAGAGGGCCGCCGGCCCCCGGCGTACGCTGCGCGGTCTGGTGGCCGTGGAGCGGGCCATCCCGCGCCCCGGGATGACTGTGCACGTCGGTGACGTCCAGGTCGGCACGGTGACCAGTGGCACCTTCTCGCCGACCCGCAAGCAGGGCATCGCCCTTGCCCTGCTCGACACCGACGCCGACCTGCCGGACGGCGCCGAGGTGGAGATCGACATCCGAGGCCGCCGAGCCCCCCTGACGGTAACCAAACCCCCCTTCGTAACCCCCTCCGTCCGCTAACCCCCACCCCCACCCCCACCCCCACGCGCCCCCCGGCCGCCCCCGGTTGCGCCCGGTTGATCATGAAGTTATGGCCACCCGCGTCGGCGTGTCCTGGCAATAACTTCATGATCAACGGGAGAAGGGGGGGCCGGGGGGTTCGCCGGAGTCCAGGACGGCCTGGGTCCAGCCGCCCTCCAGGACACCGGTGCCGTCCAGGATGGCCCAGTCGACGACGTCGGTTACCTCCACCACGACCGGGGCGCCGATCCGTACGTTCGGGTCGGTGGCGGCGTCGCTGGCGCTCACGCCGACGATCCGCTCCGGGGTCTCCCACGAGGTGACGCCCGCCCAGACGTACTCCGGGCCGTCGTCGCCGGGCAGGCCATACTTGACCACCAGTTGCGACTCGGCCGGGAACCGGCCGGCGACGAACCGGGCCCGCGCGTCACCCAGGGCGGCGCGGGCGGTGGCGACGGCACGACTCATCGCGTCACCGGAGCGGGCGTACCGCACGTCCGGCTGGATGCCGGAGAACAGCGTCGCGCAGGCGGCCGCGTAGTAACGGCCGTCCGGGCCGGGGTGCCCGGCCGGCGGGCGCAGGCTGAGGAACGAGTCGGCCTCCGGGTCGGTCGCCGGGTCCAGTTCCAGGCGCAGCAGCACCGGGGCGGTCGCGCCGTGCTGTTCCGGGTTGCCGTACGCCACCGCGATGTCGTGCCCGGTGACCGTGGCCAACACCGGTAGCTGCACGAACGCCGGCACCTCCTCGCCGGTGAGCCCGTCGGTCCAGTCCCGCAGCAGTCGGCGTGCCGCGCCGGTCATCACCGCGCCCCACGCCCGGGTGAGGTGGTCCGGAACGCCCTGGGTCTGCAACTCCAGCAGCCCGAAGCGGCGCAGCCCCTTGGTGGTGAACCACAGCCCCTCCGTGTCGGAGGAGTACGGCACCAGCACCCAGTCGACCAGCCGGATCCGGCCGTGCTCGTCGGGCAGCGAGCGCAGCGCGGTCGCCGGGTCCAGGAACTGGAGGCCGAAGACGTCCACCACGTCGCCGGAGACGGACTCGGCCACCGCCGCGGCGACCGCACGGGCGGCCCACTCGTGCGCCGGCGGCCAGCCGGGACGGTACTCGGCCTGGACCACCACCAGGTGCGTCGCCGCCGCCAGTCGGGCCAACTGCTCCTCGGTGGCGCCGAACGCGGTGAGCAGGTCCGGCGGCAGCTCGGGAAACTCGGCGATCGGCCGGGTGTCGACGCTCATCAGCGGGCTGTCGAGCATCTGTCGGGCGAGCCCGTACACCGGCTCGGCCAGCCGGCCGGTCAGGGCCTCCACCGCCGTCTTCGCGCTGACCTTGGGCAGGCCCGCCATCGGCACCAGGTAGGTCGCGCTGAGCGACTCCGGCACCGGTACGGGCAGGAAGTCGTCCGTGATGAGCATGCTGGGTTCCCCCGGTGGCCGCGCCGGTGTTGTCGAGCCGAACGCTACCCGGCGCAGCACGCCCGGTTCAGCCGGACAGCACCAGACCCAGGTAGACCAGCGTGGTGACGACCTCGACGGTAGCGCCGAGGACGTCGCCGGTGATCCCGCCGAGGCGTCGTACCACGTGGGTGAGCAGCGGGACCGCGACGGCGAGGGCGGCGACGACGGCCAGCGGCCCCTGCCACGGACGGCCCGGCACGGCGGGTGCCGCCAGCAGCACGACGGCGACGGCGCCGACGGCCACCGCCGCGGGGCTGACAGTGCCGGCCACCAGCGCCCCCAGGCCGTCCGGCCGGGCCGGCGGCACTCCCCGCCGGCAGGCCACGGTGACGCCGAGCCGCCCGGCCGCTGTCGCGGCGACCACCGCCGCGAGACACGACGGCCAGGAGCGCCCCGCCAGGTCGGCCAGCGCCGCCGCCTGCACCAGCAGGACGACCACGAGGGCCACCACCCCGAACGGGCCGACGTCCGGCTTCTTCATGATCTCCAGGGCGGCCGCGCCACGCCGGTACGAGCCGAGCGCGTCCACGGTGTCGGCCAACCCGTCCAGGTGCAGCCCCCGGGTCAGCAGCGCGGTGGCGGCCACCGTCACGCCGGCCGCCACCAGCGGGGGAGCGACAGCCCCGGTCAGCAGCAGCACACCGCCGAGCAGCGCGCCGAGCAGCGCGCCGACCGCCGGGGCGAGCGCCATCGCGACGCCCGCGACCGGACGGTCGATCCGACCGGCCAGCACCGGCAGCGTGGTGAACGTGGTGACCGCCAGCCGGGCTCCCGCGAGGAGCCGCGACTCAGCCGGCACGCCAGCCGGACGCCGGCTGCTCGTCGGCCCCGGTGCTGGCCGGGCCGGGACCGGCCGGCTCCGGCTCGGCGAAGTCCGGCTCCGGCTCGTCGACACCCGGGTCGGTGGGCCCGGGGGTGCCGGCGGCCGGGTCGGGCTCCGCGTCGCCGCCGAGCGACGGGTGCACCGGCAGCGCGGCGGAGAGCGCCAACACCGAGCGCAGCAGCGGCAGCGCGACGAGCGCGTTCGCGCCCTCGCCGAGATCCAGCCGCAGGTCGAGCAGCGGAGTGAGGCCCAGCACGTCGGCGGCGAGTCGCACCGCCGGGTGCCCGCCGTGGTCGGCCAGCAGGCACCAGTGCCGGGCCTGCCCGGCCAGGTCCCGGCTCACCATGCCGGCGGCCACCCCGACCGGCCCGTCCAACAGCACCGGCACCCGACGGGCGGTCGCGCCGAGCAGCACGCCGGTGGCCACCGCCACGTCGCCGCCGCCCAGCTCGGCCAGGATGTCCTTGGCGCCGCGCGACGAGCGGCGGGTGCGGTGCAGCGCGTCGCGGACCGCGGCGCAGCGGATCATCCACGCGGCGTCGTCGATCTCGCCGGAGTCGGTGATCACGCGCCCCAGGACCGACGGCGGCTCCGCGCCCGCCGTCGCCGCGAGCACCGCCGCGGCCGCCGCCTCCGTGCCAGCGCCGCACGCGCCCAACACCAGCAGCCGTACGCCGGCGTCGGCGGCCTGCTCGGCCAACCGCCAGCCGTAGCGCAGCGCCGACTCCACCTGCTCCGGCGCCAGCGCCGGCTCGTCCTCGATCGGCGCGGACGCCGGGGTGTCCACCACCTGGAGGCTGGCCCCGCTCTCGGCGGCCAGCCGCGCCAGCACGCCCTGGCCGGCGCGGGCCTGCGCGGCGCGCCGCGCCGACTCGCCGGCGACGGTGCCGGCGGCGGCTCCGCCGGCATGGTCGCCGTGCAGCAGCAGCACCCGCACCGAGCCCCAGGCGACGGGGGTCGTGGTGCCCTGGGTCGCGGCGGCGAAACCGACCACCCGGTCGAGCACACCCAACCCGGCGCCGGGGATGTCCAGTGTGGCCAGCCGGTCCACCGCCTGCGGCCCCGCGTACTCGTCCGGCATCGGCAGCTCCATGCCGGGCTGGATGACCAGCCCGGTCGCCACCATCGGCAACGCCATCGTCGGGGCCGCCCACGAGTTGCCCTGATCAGGGCTGGGCGCGGGGGGTGGCGTGTGGGTCAGCACCTCGGGAAGCTGCACCTCGGGGGTGGGCTCGTTGTCGCCCAGGGCCGTGACGACGGGCGCGAGGGCGGTGGCCGTGGCGGGCGGTGCGGTGGCGGCCACGGGTGCGGCGTCGGATGCGCTGGCGCTGGCGGCGGGTGCGGCGGCCGGCTCGGTCCCGGCGGCGGTCGACTTCAGCCACACCGGCTGGCCGGCGACGACGAGCACCACCGCGTCACAGGCGTCGGCGACCGCGCGGTTGGCCGCGCCCAACGCGTCGGTGAACGCCCGCCCCAGCGGAGTGGTCGGCACCAGCGACAGCCCCACCTCGGGGCTGACCAGCACCACCCGCGCCGCGCAGCCGCTGATCGCCTCGGCCAGCTCGGCGATCGTCGCCACGTCGTCGGCGGGTTGGTGCTCCGGGTCGAGCAGCACCGTCACCCAGCCGCCCAGATCGTCGACGAGCAGCGTCTCGTTGGGCTCGGCGGACGCCAGCACGTCGGCCAGCCGCCGCGGCTCCGCCGCGGTCTCCTCGGTCGTCCAGCTGCCCGGACGCCGGGCCCGGTGCGCGCCCAGCCGGGTGGCCCACTCGGTGTCCTCCGGGTCACCCTCGGGCGCGGTGGCGACGTAACGGACCACCGGCGCGTCGGTGACCAGGGACTCGGCGAACTCGGACTTGCCGGACCGGATCCCGCCGAGCACCAGGACCGTGTTCCACCCGTCTACGGACATGCCCGTACCTTAAGGCCGCCCGGGGTCGCGGTGCCTGCCGGGCCGGCGCCGACCGGGCTGATCCACCCGTGGGTTCCCGCGGAGGCGAGCGAGCGGCCGTTCGCGCGCCGGGCCGACTACGCTGGCGGAGGTTCGTCCCACCGGGACTTCAGCGGCGAGGGGAGACGCGGCATGGCGTGGAGCTGGCGGTACGAGGGCACGGACGGCCAGGCGGTCGAGGGACCGGCGGAGTCGTTCGGCAGCCAGGCCGACGCCGAATCCTGGATCGGTCAGACCTGGCGGGAGCTCGCGGCGTCCGGCGTCACCTCGGTCGCGCTCGTCGAGGACGACCGGGTGGAGTATCGGATGAGCCTGCTGCCCACGGCCGAGTGATGACCCACGAACGGCCGGGCGGCGACGGGCTGGTTCTCGGCGTGCCGAGGGCGGCGTTCCGGCCCAGCCCGGTCTTCCTCGGCCTGGTCGCCCTGTTCGCGGTCGGCGGGGTGTTGGCCTGGAACGGGTACGGCAACGCCCGCTTCAACGTCTTCCTGTTCGTGGTGTCCGGCTGGCTGGTGTCGCTCTGCCTGCACGAGTACGCCCACGCGGTGGTGGCCTACCGGGCCGGTGACCGGGACATCGCCCACCGGGGTTACCTGACGCTCAACCCGTTCAAGTACACCCACCCGCTGCTGTCGATCGTGCTGCCGGTGGTGGTGGTGCTGCTCGGCGGCATCGGCCTGCCCGGCGGCGCGGTGTGGGTGGACCGGCACGCCATCCCGGGTCGGCTGCGGCACACGTTGGTGAGCCTCGCCGGCCCGGCGACGAACGTGCTGTTCACGCTGGTGCTGGTGGCCGCCGTACGCCTGGGCGCCGGGTCGGGCGGCCCGGTGGAGTTCTGGGCGGGGGTGGCGCTGCTCGCGTTCCTCCAGCTCACCGCCAGTGTGCTGAACCTGCTGCCGGTGCCGGGCCTGGACGGCGGCAACATGATCCAGCCGTGGCTCAACCCGCAGTGGCGCAGGATGTACGACCTCTTCGCCCCGTACGGCTTCATCCTGCTCTTCGCGCTGCTGTGGAACCCCCGCATCGGCGGATGGTTCTTCGACGCGGTCTTCTGGGTGGGTGACCTGCTCGGCCTGCCCAGCTGGCTCTACGCCACCGGCCTGGACCTGATCCGCTTCTGGCAGGGCTGAGCCGAGCCCGGCCGGCGCGAACTCCTCGCGCCGGCCGGGAAGGTGGCGTCAGGGACGCTGCGCGGGGGACTCGGTCTTCGCCGGGTCCCGCTCCACCACCGGGGCGACGACGTCGTCGATCGCCTTGAGCAGGTCGGCGTCGAGCTTCACACCGGCTGCCTTCACGTTGTCGTGCACCTGCTCGGGGCGGGACGCCCCGATGATGGCCGACGACACGTTCGGGTTCTGCAGGACCCACGCCACGGCGAGCTGGGCCATGCTCAGCCCGGCCTGCTCGGCGAGGGGCTTGAGCTGCTGCACCCGGGTGAGCACGTCGTCGTTCATGAACCGGGCGATGAAGTTCGCGCCGGACTTCTCGTCGGTGGCGCGGGAACCGGCCGGCGGCGGCTGACCCGGCAGGTACTTGCCGGAGAGCACGCCCTGGGCCATCGGCGACCAGACGATCTGCCCGATACCCAGCTCCTCGCTGGCCGGTACGACCTCGGCCTCGATGACCCGCCACAGCAGCGAGTACTGCGGCTGGTTGGAGACCAGCGGGATGTGCAGCTCCCGGGCGAGCGGGTGGGCGGCGCGGAGCTGGTCGGCGGTCCACTCGGAAACGCCGATGTAGTGCGCCTTGCCGGAGTGCACGACGTCGGCGAACGCCTCCATCGTCTCTTCCAGCGGGGTGCTGTAGTCGTACCGGTGGGCCTGGTAGAGGTCCACGTAGTCGGTCCGTAGGCGGCGCAGCGAGCCGTTGATCGACTCCATGATGTGCTTGCGGGACAGGCCACGGTCGTTGCGGCCGGGACCGGTCGGCCAGTAGACCTTCGTGAAGATCTCCAGGCCCTCGCGGCGCTCGTTCTGCAACGCCCGGCCGAGCACGTCCTCGGCCCGGGTGCCGGCGTACACGTCGGCGGTGTCGAAGGTGGTGATGCCCGCGTCGAGCGCGGCCCGGACGCAGGCGAAGGCGGCGTCCTCCTCGACCTGCGAACCGTGGGTGATCCAGTTGCCGTACGAGATCTCACTGACCAGCAGGCCGGAGCGGCCCAGGTGTCGGAATTCCATCCGTCGACCCTAACTCCGCTAGATCAGCACCGCAGAACGGCGTGTCAGAGCACGGGATTGGCGTCGATGAGGAGCCGGTCGATCTCCGCCAGCACCTCTGCCCGGTCGCGGTGCACCGGGTCGATGAGCGGCAGGCCCTTGCGGTCCAGCGCGCCCCACCTGCCGCCGGTGCCGATCAGGAACGCCACCGGGTGGATGACGAGCACCGGATGCGTCGGTGGCACCAGCACCGCTCCGGTGCGGTCCACCACACCGCGTCGACCGCCCACGTCCACCACGGCGAGGCCCTCGTCGGTGAAACCGTCGACCTGCCTGCCGTCGGCCAACTCGGTCACGAAGGCGTGGAAGCGGGTGGGCACCACGATCCGGCCGGTCCGATCGACAGCACCCCACCCCTCCCGCCGCACCGCCGCCAACCCACGACGGAACGGCCGTACCTCGGCGAAGTTGGGCCGAACCTGCACCGCGCCGGTCGCGTCGATAGCCGTCCAACCGCCCTCGCCGACCACCCAGGCCAGGCCGTCGCTGAACGGTTGCGCGGTCGGGAAGGACGGCGGGATCACCGTCGTACCGAGCAGATTGATCAGCGACCAGTGGTCGGTGTCCGGCCGCCGGACCCAGGCCAACCCGTCGTGGAACGGCTGCGCCTCGGCGTACCGGGCGGGAATGACCAGCTCGCCGTCCGTGCTGGCGTAACCCCACAGCGTCCCGTCCCGCTCCGGCAGCGGGGGCCGGTCCCGGTCGAGGATCTCGTCCCGACTACGGGGGTACGGTCCGAAGCCGCCCGTCGAGGCCCGCGCGGTCACCGCGTCGAGGGCCACCCGCACCCGGTCGAGCAGGTCGGCGTCGCCGGCGCCACGCAGGTCGAGCGCCTTCTCGAAGTGCGCGCAGGCCTCCATGAGTCGTCCCTGGTCGTAACACGACCGCCCGGCGTGCTCGTGCAGCGCGGCCCGCAACCGGTCGGGCAACTCCGGCGAGTTGGCCTGGGCGAAGAGGAGGTCCGCCTCGGCGAAGTCGCCACGCCACCGCAGCACGTGCGCCAGCCGTGCCTGGGCCAACGCGGTCCGGCGCAGCTCGCCGGTCGCCTCGGCGTAGGTGAGCGCGAGCCGCCCGTCGGCCAACGCGTCGTCCAGCTCGCCGAGAATCCGGGAGGTCACCGCCCGCAGACTCAGCAGCCGGGCGCGCGCACGGTTGTCGACCGCCGAGCCCAGCTTCTCGGTCAGGCGGCGTCGGATGGCCCGGAGGTTGTCCGGCTCGGTCAGATCCTCACGCAGGGCCACCGGATCCAACCGCCAGCGGTACGCGGCCAGAACCTGCTCCGGATCACCCGGGTCGGCCAGCGACGGCCGGGTCGCCACCGGCGGGGTGTCCTCCGGCGAAGTGTCCTCCGGCGGGGTGTCCTCCGGCGGGGTGTCCTCCGGCGGCGCGGAGACCGGCGCGTTCTGCTCGTCCCCGCCGATCCTCGGCCCGGGAACGGCAGCGGCCGGCGGCGCGGAGACGGGCGCGGGCGGCGCGGAGACGGGTGCGGGCGGCGCGGAGACGGGCGCGGCAGCGGCGGCCGGTGCCGCTGTGGGTGGCGCGGAGACCGGCGTGGCGGGTGAGGGTGGCGTCGGCGCGGGTGGCGTAGACACCGGCGTGGCGGGTGAGGGTGGCGTCGGCGCGGGTGGCGCGGACACCGGCGTGGCCGGGTGCGCCGGCGCGGAGGTCGCTGTCTCGGGGGATGGCGGGAGCGGCGCTTCCGGTGCGGTGTTGAGCGGCTCGGGTGCGGCGGGTGGCAGCGGTGTGGGCGCGGGTGGTGCGGAGACCGGTGTCTCGGCGGATGGCGACGCCGGCGCTTCCGGGGCGAGGGCGGGCGTTTCCGGGTCGGCGTCGGGCGGGGCGAGGGCGGGCGTTTCCGGGGCGGTGTCGAGCGGCGCGACGTCGGGCGCTTCCGGGACGGTGTCGAGCGGCGCGGAGGTGGCGAACGGCGGTGCGGAGGCGGGTGTCGCGGCTGGCGGCGTTGGCTCGGGCGCGGCGGCGGTCGGTGGTGCGGTGGCGGACGCGGGCGGCGCGGAGACGGGTACGGCCACGGGCGGCGGCGGTGCGGGTGGCGCCGATACCGGCGCGGGGTCCGCCGCGACCGTGGGGGTGAGCGGGTCGGCGTCCTCGGCGGACGGCGAGGCGGCCGACGGGGCGTCGAGCGACCACTCGTCGGGGCGCGGATCATCCAGTGGCTCGCGGGTCAGGCCGTCCGTGGTGCTCGGCGGCTCGGGTGCCGCCACCTCGTCGGTCGGGTCGACGGTCCACCCGCCCGGGACGCCGGAGACCGGGCTCGCCGGCGGCGCGGAGACGGGCTCGGCGGCGTCGAGCGGCGTCGATGCCCGGCTCTCATCATGGTGGAGGTCCGTTGGTGGTGTCGACGGCAGTGGGCCCGGTTCGGCAACCGCTACCGAGTCGTCGTGGACCGTCGATTCGTCGACCCGGTCGAGCGGCAGGTCCGTCGCCTGGTCATCAGGTGCGGGCCCGACCGGCTGGGCGGGGCTGAACCACGCGTCCGGACCACGGGTGCTTGGGGCGTCGTCCGGCTCGCGGGTGGGTGCCACCGGCTCGTCCGAGGGCGGGGGAGGGATGTAGCGACGTGGCGTGCCGGGAGCCAGCGGCAGCGCCGGCGCGGGGTCAGCGTCCGGTGCCGGGGCCGCCGGCACCGAGGGTGGCGGGGCAGCCGGAGCCGGAGGAGACGCGGGCGTCGGGGCGGGGCGGGTCTCCGGTGGGTTCGGTACCTGCCAGGTGGGTGGCGGGGCGACCGGCGGGCGGGCGTCCGCTGTCGGGACCGCTCGTTGCGGCGCGTACGGGTGCGGCGGCACGACCTGGTGGTCCGGCGAGACGGGACGGCGGCTGGCGGCGACGTCCCCGGCCGGTGGATCGCCGACCCGACGCGGGTCGGGGCGCGGCGTCTCGCCCCGCCGCTGCTCCGTCGGCACCCGGTCCTCGGCGTTCGGGCCGGCGTACCGAGGCGGTGGGGTGACCGGCTGCTCCTCCGGGCGTGGTGGGTCGACCGGCGCGGGCAGGTACTCCAGCCGGAGTCGAGCGGCGGGTGGCCCGGAGACCGGCGGATCGGCGGCGGGTGAGACCGGGGAGGCCGACACCGGTCGGTCCCGGCCGGGCGCGGCGGGGGAGATCGGCGCGGCGGGGGACACCGGTGCGGGCGACACCGGTCGTTCCGGGCGAGCCGGCACGGTACGGCTCGACGCGGCCGGTGCCGGCGCTGCCGGACGTGCCGGCCGCTCGTCGTGCCGCGACGGGGTGGCCGGGGGCCGGTCCGGCCGGGCAGCCGGCCGCGGCGCGGGCTCCGGCTCGGCCCTGCGGTACGGCTCGGCGGCCCGGTACGGCTCGGCGGGTCGGTGCGGGTCGGCGGGGCGGTACGGCTCGGCGGGGCGGTGCGGGTCGGCGGGGCGGTGCGGGTCGGCGGGGCGGTGGCCCGGCTCCCGGGTGCGGTCCTGGCGCACGGGACCCGGCGGGGGCCAGGGCAGGGCGCCGTCCGGCCGCTGGCCGGGTCGGGGCTCACGGTGACCGTCCTCGCGCGGCGCGTCCTCCCGGTACCCGCTGTCCCGGTAGGCGTCCGGTCGGCCCCGCTCGCGGGGCCGCCGATCCGGGTACGTCTCGGCGCGGGCCGCCGCCTCGCGGGGCTGCTGCCGGTGCGGAACCGGGTCGGGTCGCCGCCGCTCGTCGTCGAGGCGGGGTTGGTCGGGCAACCCCGGTTCGGGACGACGGCGTCGTGCACCGTTCGGCGACGGTGCCGCGGCGTCGTCCGCCCGGTAACGCGGCTCCGGACGGCGGAGGTCGTCGGCGGGCCGCTCCGGGTACCCGTCGGCGCGGTACGGTGGGCGGCCGTCCCCGGCCGCCCACCGGTCGGTCCCGTCGACGGTCCGGGGATCGCGGTCGCGCGTGGGTCGTCCGTCATGCCCGTTGTATCCGTCGTGCCGCTCGTGAGCGGCGGCCGGTCGCTCCTGCGGGCCGCGCCGCCGTGGCCCGTCGTCCGGTTCCGGCATCCACCCGGGCTCAACGGCGGGGGCGGGGGAGATCGGCGGCGTGCTCCGGTAACCGCGGTCCCGCTCGCTGGGCTCCTGCCGTGCGCGACGCCCGTCGTACCGGTCGGAGGTGCCGGAGTCCCGGTGCCAGGCGGCCTCGCGCGCCGGCCCCCGCTCGTCCGCGGAGCGACGGTCGGACCAGGCGGTACGCCGGTCCGACTCGGGGGAACGACGGTCCTCGCGGCGGGGCGGCTCGGGTAGCGGCCGGCGGTACGGCTCGTGGTCGTAGTGGCCGGAGTCGGGCCGGCCGTAGGTCGGCGCCCCGACCTGTTCGTCGTCCACCCAGGACCGGCCCTGCGACCCGGCGTCGGTCGGCGGCTCGTCGGCCCAGGACCGGCCGAGGTAGGTGCCGTCGGGACGGGTGGGCGCGAGCGGCGGGACCTCGGCACGACCGGTCACCGTCGCCCGGCCGCGGGGCGGCGGCTGGTGGAGCACGCCGATGTCGCCCGGGTAGCGCTGGCCGGGGAACTGCGGCTGCCACTCGCCGGTCGGCTCGACCATCCAGGACGGTTCGTTTGGGTCTGGCCACGGGTCGGCGTAGCGGCCGTTCATCGGCCGGGCCCGTCGCCGTACCCGGCCGCTGGGCCGACTGTCGCCGGCGGTGTGTCGTTCGCGGCCCTCGGCGGGTGACCACCGGGCGTCCGGTCGCCGCCTGCCACGCCCCGGTGGCCGGCTCGCGTCCGCTCGCTCACGCGTTGTCACCTCGTTGCAAATTGTCGCGCGGGGGCCGCACGTGCCGGTCACAGTGTCGATCCGGCAGGCTGTGGCTGCGGATGGAGGGTAACGGCGTGGGCTCGCTCACCGCCACTGTCGCGCCGCCCACCGGCGCAAACGTTATCCCATTGGTTTCGGACATTTGGTCCTATAACCGAATCTGATCCTCGGACCCTACCGCACCCCGCGATCGTCCGGACCGCGCGGGATCACGCCCGGTCAGGGATGTTCCATGATGAGGACGGCGAAGGTGCCCCGAGCGAGCGCCTCGTAGTGGTGCGGCGCGTCGCCGGGAAACATCGCGTAGTCACCGGGGTTCAGCTCGACCGGCGCCGTCTCGGGGCCCACCCGCAGTCGGCCGGCGGCGACCACCACGTGCTCGACGCTGCGGGGCGCGTGCCCCTCCCCGGTCCGGACCGCACCCGGTTCCAGCCTGATCAGGTAGACGTCCCGGCGCACGTGCGCGGGGCCGGCGCTGAGCAGTGTCCCGGAGAAGTCGGCCTCCTCGGAGCGGACCGCGGAGCCGTCCCCCGCGCGGACCACCCGTACGCCGTTGTCGACGGGCTCCACCAGCCGGCTGAACGGCACACCGAGCGCGACGCCCAACGCCCAGAGCGTCTCCACACTCGGGTTGCCGGTGCCCGACTCCAGGTGCGAGAGGGTGGACTTCGCCACCCCGGCCCGGCGGGCCAGCTCGGCCAGCGAGATGCCGACCCGTTCCCGCTCCCGGCGCAGCGCGGCGGCGATGGTGGCCAGCGGAGCGGCCGGTTCCGGAGGCATGCGGCGGCTCCAGCGGATCGAGCGGTCGTGCCGACGGTGTCGTTCAGCGCGGTGAACCACCCGTACGCTACAACGAACGGCTGTCCCCGCCTGGACGCTTCGCGCGATCCGCGCCCGCCCGGGTCAGACCTTGTCGCCGAGCTTGACCTGGGGGGCCGGGGCGCGCATGCGCCGGAAGGTGATCGACCGCATGACGGCGTAGAGGTAGAGCGAACCCATCCGCTGGTCGGTCTTCGGGAAGCGCTCCCGGACCAGCTTGCCGATCTTGCGGCAGATCAGCACCGAGTCGACGACCACACCCAGCGCCAGCGCGCCCCAGAGCAGGTTGGAGATCAGCCGGACCGGCGCCGGCATGGCCGCGTTCGACCCGATCAGCACGATCAGCGCGCCGCCGAAGAACCAGGTGCCGACGGTACGCCGGGAATCGACCACGTTGCGGGCCAACAGCCGCTCCGGGCCACGGTCGCGGGGGCCGCCCTCACGGCGGAACTCCGCAGCGGCCTCGGCGCGCAGTCGGCGGCGACGCTCCCGATCCTCCTCCTTGGTGAGGGGGCGGCTGGGGCCGGCCGGGCGACGACCCACTGTCGGCCGCTTCGGCGTCTCGCGCCCCTTCGCCGGGGTGTAGGCCCGGGGTCGTTCGGTGGTCTCCTCGGGGGTCACCGAGGTGACGGCCTCGTCGACGAGGTCGGTGGACTTGCGGCGAAAGAGCGACGGCACGCGGCAAGGGTAGCCAACGGGCCGCGCCCGGCGCACATCGCGGTGCGCCGGGCCGACGGCTCCAGGTCGAGCTGGAGCCGTCGCAGCGGACGAAAGGGTCGGTGTTACGGGCGCTCGGCGTGCGCGCCCAGGTCGGCGAGCTTCGCCTCGAAGTCCTCGTAGCCCCGGTTGATCAGGTCGACGCCGTACACCCGGGAGGTGCCCTCGGCCGCGAGCGCCGCGATCAGGTGGCTGAACCCTGCCCGCAGGTCCGGGATGACCAGGTCGGCGGCGTGCAGCTTGCTCGGCCCGGCGATCACCGCGGAGTGCTTGAAGTTGCGCCGGCCGAAACGGCACGGGGTGCCGCCGAGGCAGTCCCGGTAGACCTGGATGTTCGCGCCCATCGAGTTGAGCGCGTCGGTGTAGCCCAACCGCTGCTCGTAGACCGTCTCGTGGACGATCGACAGGCCCCGGGCCTGGGTGAGCGCCACGACCAGCGGCTGCTGCCAGTCGGTCATGAAGCCGGGGTGCACGTCGGTCTCCAGCGCCACCGCGTTCAGCTCGCCGCCCGGGTGCCAGAAACGGATGCCGCCCTCCTGGCCCGGGTCGCCCAGCTTCGGCGCGCGGGCGTCGGTGACCTCGTACTCGCCGCCGACCGAGCGGAAGATGTTCAGGAAGGTCATCATGTCGGCCTGCTGCGCGCCGAGCACCTCGACGTGACCACGGGTGGCCAGGGCGGCAGCCGCCCAGCTCGCCGCCTCGATCCGGTCCGGGATCGGCCGGTGGGTGTAGCCGTGCAGCTTCGGGACGCCCTGGATCTCGATCACCCGGTCGGTGTGGACCTTGATGATCGCGCCCATCTTCTGCAGGATGCAGATCAGGTCGATGATCTCCGGCTCCACCGCCGCGTTGCGCAGCTCGGTGACGCCCTCGGCCATGACCGCCGTCAGCAGCACCTGCTCGGTGGCGCCGACGCTCGGGTACGGCAGGGCGAACTTGGTGCCGTGCAACCCGTTCGGCGCGGACAGGTGCAGACCCTCCGGCCGCTTGTCGACGGTGGCGCCGAACTCCCGCAGCGCCTGGAGGTGGAAGTCGATCGGGCGCGGGCCGATGTGGCAGCCGCCCAGATCCGGAATGAACGCGTGCCCGAGCCGGTGCAGCAGCGGACCGCAGAACAGGATCGGGATGCGGCTGGAGCCGGCGTGCACGTTGATCTGGTCGGTGCTCGCGCTCTCCACGTTCGCCGGGTCGAAGACGAGCTCGCCGTCCTCGGCGCCGTCGGTGACCTTGACGCCGTGCAGGCCGAGCAGACCCCGGACCACCTCGACGTCGCGGATCTTCGGCACGTCGAACAGCCGGCTCGGGCTGTCGCCGAGCAGCGCGGCGACCATCGCCTTCGATACCAGGTTCTTCGCGCCGCGCACGCGGATCCGCCCCTCGAGCGGAGTGCCGCCGTGCACAACCAGGACGTCGTCGGTCAACGCAACCTCCAGCGCGTCGGTGCTGCCGTGTTGTTGGTGGGGAGCCCGAACGTGTCGCTACCCCGGATGCGGCCATCTCGAAACGGCCCGCGTGTGTCGTCGCTCCGGCAGCATAGCCCTCGGTGACGAAAAAGGACTCGGTCAGATCGGCGTGTGTGGCATTAATCGGTGATCCGGCACTTTTGCGTACCAAGAGCGCTACGCATCGTGATCAGGTGGCCGCCGGCGGAGGAGTGTCGGCGCCGGGCAGCGCGAGCATCTGGTCCAGCGCGACGCGGGCGTGGTGCGCGGTGTCGGGGTCCACCGTGATCTGGTTGGCCACCCGGCCGGCGACCAGCTCCTCGAGCGCCCAGACCAGGTGCGGCAGGTCGATGCGGTTCATCGTGGAGCAGTAGCAGACCGCCTTGTCCAGGAACATGATCTGCTTGTCCGGATGCGCCAGCGCGAGACGGCGGACCAGGTTCAGCTCCGTGCCGACCGCCCACGCCGAGCCGGCCGGCGCCGCCTCGATCGTCTTGATGATGTATTCGGTGGAGCCGACGTAATCGGCGGCGGTGACCACCTCGTGCCGGCACTCCGGGTGGACCAGGACGTTGACCCCGGGAACCCGCTCGCGGACGTCGTTGACGCTGTCCAGCGTGAACCGGCCGTGCACCGAGCAGTGCCCCCGCCAGAGGATCATCTTGGCGTCGCGCAGCTGCTCCGGGGTGAGACCGCCGCCGGGCTTGTGCGGGTCGTAGAGCACACAGTCGTCGAGCGACAGGCCCATCTCCAGCACCGCGGTGTTGCGGCCCAGGTGCTGGTCGGGCAGGAAGAGCACCTTCGAGCCCTGCGCGAAAGCCCAGTCCAGGGCCCGCTTGGCGTTCGACGAGGTGCAGACCACGCCGCCGTTGCGGCCGACGAAGCCCTTGATGTCGGCGGAGGAGTTCATGTACGTCACCGGGACGGTGTCACCGGCGATGCCCAGCTCGGTCAGCGTGTCCCAGGCGGCCTCGACCTGGCCGAGGACCGCCATGTCCGCCATCGAGCACCCCGCCGCCAGGTCGGGGAGGATCACCCGCTGGGAGTCGGTGGTGAGGATGTCGGCGCTCTCGGCCATGAAGTGCACGCCGCAGAAGACGATGTACTCCGCGTCCGGGCGGGCCGCGGCCTCCCGGGCCAGCTTGAACGAGTCGCCGGTCACGTCGGCGAACTGGATCACCTCGTCGCGCTGGTAGTGGTGCCCCAGCACGAAGACCCTGCTCCCCAGCGCCGCCTTCGCGGCCGTGGCACGGGCCACCAGATCCGGGTCGCTCGGCGCCGGCAGGTCGCCCGGACACTCGACGCCGCGCTCGGTGTCGGGGTCGCTGCCCCGGCCGAGCAGCAGCAGAGCCGTCGCCGTGTTGGAGGGTTCCACCCAGGTCGAAGTCACGTAGCCCATGGTCGCACAGCGCGAGCGCGGCGCAGCTCCGCTCGGTGTGGGCTGCCACACTGCTCGGCATGCGCGTGCTCCTCTGCCCGGACAAGTTCGCCGGCACCCTGTCCGCGCCGGAGGTGGCCGCCGCGGTGGCCGCCGGTTGGCGCACCGTCACCGACGGCGACGACCTGCTGATCCGACCGCTCGCCGACGGCGGTCCGGGCTTCGTGGAGGTCCTCGCCGACGCCCTCGGCGGCCGGCGGCTGCCGGTGACGACAGTCGACCCGCTGGGCCGTCCGGCGGCCGGTGAGATCCTGCTCACCGCCGACGGCGTGGCCTACCTGGAGAGTGCGCAGGCGTGTGGCCTGCACCTGCTCTCCGCGGCCGAACGCGATCCGAAGACCACCACCTCGTACGGGCTGGGCCTGCTGGTCGCCGCCGCCGTGGAGAGCGGTGCCCGGACGGTCGTCGTCGGGCTCGGCGGCTCCGGCACCAACGACGCCGGCGCCGGCATGCTCGCCGCGCTGGGCGTGACAGCGCTCGACGCGAGCGGGGCCGCGCTCCCGTACGGCGGGGCCGCGCTGGCCGCCGTCGACGCGCTGGACGGCGCGCCCCGGCTGCGGGACGTCCGGCTGGTCGCCGCCACCGACGTGGACAACCCTCTGCTCGGCCTGCACGGCGCGAGCAACGTGTTCGGTCCGCAGAAGGGCGCCGACCGCGCCGACGTGCTGCTGCTCGACGCGGCGCTGGAACGGTTCGCCTCGGTGCTGGAACGGGACCTGACCGGCTGCCCGGCCGGGCTGGGCACGCTGCCCGGGGGCGGCGCCGCCGGCGGCATCGGCGCGGCGCTGCTCGCCCTCGGCGGCGGCATCGAGTCGGGGATCGGCCTCGTCACCCGGGCCACCGGGCTCGACGCCGCCCTGGACACCGCCGATCTGGTGGTCACCGGGGAGGGGTCGTTCGACCACCAGTCGTTGCGCGGCAAGGTCGTGGCCGGGGTGGCCGGCGCCGCCCGGGACCGGGGAGTGCCGTGCGTGGTGCTGGCCGGGCAGGTGAGCACCGGCCGCCGGGAGGCCGCCTCGGCCGGGGTCACCGACGCGTACAGCCTGGTCGAGCACTTCGGCGGCGAGGAGAACGGCGGGCTCGACGCCGCGCTGGACCGGCCGGCGGAGGGGCTGCGCGAGCTGGGCGCGCGCCTGGCCCGGCAGTGGAGCCGCTGAGCAGACAGGTCCGCCGGGCTGCCGCCCGGGGCCGGGCCGACCTGCGGCGGCGGTCACGCCACGCGGGTGTGCCCGGCCGGGGCGGCGTACGATCGGTGCAGGACCACACCGGGAATGACTGGACGGCGCGCGGCGTTGGCCAGTGCGTCCGGACCCAAACCGCGCAGGGAGACTTCCACGTGACCACGCCAGCGCAGCAGACCGAGTCGACCGAGGCCAAGGCCCCTACTTCCGTCGTCCTCACCGACGTCGCGGCGCAGAAGGTCAAGGCCCTGATCGAGCAGGAGGGCCGCGACGACCTGCGGCTCCGCGTCGCCGTGCAGCCGGGCGGCTGCTCCGGCCTGCGGTACCAGCTCTTCTTCGACGAGCGTTCGCTCGACGGTGACGTCGTCACCGACTTCGACGGTGTCGGGGTCGTCGTCGACCGGATGAGCGCCCCCTACCTCGCCGGCGCGACGATCGACTTCGCCGACCGGATCGACGCCCAGGGCTTCACCATCGACAACCCCAACGCGGGCAACTCCTGCGCCTGCGGCGACTCGTTCAACTGAGTCGCACGGACACCGACGACAATGGGGCCGTCCTCCCCGACGGCCCCATTGTCGTACCTCTCGGGAAGCGCTCCCAGGCGCGGTCGTGGCAGGCCGGTTTCGGTTGTTCGACCGACGGGTGACCGTGGGGTTGCGGTGCCGGTAGGCTGACCGCGCCCCGCTCCCGACCCCGAGGGTTGACATGAAGATCGCCGTGACCGGCTCGATCGCCACCGATCACCTGATGAGCTTTCCCGGCCGCTTCGCCGACCAGCTCATCGCCGATCAGCTGCACAAGGTGTCCCTCTCCTTCCTGGTCGACGACCTCGTGCTCCGTCGCGGCGGCGTCGCGGCGAACATCGCCTTCGGCATGGGTCAGCTCGGGCTGCGCCCGGTGCTGCTCGGCGCGGTGGGGGCGGACTTCGCCGACTACCGCTCCTGGCTGGAGCGGCACGGCGTGGACTGCGACTCGGTGCACGTCAGCGAGGTGGCGCACACCGCCCGCTTCGTCTGCACCACCGACACCGACATGTGCCAGATCGCGTCGTTCTACGCCGGCGCGATGAGCGAGGCCCGCAACATCGAGCTGGCGCCGGTCGCCGCCCGCGTCGGTGGTCTGGACCTGGTGCTGGTCGGCGCCAACGACCCCGAGGCGATGCTGCGCCACTCGGCCGAGTGCCGCGACCGGGGGTACGCCTTCGCCGCCGACCCGTCGCAGCAGCTCGCCCGGATGGGCGGCGAGGACGTGGTGGCGCTGATCGAGGGCGCCGAGTACCTGATGACGAACGACTACGAGAAGTCGCTGCTGCAGAGCAAGGCGCAGCTGACCGACGACCAACTGCTGGACCTGGTCAAGGTGCGGGTCACCACGCTGGGCAAGCACGGTGTGGAGATCGTCGGGCGGGGCATCGACCCGATCCACGTGCCGATCGCGCGGGAGATCCGGGCTGTCGACCCGACCGGTGTCGGCGACGGCTTCCGGGCCGGGTTCTTCACCGCGCTCTCCTGGGGCGTCGACCTCGAACGGGCCGCCCAGGTCGGCTCCCTGCTGGCCACCCTGGTCCTGGAGACCGTCGGCACCCAGGAGTACGAGGTCCGCCCCGACCTGTTCGTCAAGCGCCTGGCCGAGTCCTACGGCGACGCCACAGCCGACGAGATCCGCCCCCACCTCCTCCCGTAACCCGCCCCACCCCCACCCCGCGCCCCCACCCCGCGCCCGCGCCCCCTGCCCGCGCCCCGCGCCCGCGCCCCCTGCCCGCGCGATCTTGCACTTTCTGTCGCCCTTATGCGGCTTGTGTGCGCTTTTGTCCACGCAGAAAGCGCAAGATCGACGAGGGCGGGGGGTGCGGGGGCGGGGCGGGGGCGGGGCGCGGGGGCGGGGCGGGGGCGGGGGCGCGGGGTGGGTGACGGGGCGGGGTTAGTGGGTGCGGCGGACGTCGTAGGCGGGGCCGTCGGGGCCGTTGAGCGAGCCGAGGAACTCCTGGCCCCGCATCCGGCACCAGGCGGGGATGTCCACCGCCGCCGCCGGGTCGTCGGCCAGCACCCGGACGACGGTGCCGACCGGCACCTCGGGCATCCGTCGGGCCGCCGCGATCACCGGCAGTGGGCAGCGTTGCCCCCGACAGTCGATCACCTCGTCCGGCATCGTCACAGCCCCACCACCCCGGCGTCGGCGCGCAGCCCGGCGACGATCCCGGGCAGCTCGTCCAGGAAGCGCTCGACGTCCGCCTCCGTCGTGTCCCGATGCAGGCTGACCCGCACGTTGCCGTGCGAGAGCACCCCCATCGCCTCCAGCACGTGCGACGGGCGCAGCGTCGACGAGGTGCAGGACGAGCCGGACGACACGGCGAAGCCCCGCCGGTCCAGCGCGTGCAGCAGCGTCTCGCCGTCGACGTACAGGCAGGAGAAGGTCACCAGGTGGGGCAGCCGGAGCACCGGGTCGCCCACCACCTCCACGTCCGGCACCTCCGCCGCCACCCGCGCCCGGATCCGGTCCACGAGCGCGGCCAGCCGGGTCGCCTCGGCCGCCGCGTCGGCCGCCGCCGCGCGCAGGCTCGCCGCCGCCGCCACCACCGCGGGCAGGTTGACCACCCCGGGGGTACGCCCGTTCTCCCGCTCGTCGGCCGGCCAGGGCGACTCCCAGCGGGTGCCCTTGCGGACCGCCAGCACCCCCACCCCGGGTGGCCCGCCCCACTTGTGGGCGCTGGCGCTGAGCACCGCCCAGCCCGACGGCACCGGAACCCGACCGACCGACTGGGCGGCGTCGACATACAGCGGCACTCCCGCGTCGGCGCACGCCGCGGCAGCCTCGGCGACCGGCTGCACGGTCCCCACCTCGTGACTGGCCGTGATCAGGGAGGCCAACGCCACTCCCGGCGCGCCAACGGCGCTCGACCACGCGCCCAGATCCAACCGGCCCGACCGGTCGACCGGCACGCCGACGGCCGTGCCACCCCCGGCGACGTGCCGCTCGGCGGCGTGCAACACGGCCGAGTGCTCGATCGCCGAGTGCACGAGCGTCGACCCGACCCGTTGCCGCCCCGCCAGCCCGCCGAGGACCGCGCCGTGCGCTGCCGTCGTACCACTGGGGGTGAAGGACACCTCGTCGGCGCGGACGCCGAGCGTCAGCGCGGTGGCCTCGCGGGCGGCGTCGAGCAGTTGCCGGGCGCGCCGGGCCTGGCTGTAGAGCTTGCCCGGATCGGCCCAGCCGTCCTCGAGCGCGGCCAGCAGCGCCTGCCGCGCGACCGGATGCATCGGCGCGGCGGTCGCCGCGTCCAGGTAGACCGGGGATGCGCTCACAGATCACTACGCTATCCCGGCGGTATGCCGATGATCCCCCCGATGGGGGGCGGACAGTGACCCCACCACGGCCGAGTCCGTCATGGTCGAGTAATCTGCGACCGTCGGTGACGCCTTTGCCGTCGGTGCTGAGGAAAGACGCACCGCGGCGCGCTAGGGAGGCAGGACCAGGTGGTCGCAAGGAGTTCGGAGGTACGGCCGTCGGCCGTACGGCACAGCGCTTCCCCGGGGGTTGGTGGACGCCGGGGGCGTGGTGCTGGTCGCTTGGCCGGGCTCGGTCTCGGTGGCGTGGCGCTGCTGGTCCTGCTCACGGGCTGTGACGTGGGTCAGACCTTTGACGGCTTCGGTTGGCCGCAGGGTGGCATCACGCCGGAGTCCAAGCGGATGTACGACCTGTGGATCGCCTCCTGCGTCGCCGCGCTCGCGGTCGGTGTGTTCGTGTGGGGCCTGATCTTCTGGTGTGTCGTGCGCTACCGCAAGCGTGGCAACACCCTGCCGGTGCAGACCCGCTACAACCTGCCGATGGAGTTCCTCTACACCATCGCGCCGATCTTGATCGTCTCCGTGCTCTTCTACTACACGGCGATCGTGCAGACCGACGTGGACAAGCTGTCGAAGAACCCGGACGTCACTGTCGAGGTCGTCGCCTTCAAGTGGAACTGGCAGTTCAACTACCGCGACGGTCAGGGCCCGGACGCCCGCACCACCGCCTCGACGCTGGGCACCAGTGAGGTCATCCCGGTGCTGGTGCTGCCGACCAACCGGTCCATCCGGTTCGAGGAGACCAGCCGCGACGTCATCCACTCGTTCTGGGTGCCGGAGCTGCTGTTCAAGCGGGACGTCATGCCGGGCAACATCCGCAACGTGTTCGAGGTCTCCAGCCTGGACGCCGAGGGCGCCTACGTCGGCCGCTGCGCCGAGCTGTGCGGCAGCTACCACGCGTTCATGAACTTCGAGCTGCGGGTGGTCTCGCCGGAGAAGTACGACCAGTTCCTGGCGGCCAAGCAGAGCGGCAAGTCGACCCAGGACGCGCTGTCCGAGATCGGCGAGCAGCCGTACGCGGAGACCACGCAGCCGTTCGAGACCCGGCGGACGCAGGACAACTTCAACCCGGACGACGTTCCGGCCCGCACGGGAAGCTGAGGCAGCGGCATGAAGACCGAGTGGCGTATCTTCCTGATCATCGCCGTTTTCCTCTTCGGCGCCACCATCCTCTACGGTGCCTGGACGAACGGTGAGACGGGCCGCGTGGAGTGGGTCGGCACCGTCGCCCTGCTGCTGTCGTTCCTGCTCTGCTCGATGTGCGGTGGCTTCTTCTGGTTCGTCTCCCGCCGGATCGACCTGCGCCCGGAGGACCGCGCGGACGCCGAGATCGCCGACGGCGCCGGCGAGGTCGGCTTCTTCAGCCCGGGCAGCTACTGGCCGTTCGGCCTGGCCCTGGCCGCCGCGATCGCCGCGCTCGGCATGGTGTTCTGGCAGTACTGGCTGATCGGCGCCGGCCTGCTCGCCGTCGTCTTCGCGGCCTGCGGGCTCCTGTTCGAGTACTACAGCGGCACCCGGCGCACCGCCGAGCACTGATCGACAGGTCGCCGTCGCCCCACCGACGCCACGAAGGCCCGCCCCCCGTCGAGGGAGCGGGCCTTCGTCGTGCCGGGCGCTGCCGTGCCGTCCCGCTGGATGATCGACGCCGGATCGGCGAGGTGCGGCCGACGGACCGGTGAACGGGTCAGGCGGCGCGGTGCGCGGGCCGGTGGCGTCGGCCCTCGGCCGACCAGGGGACCGGAATCGGGAAGGTGGCGATCACCACGGCGGCGCCGCAGCCGGTGCAGATCAGCTCGGGACAGTCGATGCCGTGACCGTCGACGCAGGGCGGCACCTCGAACAGTGCCACGCCCTCGCAGACGTCGCAGTAGAGCTCGCGGTGCGACACCGTCGTCCCCTCTCACCTCAGGCGAACCGCCCCCGGACGCGACAACACCGCACGGACGGGAGCGGAGAACTACTCGCCTGTAGTTTTCCACGCGGGTCCGACAAATCTCCGCCCGGAGGTCCCGCGTCGGTTGCCGAGCGGGCCACACCGCAGCTCAGGACGGATGATCCACCCGGCCTTCCTGATGACGCGGTGTCCCAGCCTGCCGACACCGCGGCTTCACGGAACCCGCGTCGATCAATCGCCGTGACGCCGGGGGAGGTGTGGCTGGTCAGACGGAGGTGGCGGTCTCGATCCAGCGGTCGAGGGTCGCGGCGGCCGCGCCGGAGTCGATCGACTCGGCGGCCCGGGTCAGCCCCGCCCGCAGCGCCTCGGTCAGGTCACCGTCGAGCGGGCCCTGGGTGGCCAGCGCCGCCGCCGCGTTCACCAGCACCGCGTCCCGGACCGGTCCCTTCTCGCCGGCCAGCAGGCGACGGGCCACAGCGGCGTTGTACGCGGCGTCACCGCCGCGCAGGTCCGCGAGGGTGGACCGGGGTACCCCCAGGTCCGTCGCGTCCAGCACGGCCTCCCGTACGGTGCCGGACTGCGCCACCCAGACCCGGGTCGGCGCGGCCGTGGTGAACTCGTCCAGCCCGTCCTCGCCGCGCATCACGATCACCGAGTCGCCCCGGGCCGCGAACACGCTCGCCATCACCGGCGCCATCCGGGCGTCGAAGCAGCCGACCGCTCCGGCCCGGGGGCGGGCGGGGTTGGTCAGCGGGCCGAGGAAGTTGAAGAAGGTGGGCACCCCCACCTCCCGCCGGACCGGGCCGGCGTGCCGCATGCCCGGGTGGAACCGGGCCGCGAAGCAGAACCCGATGCCCGCCTTCTCGACACAGCGGGCCACCTGCTCCGGGCCGAGGTCCAGCGGGATGCCGAGGAACTCCAGCAGGTCGGCGGTGCCGCACAGCGAGGAGGCAGCCCGGTTGCCGTGCTTGACGACGCGGACGCCGGCGCCGGCCACCACGAGCGCCGCCATGGTGGAGATGTTGACGGTGTGGGCGAGGTCACCGCCCGTGCCGACCACGTCCAGCGCGGTGTTCCGCAGCTCCTCGGAGAGCACCACCGGGACCGACCGGCCCAGCATCGCCTGCACCAGCCCGGCCACCTCGGACGGGGTCTCGCCCTTGGCCCGCAGCGCCACGGCGAAGGCCGCGATCTGTGCCGCGCTCGCCGAGCCGGCCATGATCTCGTCCATCGCCCAGGCGGTGTCGGCGGTGGTCAGCTCCTCGCCGCGCAGCAGCGCGGTGAGCAGGTGCGGCCAGGTCCGATCGCCCATGGCGGGCCTCCCGAGCGTGCGAGGTGGGGTGGACTGGAGCCGACCCGTCCGGCGCGTCGATGAGCCGGAGACGGGGACGTCAGGCGGGCGCGTGCGCCCGCAGCAGCTCGGCCACCGTGCTGCCGGTGGTCACCGGGTCGAGCGGGTGCACCAACGTCGCGTCGACCTCGGCGTACGCGGCGAGCCACCGGTCGGCGGCGCGGGCGATCACCACGCAGGTCGGGGGAGCGTCGTCGCGGTCGTCCTTGATCTGCCGGGCGATGCCGATGCCGCCGCCCGGGCTCGCCTCGCCGTCGAGCAGCAGCAGGTCGATCTCGTAGTCGTCGACCAGCCGGATCGTCTCCGCGTAGGTCGACGCGTCGACGAACTCGATCCGCAGGCCGGGCGCGGGACGGGTGCCGATGGCCAGCCGCATCCGGTCACGGACCTGCGGGTCGTCGCTGTAGAGCAGGACGGTGCAAAGACGCTCACTCATGCGGCACTCCGCTTCCACCTCGTAGCTGCCCGCAGATCGTACCGGTCGGCGTGACGTAGCCGACATCCCGCCCGTCGGCGGTCGTCGTGGCGTACGTCCGCGCAGCTCACGCGGGCGCGGCGTCGGCGGCGCGCTGGCGGGCCTCCTGGCGGTCCAGCTCGCGGTCCACCCGGCGGGCCTCCCGCTCGGACTGCCGGACCCACTGCACCACCAGCACCGCGAGCATCGTCACACTGACGAACTCGCCGCCGGCCCAGAGGATGCCGCCGGCGACCACCTGGTCCTCCCACGGGTCGACCCAGCCGAGGTTGAGCGACGGGTACCAGTCGCCGCCGAAGAGCGTGCTGCTCTGCATGATGGTGAGACCGAGCACGGTGTGGAACGGCACGGAGAGCAGCATCAGCAGCGCCCGCGCCGGGTACGGCCAGCGTCCGGGCAGCGGGTCGAGGCCGAGCAGCGGCCAGAAGAACACGCAGCCGGTCATGATGAAGTGCGCGTGCACCAACTCGTGTGCCCAGGCGTGCTCCAGGGTGAAGCGGTACAGGTCACTGAAATAGAGCACGAACGGGTTGACCACGAAGATGGCGAACGCCACCAGCGGGAAGGTGTAGATCCGGGCGAGGCGGCTGTGCACGATCGCCAGCAGGCGCTTGCGCGGCCAGACCGGCAGCGCCCGCAGCGCCAGCGTCATCGGCGCGCCCAGCGCCAGGAAGATCGGCGAGACCATGGAGAGCACCATGTGCTGGATCATGTGCACGGACAGCAGAGCGGTGTCGTACGCGTGCAGTCCGCTCACCGTGACCAGCGCGATGCCGCCCAACCCGGGGCCGAGGAAGAACACCGTACGCAGGACCGGCCAGCGGTCGCCGCGCAACCGCAGCCGGTGCACCCCGTAGAGGTAGACACCGGCGGCGAGCACCAGGCCGAGGGCCAGCCAGCTGTCCAGCCGGGTCTCGGTGAGCACCGCGCCGACGGTGAACGGTGGCGGCGCCGAGGTGGCGGCGAGGATCGGATCGACGTGCAGCACGCTTTTCAGGCTAGGCCAGGCGAAGCGGACCCTGACGCTCGGGCCACGGAAGGCGCAGGTTTGCCACCCCGCTGATCGCCGGCCCCGGTCAGGGGCAATAATGACGGCGTGACTGCGGCCCCAGCCATTGACAAGAGCCGGATCCACTCCCTGACCCGACCCAACATGGTCAGCGTCGGGACGATCGTGTGGCTCTCCAGCGAACTCATGTTCTTCGCGGCGCTGTTCGCGATGTACTTCTCGATCCGCGCGGCAGCGCCGGAGCAGTGGGAGAAGCACACCGAGGCGCTGAACATCCCGTACGCGACCACCTTCACGGTGATCCTGGTGCTGTCCTCGGTCACGTGCCAGTACGGCGTCTTCGCGGCGGAGCGGGGTGACGTGCACGCGCTGCGGCGCTGGTTCACCGTCACCTTCGTGATGGGCCTGATCTTCGTCCTCGGCCAGCTGAACGAGTACCGGCACCTGGTCGAGGACGGCATCAAGATCAACGAAGACGGTTACGGGTCGGTGTTCTACCTGACCACCGGCTTCCACGGTCTGCACGTGACCGGCGGTCTGATCGCCTTCATCATCTTCATGGTCCGCACGACCATGGGCCGGTTCACCCCGGCGCAGGCGACGTCGGCGATCGTCGTGTCGTACTACTGGCACTTCGTCGACGTCGTGTGGATCGGGCTGTACGCCATGATCTACTGGCTTCAGTGATCTTGCGCGTCACACCCCGCGCTGCTGCTCCGTCCCCTGAGACAGGTCCAACCGGTTAAGGACACCGCTCATGACTTCTGACAACGACCGCCGACGCGGTCTGCTCGCGCGGTTGCGTGAGCGGCCCGCCGCGCGCAGCAGGGGCCGCCGCCGGCTGGGCGCCGCGGTCCGGCTGATCGCCGCGCTGATGCTCGCCGGCGGTGCTTACACCGTCTTCGCCCCCGGTGCCCAGGCGCAGGACAATCCGCAGCTGACCGGTGCCGCCGCCGAGGGCAAGGCGCTGTTCGACGTGAGCTGTGTGACCTGTCACGGCCGCAACGCCCAGGGCGTCGAGGGTCGCGGGCCGAGCCTGATCGGCGTCGGCGCGGCCTCTGTCGAGTTCCAGGTCAGCTCCGGGCGGATGCCGCTGGCCCGCCAGGAGGCCCAGGCCCACCGCAAGCCGCCGGTCTTCACCGACGAGCAGACCCGTCAGCTGGCCCAGTACATCCAGGAGCTTGGCGGCGGTCCGGTCGTGCCCGAGGGCGACGACCTCCGTGAGGATGGCAACATCGCCGCCGGCGGCGAGCTGTTCCGGATCAACTGCTCGCAGTGCCACGCGTTCGGCGGTGGCGGCGGCGCGCTCTCCTCGGGCAAGTTCGCCCCGAGCCTGCACCCCGCGACCGACCGTCAGATCTACGCGGCGATGCTGAGCGGCCCGCAGAACATGCCGGTGTTCGGCGACAACCAGCTCCGGCCGGAGCAGAAGGCCGACATCATCGCCTACATCCAGGAGACGCTGAAGCACGACCAGGACCCGGGCGGCTTCAACCTGGGTCGGTACGGCCCCTCCACCGAGGGCCTGGCGATCTTCCTGGTTGGCATTGTGGCGCTCGTCTTCGCTAGCCTGTGGATTGCGGGTAAGTCGTGACCGAGCGGAGCATCCGAATCAGTGCCGTGGTGCCGCTCGGCGCCACCCGTAGCGAGGTGACGGCATGAGCACCCACACCGAGCACCAGGCCCCGCAGGGCCAGGAGCCGCTCGACGTGAACGACCCCAGGCTGACCCGGTTCGACATCGTTCGGGAAGGCGCGCGTCGGGACGACATCGAGATCGTCCACTACGAGCCGCAGGTGCTGCCGGGCACCAAGGCGGAGCGTCGGCTGACCCGGGTGGTCGCCGGCTTCTTCCTGATCACCGGCCTGGCCGCGACCGCCTTCCTGGCCATCTACATCTGGTGGCCGTGGAAGTACGAGGCGGGTCGCGGCGGCGACAAGTTCTACACCCCGCTGCTCGGCCTCACCCTCGGCGTGGCGCTGCTCGCCGTCGGCTTCGGCATCCTGACCTGGGGCAAGAAGTTGCTGCCCAAGGAGGTCTCGATCCAGGACCGGCACGAGGGCGCGGTGGATGCCGACGGCCGCACCATCACCGGCCAGACCATGCTCTACATGGCGGACGAGCTGGGCGTGAAGCGTCGCCCGCTGCTCGGCATCTCGCTGCTGGCCGGTCTCGCGCCGGTCGCCGCCGTCGCCGCGGCCCCGCTGGTCGGTGGGCTGATCTCGCAGCCGCACAAGAACAACCAGATGTTCACCACCGGGTTCGCCCCGGCCGAGGGTGGGCAGAAGATCCGCCTGGTCCGCGAGGACGGCCGTCCGGTTCGCCCGGCGGACATCAGTGCCGGTGGCCAGCTCACTGTCTTCCCGGGCATCGACCACGGCGTGAGCAACCTGCACGCCGACTCGCCGACGCTGCTGATCCACCTGCGCGACTCGGACGCCCAGAAGTCCCGCGAGGCCAACTCGCGCCCCGACGTCGGCCACGGCGACTACATGTGGGGCAACTACGCGGCGTTCTCCAAGATCTGCACGCACGCCGGTTGCCCGGCGAGCCTGTACGAGCAGCAGACCAACCGGCTGCTCTGCCCGTGCCACCAGTCCCAGTTCCTGATCACCGACAACGCCCGGCCTGTCTTCGGCCCCGCCAGCCGGCGGCTGCCGCAGCTGCCGATCGAGGTGGACTCCGAGGGCTTCTTCGTGGCGAAGTCCGACTACACCGAGACCGTCGGGCCTGACTTCTGGGAGCGGCCATGAAGCGTCGAAAGCTTGACCTTGCGGCGATGCCGGGCAAGGCCGCGGAGGAAGTGGACGACCGCTTCCAAGTGGCCACCCCGCTGCGCAAGCTGCTGAACAAGGTCTTCCCGGACCACTGGTCCTTCCTGCTCGGCGAGATCGCGCTGTTCTCGTTCGTCGTGCTGCTGCTGACCGGTGTGTTCCTCACCTTCTTCTTCGAGCCGGCGATGACCGAGGTGGTCTACGACGGCAGCTACGCGCCGTTGCAGGGCACGCCGATGTCCGCCGCGTACGCCTCCAGCCTGGACATCTCGTTCGACGTCCGGGGCGGTCTGGTGATGCGGCAGATGCACCACTGGGCGGCGCTGCTGTTCATGGCCGCGATCGTCGTGCACATGCTGCGGGTCTTCTTCACCGGCGCGTTCCGCAAGCCGCGTGAGGCCAACTGGATCATCGGTTCGCTGCTGTTCTGGGTTGGCTTCCTGGCCGGCTTCACCGGTTACTCGCTGCCGGACGACGGCCTGTCCGGCACCGGCCTGCGGATCGCCTCGGCGATCATGCTGTCCATCCCGGTGATCGGCTCCTGGGTCACCTCGTCGATCTTCGGTGGCGAGTTCCCCGGCACGATCATCATCAGCCGGTTCTTCATCGCCCACGTGCTGCTCATCCCGGGTCTGCTGGTCGCCCTGATCAGCGTCCACCTGGGCCTGGTCTTCAAGCAGAAGCACACCCAGTGGCCCGGCCCCGGCCGGACCAACGGCAACGTGGTCGGCGAGCGGATGTTCCCGCGCTACGCGCTGAAGCAGGGCGGCTTCTTCATGGTCGTCTTCGGCGTCATCGCGCTGATGGGCGGTCTGTTCCAGATCAACCCGATCTGGCTGTTCGGCCCGTACGAGGCGTGGGTGGTCTCGGCCGCCAGCCAGCCCGACTGGTATGTCATGTTCCTCGACGGCTCGACCCGACTCATGCCGGCCTGGGAGATCAACATCCCGATCGGCGACGGGTACGTGATTCCGCCGCTGTTCTGGCCGACCGTCGTGCTGCCCGGCATCCTGGTGGGTCTCTCGACGATGTATCCGTTCCTGGAGGCCCGGCAGCTCAAGGACCGCAAGAGCCACAACCTGCTCCAGCGTCCCCGGGACGCGCCGGCCCGTACCGCCGTCGGCGCCATGGCCGTCGCGTTCTACGTCGTGCTGACGCTCTCCGGGGCCAACGACGTGATCGCCGACAAGTTCCAGATCAGCCTGAACGCGATGACCTGGGCGGGTCGGGTCGGCCTGCTGGTGCTCCCGCCGCTGGCGTACTACGTCACGTACCGGCTCTGCCTCGGTCTGCAGCAACACGACCGGGAGGTGCTCGCGCACGGCGTGGAGACCGGCATCATCCGACGCCTGCCGGACGGTCGGTTCGTCGAGGTGCACCAGCCGCTCAGCGCGTCCAACGGGCACGCGGACGGTCACGGTGAGCTGGAGTACGTCGGCTGGGTCGTGCCGAAGAAGATGAACCGCCTGGGGGCCCTCGGTCCGGCCATCCGGGGC
The DNA here is from genome assembly GCF_029626235.1 of Micromonospora sp. WMMD1120. Lineage (NCBI taxonomy): Bacteria > Bacillati > Actinomycetota > Actinomycetes > Micromonosporales > Micromonosporaceae > Micromonospora > Micromonospora sp. WMMD1120. The sequence continues at coordinate 272,384 of NZ_JARUBO010000005.1, read as the reverse complement.
TTCTTCTACCCGATCGAGCGTCCGGTCGAGGCGCCGGTCTCGCCGGGCCACCCGCCGGTCGAGCCCCGACCGGAGCGCGAGGAGGTCACCAGCGGCGAGAGCCGCCGCTGACCGCCTGATCGCACCGTCACGTGGCGCCCGCCGGTTTTCCGGCGGGCGCCACGTCGTATCCGCACCCGCCGCCCATCCGACCATGAGGTGGACGGCCACTGCGGGACCGGTCGACCCCCCGCACGGCGGGTGATCGCAGGAATAACCCCGGTGAGCCGGGTATCCGTGCGGTCCAACGTCTCAAGGGGGGGAAGCATGTTGGGTATCAAACGCCTCGGCCTGTTGGCCGCGCTGGTGCTGGTGGGTGTCGCGCCGGCCGCGGCCGCGCAGGCCGCGGCACAGCCGTCGACCCAGGACACCCAGTACCTGCAGGCGGTTCACCAGGTCAACCTGTTCGAGATCACCGCCGGCGACCTGGCCCAGCAGAAGGGCCAGAACCAGGGGGTGAAGGACCTGGGCGCGATGTTCAAGGCCGATCACACCCAGCTGGACCAGACGGTGCAGCAGACCGCGTCCCAGCTCGGTGTGGAACTGCCGAACGAGCCCAGCGCCGACCAGCAGGCGGTCATCGACCAGCTGAACAACGCCAGCGGTGCGGAGTTCGACAGGCTCTGGGTGACGAGTGAGCTGGCCGGTCACGTCCAGGCCATCCAGGCCACCCAGACGGAGATCTCGCAGGGCTCCGAGCCGTCGGTGGTCCAGTTGGCGCAGACCGCCCTGCCGACGCTGCAGGCGCACTACGACGAGCTGGTGCAGCTCGCCAACGAGCTGGGCATCCCGGTCCCGCAGACCAGCGCCAGCGGCACGCCCAGCCCGGGCGGCACCGGCACCGAGTCGCCGGCTCCCGGCGGCACCGGCACCGAGTCGCCGGCTCCGGGCACCGGCACCGAGTCGCCGGCTCCGGGCGGCGGCACCACCGAGACGCCGGCTCCCGGCGTGAGCTGACGTAGCGACAGCAGACGGCCGGTCCACCCGGGTGGTGGGCCGGCCGCCCTGCGCCCGGCGCCGGTCAGTCGGCGCCGGCGAGGCCGATCGCGAACGCCTCCTCCAGGTCGTGCTGGGAGTACGCGCGGAACGCGATGTGCGACTCGGTGTTGAGCACCCCCGGCGTCTTGGAGATGCTGCCCGCGATCACCTGGGCGATCTGGTCGAACTCGCGGACCCGGACGACGGCAATGAGGTCGACGTGCCCGGCCACCGAGTAGACCTCGCTGACACCGGGAAGGTTGGCCAGGGTCTCCGCCACCTCGGGAATCGCGTCGGTGGCGCAGTCGATCAGCACGATCGCGGTGATCACGGGGCATTTCTCCGTTCGTCGGCGTCGTCGCTCATGCTAGAGGTTTCTCCGCGGGGCCGGAGGTGGGAGTCGCCCGCGCTCAGCCGCGCGCGGCGGCCGGGACGGTGTGGCCGTCGCCGGCGCGGACAGCCTCGCGCAGCCGCTCGTCGGGACCCACGACCGCGCCCGGCCACACCACGCAGCGGCACACGTCGCCGTCCACCCGCGCCCCCGCGCCGACCACCGACTCCACACACCGGCCGGTCACCGTCGCGGACCCGTCCACGAGACTGCCGCCGCCGGCCGCGTGCAGGTTGGCCGCCAGGTAGTCGGCCGGGGTGCCGGTGTCGATGAAGGTGCCCGGGTAGGTGACCACCTCCAGCGCGCCCGCCGCCTCGGCCGGGCGCCACACGGCCCGGACCAGGTCGGAGAAGACGACCGGCAGGTCACGGACCAGCCGCCAGGGCAGCAGCGAGAAGCCGGTGAAGCAGTGCCCGGAGAAGGTGCCGGCAGCCGCCGGGTCCGCGGCCGGCTGACCGAGCAGGCGTACGGAGTGCCCGTCCCAGCCGTCGAGCAGGGCGGCCACGTCCGGGCCCGGGGGAGTCGCCGGGTCGGCGAGGTACGCGTCGGCGTTGCCGACCAGCACCGGTCGGCCGTCGATCCAGTCCCGCAGGTTGGCCACCCCGCCCGCGGTGCCCAGCGGGTCGCCCGGCTCGACCGACAGGTGCGCGCGGTCACCGACGTGCGCGACCACCTGGTCGCCGAGGTAGCAGGCGTTCACCGCGACCCGGTCGGGGCCGGTCAGGCCGAGCCCGGCCAGCCGGGCCAACGCCCTGTCCAGCAGGGGCACGTTGCCCACCGGGCAGAGCGCCTTGGGCACCCGTTCGGTGAGGGGACGGAGCCGCGTGCCCTCGCCGGCCGCCAGCACCACGGCGCACAGCCCCGCCACCGCGCCGGCCGCGTCGCTCACGGGGCCTCGTCGGGCACCGGTGGCGGGAACTGCCCGGCCAGCGGCCCGATGTCGTAGTAGGCGAGCAGGCGGGCGGTCGGCCAGGTCAGCCTGGGCAGGTCGTCGAGGGGGTGCCAGGCGGCCTCGAAGACCTCGCCGCCGTCCACGGTCAACGTGGTGGTGGAGGCCGGCACCTCCGTCTCGAACACCATGTCCACCCAACCCTTGGCGTGCACTATCGCGTTCGGCACCGCCGGGCGCAGCCGCGACGGGCGGAGCCGGATGCCGGACTCCTCGAACAGCTCCCGCGCCGCGCCCACCACCGGGGCCTCGCCCCGGTTGAGCAGGCCGGCGGGGAGGGACCAGCCCTTTCCCGGCGGCTGACGCAGCATCAGCAGCCGCCCCGCGCCGGTCGCCTCCGCGTCGCGGACCAGGGTGACCGCGCCGACGATGTACTTGGGCACGGCCAGTCGGACCAGACGCCGGCGCACCGGTAGCGGCAGTCGGTAGAAGGTCTGGTAGAAAACGGCCCGACCGGTGACGCGGGAACGGGGGATCATGACTCCAGGCTAGTGGTCGCGAAAGTCGTTCGGACGCGCTGGTGCCGACCGCTCACTGTCGATGGTCGACCAGGTCGATGAGCTGGCGGACGACGGTGTCCGGCTCGATGACCCGGTCGAAGACCGCCACCAACAGTGTCTCCAGGTCCGGGTAACCCAGCTCCTCGGAGAGCCGCAGCAGCGGCAGGTCGCTGGCGAGCCCTCGATTGTGCTGGCGCAGGGCGAGCCCGATGGTGGCCCGACCGAGGCGGACCTTGTCGCTGATCGTGATGCCCGGCTCGGTGTGCTCGGCGAACCACTTGTTGATCTGCATCTGCGCGTGCGGTGACTTGACGAAGCTCAGCCACTCCCGGCGCGGGCCGCGCGGCGCCTCGCTGGCCGTGAAGCCGTTGTCGCCGTCGCTCTCGGTGAAGATCTCCACCACGTCGCCCTCGTCCAGCTCGGAGCTGAGCGGGGCCAGGCGGCCGTTGATCCGCGCGGCGAGGCAGTGGTCACCCCGCTCGCTGCCCAGCTCGTACGCCAGGTCGACAGGCGTGGCCCCGGCCGGCAGCACGACCTGTCGCCCGTCGGCGAAGACCTGGATCTGACTCTCGGCGAGGTCGCACCGCAACGACTCGAGGAACTGCGCCGGGTCGGCGGCGGCCGGCTCCCAGTCGAGCACCCGACGCAGCCAGTCCAACTGCTCGGCGCGGACCGCCGCGCTGTTGCCACCCGAGCGGGGGAAGCGGAAGCCGGCGGCGATGCCGTACTCGGCCGAGCGGTGCATCTCCTCGGTGCGGATCAGCACCTCGACGGTCCGGTTCAACGGGCCGCAGACGCTGGTGTGCAGCGAGCGGTAGAGGTTGTTCTTCGGTGAGGCGATGAAGTCCTTGAAACGGCCCGGCACCGGTCGCCAGGTGCCGTGGATCGCGCCCAACGCGGCGTAACAGTCGGTCGCCGGACCGTCGACCACCACCACGATGCGGGGCAAGTCGTATGGAGCGGTGTGGCCGCCGGCGACGGTGTCCTTCCAGATCGAGTAGAGGTGCCGGGGACGAGGGCTCACCTCGGCGTCGACCCGGCCGCGCCGCAGGGCCACCCGGGCCTTGTTGACCACCGAGTTGAGGTAGTTGTCCCAACCCGGGCGGTCGTGCACGTGCCGGGCCAGCCGGGCGTGCTCGTCGGGTTCGAGGTGCAGCAGCACCACGTCGTCCAACTCGCGCTTGAGGGTCTGGATGCCCAGCCGGTCGCAGAGCGGAACCAGCACCTCCTGGGTCTTGCGGGCGATCCGTTCCCGCGACGCCGCGGAGCGCACCCCGAGGGTGCGCATGTTGTGCAGCCGGTCGGCCAGCTTGATGATGAGCACCCGGACGTCCTTGGCGGCCGCGACGATCATCTTGCGGATGGTCTCCGCCTCGGCGGCCTTGCCGTAGAACGCCTTGTCGAACTTGGTCACACCGTCGACCAGGTGGGCCACCTCGCCGCCGAAGTCCTCGGCGAGCGCCTGCAGGGTGTAGTGGGTGTCCTCCACCGTGTCGTGCAGCAGCGCCGCGACCAGCGTGGTGGTGTCCATGCCCAGCTCGGCGCAGATCTGCGCCACCGCCAGGGGATGGGTGATGTACGGCTCCCCGCTCTTGCGGAACTGCCCGCGGTGCATGTTCTCCGCGATCGTGTAGGCACGACGCAGCACCGCGGGGTCGGTGCCGGCGTGGATGCCGCGATGGGTGCGCACCAGGTGGGTGACCGGGTCGGAGTCGGTGGTCGGCCAGCTGAGCAGTGACCGTAACCGGCGGGCGAGCGGCAGCTCACCTGGCTGTGTCGGCAGGGCGCCCCCCAGGGCGGCGCCGTGTCCGGCGTCGACGTCCACGAGGGACACCTCCTCACCCCGGCCCCGCACCACCGGAAGCCGGCGGCGGGAGCAGGCCCACGAAACGGGCAGGACTGCACTTCTCTAACAGCCTAAGCGAGTCGACGTCATCCGATCGGTCAGTTGGTCATGAGCGTTCGGTCGAGAGTTGGTGGGACGCGCCGTTCTCGGCCTTCGCCAGCAGGTCACGGAACCGCCCCGCGCCACCCGCCGGTGAGGACCAGCCGGAGGACATCTCGACCAGTCGGGTCTCCGGTCGCTCCAACCAGGACAGGATCCGCTCGGACTCCTCGGCCGTGGCCGCCGGCACCGGGCCGTGCCCGCCGGACACCGTCTCGGCGGTGGCCCGGATGGCGTTCAGCGTCGGGCGCGGGTGCACACCCGGTGGGGACACCCCCGCGCCGGCCAGCCGGCCGTGCCGGACCAGCGCCAACTCCCAGCCACCGCGCGCGGCCGGTCGGGCCGCCGCCAGCTCGACGATCCCGGTCAGCGATGCCAACCGCTGCATCCGTACGGCGGCGCGCAGCACCGCGGCCAGCCGGGACCGCACCACCGCCGCCTCCTCGTAGCGCTGGTCGCGGGCGAGCGTGTCGATCCGGGTGAGCAGGGCGTCCACCACCGACTGGGGGTCGTCGGCGGTGGCGGTGCGGAAGGGCGCGGCGGCGCGGCGGTCGTACTCCTCGGGGGTGATCAGGTGTTCGCAGGGTGCCGGGCAGCGGCCCAGCTCGGCCAGCGCGCAGGCCGGCGTGACGGTGCGCAGCGAGAGCCGGTGCGTGCACTGACGCAGCGGCACGGCGTCGTGGAAACCGGCGGCGGCCAGCTCGGCGGCCCGCCGTGAGGTGAACGGCCCCAGGTATGCGGTGTCGGTGGGGGAGAGGTCGCGGACGATCGACAGGCGAGGGTACGGACCGTCGGTCAGCTTGAGCCAGAGCATCCGCTCCGGGTATTTGGAGCGTCTGTTGTACGGCGGGGCGTGCGCGGCGATCAGCCGCAGCTCGCGGACCTCCGCCTCCAGCGAGTGCGCGCACTCCACCGCCTCGACCCGTTCGGCCGCGGCGAGCATCTCGGAGATCCGGGCCCGTTTCTCCGCGGCGGTGAAGTAGCTGCGGACCCTTGTGGCGATGTCGACGGAGGTGCCCACGTAGAGCGGCCGGTCGTCGGCGGCCCGGAAGATGTAGACCCCGGGGACCTTGGGCAGGCCCTCGGCGAGGTGCCGCTTGCGCCGCTGGGTCGGGGTGACCGCGCGGGCGAACTCGATCGCGTCGCCGACGGTGTCCACCCGGTGCCCGCCGAGCCGGCCGATCAGCCCGTGCAGCACGTCGACGGTGGCCTTCGCGTCGTCGAGGGCCCGGTGGGTGGGTTGGGTGGCGGTGCGGAAGTAGGCGGCCAGGGTGCCGAGCTTGCGGTTGGGCACCTCGTCGCGGGTCAGCACCCGCCGGGCCAGCGCGGCGGTGTCCAGCACCCGGGGGTTGGGCCAGCGGTAGCCGTGCCTCGCGCAGGCGGCCTTGAGGAAGCCCACGTCGTACGGCGCGTTGTGCGCCACCAGCACCGCGTCGTCGATGAACTCCAGGAAGCTCGGCAGCACCTGCTCGATCGGTGGCGCCGGCACCAGCATGGCCTGGGTGATGCCGGTCAGCACGGTGATGAACGGCGGGATCGGCTGCCCCGGGTTGACCAGGGTCGCCAGCACCCCCAGATGCTCGCCGCCGCGCACCTTGACCGCCCCGATCTCGGTGATGCCGCCGCCGTCCGGCGCGCCGCCGGTGGTCTCGAGGTCGACCACCACGAAGGTGGTCGCGTAGAGCGGCAGCGCCGGGTCCACCCCGCCCACCGCCGGGTCGAGACCGGCCAGTGCCTCCTGGACGTACTCCGCCTGTGCCATCGGCGGCACGTTAGCGCCCCCGTCCGACACTCCCGTCGCAGTCGTCCCACGCGCCACCATGAGGGCTAGGATGAGAGATCGGCTCACTCACCGGGCGGTGGGCCCGGTCGCGGTGGGAGACTTGCCACATGCCCCTCACCGAGCCGCACGACGACCACCTCCCGCAGGAGGACCCGGTCGCGCGCGACGGTGTCGAGGGTAACCCGGACGACAACGTAGTCACGGGCACGACCGACGCAGACGACCCGAACGGGGACGGCACGGGTGCGGAGCCCGAGCCGACCCTGCCCGAGCCGGTCCGCCAGCGCATCGTGGCGCTCACCGCCGCCGTGCTGCCCACCCTGCCCGCCGACGAGGTGCCGGTGCCGCTGCGCCGGGTCGCCAAGTTCGCCCCCAACCGGCGCGCCCGGCTCGGCGCGCCGGCCATCGCCGCCCAGCTCACCGCCGACCCGCTCTTCCGGCAGCGGGTCACCGCCCGGGTCCTGGCCGACGCGGGTGATCTCGGCGCCGCCGTGGTCGAGGGCACCGCGCCCGCCGCCGCCGACCCGGTCGAGGTCGCCGCGCTGGCCTACCTGGCCCGGCCGCGCGGCTGGCGGGAGCTGATCGACGCCAGCGGCGCCGCGGTCCGTGCCGAGGCGGACAGCGCTGTCGTCGCCGAGCTGGTCCGCGAGGCCGAACAACGGGCCACCCGGGCCGAGCACGACCGCGCGGTCGCCCGGGTGGAGGCGGAGAAGCTCCGTGACGAGCTGGCCCGCGTCCGGGAGGAGCTGGGCCAGCTCCGCGAGGAGTCCCGGCAGCTGGCCCGTACCCTGCGGGAGACCCAGGCCCGGGAACGCAAGGCCACCGAGCTGCTGGCCACCGAGCGGGGTCGGGCCGCGCGGGCCAGCGCCGACGTGGACGCCGAGCTGCGCCGCGCCCGGGCCCGGCTGGCCGAGGCCGAGGCCGCCGCCGGGGTGGCCCGGGCGAGCGCCAAGGAGGCGCGTTCGGTCGACGACGCCCGACTCTGGCTGCTGCTGGAGACCATCGGCCAGGCCGCCGTCGGGTTGCGCCGGGAGCTGGCGCTCGACCCGGTGGACAAGCTCCCCGCCGACTTCGTCGCCGACGCGTTCGCCGAACAGGCCGGCGCCACCCCGGCCGGCCCCGCCGCCCGCGCCCGGGACAGCGACGACCCGGCCCGACTCGACCAGTTGCTCGCCCTGCCCCGGGCGCACCTGGTGGTGGACGGCTACAACGTCACCAAGCGCGGCTTCGGCGAGATGTCCCTGGAACAGCAGCGCAAACGCCTGATCACCGGGCTGGGCGGGATCGCCGCGCAGACCGGCGACGAGGTCACCGTCGTCTTCGACGGGGCCGAGCGGATGCACGGGTTGCCGCCCGCGCCGCGTGGCGTACGGGTGCTCTTCTCCCGCAAGGGGGAGACCGCCGACGAGCTGATCCGACGGCTGGTCCGCGCCGAGCCGGCGGGCCGTCCGGTGGTCGTGGTCTCGTCGGACCGCGAGGTCGCCGACGGGGTACGCCGGCACGGGGCCTATCCGCTGGGCGCGGACTCGTTGCTGCGGCGGCTCGCCCGCTCCTGACGTCTACACGACACGCTGGTTCCCCATCCGCACCTCGGTGGGCAGCTTCGGCCCGCCGCCAGCGCCGTGATCGACACGAGTTCCGTGAAGTTGGGGTGTCCGGCCGCTTGGGATGGCCCGTCTTCATTGAACCGGAGTCGATCTCGCTCAAGCGGTCGGTCGGCACCTCTGTCGTATGCGAGGTCTAGCGTTGCCGCTGTCGCCGACGGGAGGGGGTCGCCATGGCACAGGACGACGTCAAGGACTTCGTCGATCGGGATCTGCGGGGTGCCCGGTTCAACAGGTCGACGCTTGCCGGTGCGGTGATGCGCGGCGTCGATGTGGATGCTCTGGACATCGACGCGCCGTGGCTGGCAGAGGGCACGTTCCTGGTCAACGGCGTCGACGTGGTGCCACTTGTCGAGGCCGAGCTCGACCGGAGGTTCCCCGGCCGGGCCCTCCGGCACGCCAGCGAACCCGACGATCTCCGGGCGGCGTGGGCGGCGGCCGAGCGGGCCTGGGCGGGGGCGGTCGACCGGGTGCTAACCATGCCCGAGGGCGCTGTCGACGTGTCGGTCGACGGTGAGTGGTCGTTCGCGCAGACTGTGCGTCACCTCGTGTTCGCGGCCGACGTCTGGTTGGGCAAGGCGATCTTGCGCCTGCCGCAGCCGTTCCACAGGCTCGGTCAGTCGCACGTCGAGTACGAGACCGACGGCTTCGATATGTCGGTCTTCACCACGGAGCAGCCAACCTTCGAGGAGGTCCTCCAGGCTCGCGCCGAGCGGCAGGCCATGGTGCGCGACTTCCTCGCGACCGTCACGCCGGACCTGCTGGCCGAGCGTCGGCCGAGCGCCTGGTGGCCCGACCACGAGGTGACCGTCCTGCACTGCCTCCAGGTGATCCTGGGCGAGGAGTGGCAGCACCTCCGCTTCGCACTGCGTGACCTGGACGCGCAGACCTGACCGCCCGCGTCCGGGATGCCGGGTGCCCGGCGTCCGGGGTGCGCGCGGCCGGCGGTCGGCGAGATCCTCACGGGTTTCTTGGAGGCGGGGTGTCCGGTCGGACGGGTTGGCCCGATTTCATGGAATCGGAGTGGATCTAGCCCTCGAACGCCCGGTCGGACGGGTTTCTGTCGTACCCGGTGGTTAGCGTCGATGTGACCGACGGTGCTCGGTCGGCGACGACCGGGCATCGGCCGAGCGCCGCGAGCCGATCAGGAGGCGTGATGCTCATCGACTGCGACGGGTGCGCGAAACGGGCCGACGGCTGTTCCGGATGCCCGCTGACCGCCCTGTTCGACGAGACGTCCCCGGCGGCCGGGCTGGTCGCCGCCGAGGTCGAGGCCATCGAGGTGTTCGCGCGGGCCGGCTTCGACGTGGAGGTGCTGGCCGCGCCCGCACGCCCGGAGGTCGCCCGCCGCCGTTCCACCCGCCGGGTCGCCTGAGCGTCACACCGCGCCCGGAAGCGGGCTCCTCGCGGGCCATAGGATGAGCGGTCACGGCGGGAGGAGCGGCGCGATGTGCGAGGTGCGGCGGGATGGCGGCGGGCTCGCCGGTGGCGCTGGGTTCGGTGGCGGCGAGCCGGCCGGCCGGCTGGTGACGCGGTGACTCCGCGCGGCTGGGCGCTGGTGGCTCTGGCCGGGCTGACCGTCGCGCTGGTCCTGGTGGCCGTGCTGCTCATCCCGTGGCACCGACCGCCGGCGCCGCGGGCCGACCAGCTCGCCGCGCTGCGTGACCTGCCGGCCGAGCAGGTGGCCAGGGGCCGGGAGTTCCGCGCCGCGCTGCGTCCCGGCGGCTACGCCGCGCTCGCCGTCGGGCTGCTGATCGCCCTGGCGCTCGGGCTGACCCCGCTGGGCGGTCGCCTGGTCGAGCTGGTGGGCCGGCCCTTCGGCGGGCACTGGGCCGCGCAGGCGGTGCTCGGCGGGCTGGCCGTGGTGCTCGTCGCCGACCTGGTGACGCTTCCGTTCGCCGCCTGGCGGCAGAGCGTGCTCACCCGCTACGGGCTGAGCACGAACGGCTGGAGCGGTTGGGCGGTCGACCTGCTCAAGTCGTACGCGGTCAGCGCGGTGATCGGCGCGGTGGCGCTGCTCGGCTTCTACGCGGTCATCCGGCTCGCGCCGCGCTGGTGGTGGGCGTTGGGTGCGGCCGGCGCCGCGCTGCTGGTGGTGCTGCTGTCGTTCGTCCTGCCGGTGCTGGTGGAGCCGGTGTTCAACAGGTTCACCCCGATGGAGCAGGGTCCGCTGCGCACCGAGCTGATGAGCATGGCCGCCCGTGACGGTGTGCCGGTGCGCGACGTGCTGGTCGCCGACGCGTCGCGGCGCACCAGGGCGGTCAACGCGTACGTCTCCGGGCTCGGGCCGACGCGGCGGGTGGTGGTCTACGACACGCTGCTGCGGGAGGCGACACCCGCCGAGGTGACCGCCGTGGTGGCGCACGAGTTGGGGCACGCGAAGGATTCCGACGTCGCGGTCGGCACGCTGACCGGGGCGCTGGGCGCCGCAGCCGCCGTGGTGGCGCTCTACCTGCTCGGCTCGTGGGGGCCGCTGCTGCGGTTGGCGGGTGTCGACTCGGTGGCCCAACCGCGCGCGTTCCCGCTGCTGGTGGCCCTGGTCGCGGTGGCCGGCCTGGTGGCCACGCCGGTGCAGGCGCTGATGTCGCGGCGGGTGGAGGCGCGGGCCGACGCGCACGCGCTCGCGCTCACCGGCGACCCCGCGTCGTTCGAGTCGATGCAGCGTCGACTCGGCTCGGTCAATCTCGGCGACCCCGACCCGCCCCGCTGGGAATACCTCTACTCGGCCACGCACCCATCCACAGTGGAGCGGATGGCCGCCGCCCGCGCGTACGCCCGGGAGGCCGGCCGATGACCCGCACCCTGCTGATCACCAACGACTTCCCGCCCCGTCCGGGTGGCATCCAGTCCTTCGTCCACAACCTGGCGCTGCGTCAACCCGCCGGCTCGGTGATCGTCTACGCGTCGAGCTGGCACGGGGCCGCGAAGTTCGACGCCGACCAGCCGTTCGAGGTGGTCCGGGAACGGACCCGGGTGCTGTTGCCCACCCCGCTGATCGCCCGCAGGGCGGCCCGCCTGGCGCGGGCGTACGACTGCGACACCGTGTGGTTCGGCGCGGCGGCCCCGCTGGGGCTGCTGGCCGCCGGTCTACGCCGGCGGGCCGGCATCCGCCGTGTCGTGGCGCAGACCCACGGGCACGAGATCGGGTGGGCCGCGGTGCCGGCCGCCCGACCGTTGCTGCGGCGCATCGGTCGGGGCGTGGACGTCACCACCTACCTCGGCGAGTACACCCGCAGCCGGCTGGCCCGCGTGCTGGACGGGGTGACCGAGTTGCGCCAGCTCGCGCCGGGTGTCGACGTGGACACCTACCACCCGGACGTGGACGGCGAACAGGTCCGGGCCCGGCTCGGGCTGACCGACCGGCCGGTGGTGGTCTGTGTGTCCCGGCTGGTGCCGCGCAAGGGTCAGGACCTGCTGATCCGGGCCCTGCCGGAGATTCGCCGCCGGGTGCCCGACGCGGCGTTGCTGATCGTCGGCGGCGGGCCGTACCGGGCGAGCCTGGAGAAGCTGGCCCGACAGTCCGGCGTGGAACGGGACGTGGTGTTCACCGGCTCGGTGCCGGCGGGCGAGTTGCCGGCGCACTACGCGGCCGGTGACGTCTACGCGATGCCGTGCCGCACCCGCAACCGTGGCCTGGACGTCGAAGGGCTGGGCATCGTCTATCTGGAGGCGTCAGCGGCCGGTCTGCCGGTGGTGGCCGGTGACTCCGGGGGCGCGCCGGACGCGGTCCGCGAGGGCGAGACCGGGTACGTCGTGCGCGGGCGGGACATCGCCCAGTTGACCGACCGGGTCGCCCGGCTGCTCACCGACCGTGACCTGGCCCGTCAACTGGGCGCGGCGGGCCGGGCGTGGGTCGAGCGGGAGTGGCGCTGGGAGGCGCAGGCGGAGCGGATGGCGAGGCTCCTCGCGGGCTGAGCCGCGCCCCCGTTCAGCTGCCCCGGGGCGGGGCGTGGTGCGGCACGTACTCCTGGTCGGTGAGTTTCTGGATCGCGGCCATCACCTCGTCGGTGACCGTCCGGATGTCCCGGGGCCCGGTGATCCGGTCGGCGACCGGGATCGGCGGCCCGAACCGCAGCGTGACAGGGTGTCGGCGGGGCAGCCGCGCGCCGACCGGCAGCACCTCGGCGGTGCCGAGCACGCCGACCGGGACGATCGGCACACCGGCGTCGCGGGCCAGCCGGGTCATCCCGGTCCGACCCCGGTAGAGCCGCCCGTCGGGGGAGCGGGTGCCCTCGGGATAGATGGCCACCAGGCCGCCGGCGCGCAGCACCGGGATGGCGGCGTCGAGAGCACGCACCGCGGCCCGGCCGCCGGCCCGGTCGACCGGGATGGCGCCCATGCCGGCGACGATCCGCCGGCTGAGCCAGCCGCCCGGACCACGTCCGGTGAAATATTCGACCTTCGCCCAGAAGGTGACGTGCCGGGGCGTCACGCTGGCGAGGAACATCTCGTCGGCCACCGACAGGTGGTTGCCGGCGAGGATCGCGCCGCCCTGTCGGGGCAGGTGTTCCAGGCCCTCCACGCGGGGCCGCCAGCCCCACCGCAGCGCGCCGCCGACGGTCAGCTTGGTGAGGTCGTAGAGCAGTGGCACGTGTCCTCCGAGGCTCGGGGTCTCAGCCGGGTGTCGGGCCGAGGTGGGCGTCGAGCGTGGCGCGCAGCAGGGCGTCGTCGTCGGTGGCCCCGGTCGCCAGCGGCAGGCTGCCCCAGGCCCAGAGCTGGGCGATGCCGTGCACGTTGGCCCAGAGCGCCCCGGCGACCACCGGCGCGGGCGCGGCCGTCGGCCGGCGCGCCTGCGCCACCAGGTCGGTCAGGACGGCGAAGAGCGGCAGGCTGGTCTCGCGCAGCCGCAACCGGCCGCTGTTCAGCAGGTCGTGTCGGAACATCAGCTCGAACATGCCGCGGTGGGCCGCCGCGAAGTCCAGGTACGTCCGGGCCAGGGCGGTCAGTCGGGTACGGGGATCAGGCCCGACATCGCGCAGGGTGGCCTCGACGCGGGCGGTGAGGTCGGTGAAGCCCTCCCGGGCGATGGCGGAGAGCAGGTCGACGTGGGTGGGGAAGTAGCGCCGTGGCGCGCCGTGTGAGACGCCGGCCCGGCGGGCGATCTCCCGCAGCGACACCGCCGACTGGCCTTCGCGCAGCACCAGGTCCACTCCGGCGGCCACCAGTCGGGCCCGCAGACCCCTCTCCTCGGCGCTCATAGACACTGTCTACCACCCGGCGTAGACGGTGTCTACTCGGCCCGGCTGCGGTTTGGCGGTGGCGGATTTACCTGGAATTAGGGCTTCCGTCGAGCGGGATGGCCCGGTTTCCGTGAACCCGCGCCCGGCATGAGGCTGCGGGCCTGCGCGCGCGGCGCGCGGGGGAAGGCGCGCGCGGCGCGGCTCAGCGGATGCGGGCGAGGATGCGGTCGGCCGGGGCCGGCCGGCCGAAGTGCCAGCCCTGCGCGGCGTCGCAGCCGATCGCGCGGAGCCGCTCGGCCTGCCCGGCGGTCTCCACCCCCTCGGCGGTCACCGTCAGGTCCAGCGCGTGCGCGAGCGAGACCAGCGAGGCCAGGATGCGTTCGTCGGTGCGGCCCACCGACGGTGAGCGCAGGCCGGCCACGAACTCGCCGGCCACCTTCAGCTCGGTCACGGGCAGGTCGCGCAGGTACGCCAGGTTGCTGTAGCCGGTGCCGAAATCGTCGATGGCGATGCGTACCCCGAGGTCGGCCAGCACCCGTAGGGCGCGAACCGGCTCCTCGGCGGTGCTCATCATCGTGCTCTCGGTGATCTCCAGTTGGAGTCGTTCCGGCGGTAGGCCGGTCTGCCGGAGGAGCGCGCGGACCTCCTGCACGAGTCCGGGCCGGCGTACCTGGCGGACCGCCAGGTTGACGCTGACGAACGGCGCGGCGGCGGCCCCGGTCGACCACGCCTCCGCCTCGCGGCACGCCTCGGCCAGCACCCACCCGCCCAACTGGACGATCAGGCCGGTCTCCTCGGCCAGCCCGATGAAGCTGTCCGGTCGCAGCACCCCCAGCTCCGGGTGACGCCAACGGACCAGCGCCTCCACGCCGACGATGCTGCCGTCGCGCAGCGACGTCAGTGGCTGGTAGTCGAGGTAGAACTCGCCCCGGTCCAACGCGGCCGGGATGGCCGCGGAGAGGGCGTAGCGGGCCAGTTCCCGCTGGTTGCGCTCGGCGTCGTAGAGCGCCCACCGCGCCCCACCGGCGGACTTCGCCCAGTGCAGTGTGCTGTCGGCGGCCCGCATCAGGTCGGTCGGGTTGGCGCCGGCCACCTGGCGCTCGACGATCCCGATGCTCGCCGAGATCTGTAGCTCGTGCCCGTCGACGAGCGCCGGCGCCCCGACCGCGGCCAGCGCGGTCTCGGCGACGGTGACCATGTCGTCGGTGCCGCCGGTGCGCTCCACCAGGATGACGAACTCGTCGCCGCCGAGGCGGGCCACCAGGTGCTCGCCCATGGCCTTGCGCAACCGTTCGGCCACCGTCGCCAGCAGCAGGTCACCGATCTGGTGCCCGAGGGTGTCGTTGACGACCTTGAAGCGGTCCAGGTCCAGGAAGCACACGCCGACGCGTTGCGCGCCCCGACCCGGCTCGTTGAGCGCGGCGGCGAGCCGCTCGGTGAACAGCGTCCGGTTGGGCAGGCCGGTGAGCGGGTCATGGGTGGCCTGGTGACGAAACCGGGCCTCGCTGGCCCGCAACGCCCGCTCGGCCTGCGTGCGGGCCCGCATCGCGGCGCGGCGGATCGACTCCTGCTCGTCGAGCGTCCGGTCCCGCAGCGCGCGGGCGTAGCCGGTGGCCACCGCCGCCAGCAGCCGGGCCATCCGGTCCTCGACCTCCTCGGCCACCAACCCCAGGTCGCGGATCAACCGGAGCTGGATGACCTCGACGGTACGACCCAGACCCTCCGCGGAGGCGATGTGCGCGGCGACCAACTCGGCGCCCACCCGGTGCCCGGCGCGCAGGTCGAACGGTTCGGTGCGCAGCGCGCCGGCCAACTCCCCGGTGAGGCGGTCCAGCAGGGCTTCCAACTGGGCCTGGGTCATCGGTAGGTAGCTGGTGCCGGACACCGCCTTCGCCCAGGCCCGGGCGAACGTACCCGGGCAGGGGGTCGCCTGCGCGGGCAGCTCAGCCACCGAGGCGCCCCACGCCGCCCATGAAGACCGCGCGCTCGGCGTCCTCCGCGCTCTCCGGAGTGTCCGGTCGCCACTCGGGCACCCAGACCACGCCCGGTTCGAGCAGCTCGAACCCGTCGAAGAGCGCGGTCAGCTCTGTGCGGCTGCGAATCCACAGCGGACTGTCGGTGCGTTGGTACACCCGTTCCGCCTCGGCGCGCTCGTCCCTGCTGCGCCCGTCGTCGCTGGCCTGCGACAGCACCAGGTAGCTGCCGGGGGCCAGGGCGTCGCGCAGCGTCCGCAGCAGTCGCGCCGGCTGGTCGTCGTCGGAGACGAAGTGCAGCACGGCCACGACCATCACGGCGATCGGTTGGCTGAAGTCGAGCAGCTTGCGCACGTCCGGGTGGCCCAGGATCGCCTCCGGCCGGCGCAGGTCCTCCTGCACCACCACCGCCTGCTCGTTGTCGGCCAGGATCTCCCGGCTGTGGGCCACCGCGACCGGGTCGACGTCCACATAGACCACTCGCGACCGTGGGTCGAGCCGCTGGGCGATCTCGTGCACGTTGCCGACCGTCGGGATGCCCGAGCCGATGTCCAGGAACTGCCGGATGCCGGCCCCGGCGAGGTGGTGCACGGCCCGCCGCAGGAACGCCCGGTTGGCCTGGGCCATCAGCGGCGCCTCGGGCACCGCCGCGACCATCGCCTGCGCGGCGGCGCGGTCGGCGGCGAAGTTGTGCGAGCCGCCGAGGTAGTAGTCGTACATCCGCGCGACGCTCGGGCGCTCGATGTCGATCGTCTCGGGTGCCCAGTCCGGCCGCTGCATGCGTTCACCCCTTGAGTCCGCGACGCGGGCGCCGTCGCCCGCGCGGGTATTGTGCACCCGCCACGCACGCCAGACCATAGCGCGCCCGAGGTTGCCCGCCGACGTCGGTCGATGCGCGACGGTCCGTGCCGGCGGAAGCCGGCGCGGACCGTCGGTAGCGAAATCCTGCCCGACGAGTGGGGGCAGGTCAGAACTTCGGCGCGTCCGGTGCCTCGAGCAGGCCGAGCCGGAGCGCGGTCATCAGGGCCTGGGCCCGGTTGGCCGCGCCGAGCTTCTCGTAGAGCTTCGAGATGTGCGTCTTCGCCGTGGACTCGCTGACGAACAGCTGCTTGGCGATGCCCGCCACGCTCATGCCGTCGGCGAGCAGCCGCAGCACCTGGCCCTCCCGGGGCGACAACTGCGGGCCGGACGGGGCGAGCCGCCGCTTCATCGCCTCGGCCAGGTCGGCGGCGGTGAACGCGCTGGGGGAGGAGGCGGCGTGCCGCGCGGCGGCCACCACCTCGTCGGCCGGCGCGGTCTTCGGCACGAAGGCGCTCGCGCCGGCCTCCAGCGCGCCGAAGAGCTGGTCGTCGCCGGCGTACATGGTCAGCACCACGATGCCCATCGACGCGCTCGACTTGCGCAGCGCGCGGGTGGCCTCCAGGCCGCTGCCGTCGGGCAGCCGCAGATCCATGATCACCACGTCCGGCTGCAGGGCGCCGGCCTGGCGTACGCCCTCCGCCGCGGTGGCCGCCTCGCCGACGACCTCGAACTGGCGATCGCGCTCGAAGGCGTGCCGCAGGCCCTTGCGAATCAGGTCATGATCGTCGACAAGGAGGACCTTGGTGCGGGTGGCCGGTATCGGGCTTGTGGTCATCCTCGGGTTACTCCCCTTCTGGTGCTGAGCTGCCGCGCACGGTATCGCGCCGGGACGAGGTGCCGAGAACCACCGCCACGGTCGTGCCGCTGGGCTGTCGCGGCCTGATCTCCAACCGGCCCCGGATACGTTCCGCCCTCTCGGCCATGATCGCAAGACCGTACCGCCCGTCGGGGCGCTGGTCAGCCATCCCCTGACCGTCATCCGACACTTCTATTTGCGCGTACGGGGGGTCGACCTCACACGTGACCCACAGATTCGAGGCGCCGGCGTGCTTGCGGGCGTTGGTCACCGCCTCCTGGGCGATGCGCAGCAACTCGGCCTCGGTGGCGGCCGGCAGCCGGGCGGTGGACTCGTCGAGGGAGAGGTGCACCCGCAGCCCACCGGACGCGCCCACGGTGCGTGCGTACTCGGCGATCGCCGCGGCCAGCCCACCCTGCCGGTCCACCTCGCTGCGCAGCTCGAAGAGGCTCAGCCGTAGCTCCTGGATCACCCGGGTCACCTCGGCGCGCAGCGTACGCAGGGCCTCGGCGGTCTCGTCGGCGTCGTCGAAGACGGTTGCCATGGCGTTGTCGATGCCGTAGCCGACCATCACCAGCTCCTGCGCCACCCCGTCGTGGATCTCCCGGGCCAACCGCTGCCGCTCCTCGTTGGTGGCCAGCGAGCGCACCTCGTCGAAGAGCAGCGCCGCCTCCAGCCGCAGCGCGGCCGGACGGGTCAGCGCGGTCACCCGGGACACCACGGGCGGCGGGTACGCGTGCGCGGCATCGGCCTCCAGCACCACGAGCCCCACCGTACGCACCCCGGCGACCAGCGGGACGATCAGCGCGGACACCTCCCCGCCACGGTGGGAGCGCGACTGCGACCGGGCGGAGGTGGTGGCCTGCTGGCTGGCCCACGCGTCGGCGATCGCCGAGTCCGCGTCCAGCGTCGTCTCCCAGTCCACCCGGTCGACGCCGGCCTGGGCGAGCACCACCAGCCGACCTCCGCCGCTGGCCGACAGCACCGCGCCCCGGTCGGCCCGGGCCACGGTGCGCAACTCCTCCAACAGGTGTTCGGAGATGCCGCCCGGGTCGAGGGTGGCCCCGGGCAACTGCCGGGCCACCGTGCGCAGCTGGGTCAGCAGGCGGGTGGCCTCGGCGTACGGCTGGGGTTTGCCCTCACCGCGCACCGCCATGACCCGGTGCAGGGTGCCGGCGGCGTAGAGCCCGAGGGCCGCCAGGATCAGCCACTGGGCGCAGACCGCGAGGTAGCCCGGCTGGCCGAGCTGCGGCTCGCCCCCGACGGTGGTCAGCGCGCCGCTGACCAGCAGGGTGACAGCGGTGACGGCGAGCAGGGCGGCGCCCTCGGCGAAACGGCGACGCAGCGCGGTGACGGTCACCGGCACCGCCAGGTAGGGCAGCACCGCCGACGCGCCCAGGCCGTCGACGGTGCCGCCGATGGACGCGACGGCGGCGAGGTGGCTCGCGGCCAGACCCAGCACCACCACCTCGGCCACCCGGCTCAGCGGGCCGACCAGCCGGTGCTGGGGGGCCAGCAGCGACGGCAGCCCGGCCACCCCCAGCAGCGCGATCCACGACAGCTGGGCGACGTCCCGGGTGGCGAACAGGGTCAGGATGGCGACCAGCGCCAGCATCACCAGGCGGGCTGCCGCGGCGAGGGGATGCGGGTGCGGTGCGGTGGCTGTGGATGCGGGCACGTGACGGATGGTAGTCAGCCCCGGTAGATGTCGGCGATCTCCGCCGCGTACGTCTTCTGGACAACCTGCCGCTTGACCTTGAGCGACGGGGTCAGCTCACCGGTCGCCTCGGTGAAGTCACGGGGCAGGACCCGGAACACCTTGATCGCCTCGGCCTTGGACACGGCCTGGTTGGCGGTGTCGATCGCGGCCTGGATCTCCGTGCGCAGGCCCTCGTGCTCGCGGAGCTGCTCGACGGTGGTGTCGGCGGGCATCCCGGCCTTCTCCAGCCAGGCCGGAAACGCCTCCTCGTCGACGGTGACCAGCGCCGCGATGAACGGCGCGCGGTCACCGACCACCACGCACTGGCTGACCAGCGGGTGCGCCCGGACCAGGTCCTCCAGCACCGCCGGGGCGACGTTCTTGCCGCCGGCGGTGACGATCAGCTCCTTCTTGCGACCGGTGATGCTCAGGTAGCCGTCCGCGTCGAGCTGCCCCAGGTCGCCGGTGCGGAACCACCCGTCGGCGCCGACCGCCTCGGCGGTCGCCGCCTCGTTGCGCCAGTAGCCCTGGAAGACCAGCTCACCGGAGATCAGGATCTCCCCGTCGTCCTCGATCCGGACGGTCACGCCGGGCAGCGGGCGGCCGACGCTGCCGATCCGGGTCCCGCCGGGCAGGTTCACCGCGGCGGCGGGGGAGGTCTCGGTCAGGCCGTAGCCCTCCAGGACCGTCACGCCGATGCCCCGGAAGAAGTGGCCGAGCCGGGCGCCGAGCGGCGCGCCGCCGGAGATCGCGTCCCGGCACCGGCCGCCGAGCGCGGCGCGCAGCTTGCGGTAGACCAACCGGTCGAAGACCACGTGCTGGGCCCGCAGCGCCAGTCCGGGCCCGCCCGGGGAGTCCAGCGCCTCGCTGTACGCGATGGCGACCTGCTCCGCGCGGGCGAAGACGCCGCCCTTGCCGTCCGCCTCGGCCTTCTGCTTGGCGGCGTTGTAGACCTTCTCGAACACCCGGGGTACGGAGAGCACGAAGGTCGGCCGGAACGTCTGCAACTCGGCGACCAGGTTCTTGGTGTCGGCGCAGTGCGCCATGGTGGCCCGGGCCTGCACGACGCCGATCTGGATGAGCCGGGCGAAGGCGTGCGCCAGCGGAAGGAACAGCAGGGTGGTCGCGCCGGCGTTGAACAGGTTCGGCAGCACCGGCACCGCGTTCGCGATGTCGGCGTACATGTTGCGGTGGGTGAGCACGCAGCCCTTGGGTCGGCCGGTGGTGCCACTGGTGTAGATGATCGTCGCCAGGTCGCCGGCCTGGACCGCCCGACGCCGTCGCTCGACCTCGGCCGGGTCGACGGCGGCGCCCGCCGTGACCAGCTCGTCGACCCCGCCCCGGTCGATCTGCCAGACGTGGGAGAGCTCGGGCAGCCGGTGCCGGACGCCGGCGACCAGGTCGGCGTGCGCCTCGGTCTCCACCACGACGGCCACCGCGTTGGAGTCCTCCAGGATCCAGGCGGCCTGCTCGGCGCTGGACGTCTCGTAGATGGGCACGGTGACCGCGCCGGCCGCCCAGATGGCGTAGTCCAGCAGCGTCCACTCGTAGCGGGTGCGGCTCATCAGACCGACCCGGACCCCCGGCTCGATGCCGGCGGCGATCAGCCCACGGGCGACGGCGGCGACCTCGTCGCGGAACTGGAGGCAGGTCACGTCGGTCCAGGCGGTGATCGAGCCGTCGGCGCCCGGGACGGGACGCGCGAACTGGACCGTGTCGGGCGCGATCTCGGCGTTGTCCCAGACCGGATCGGTGAGGTTGGCCGCATCGCCAACGGTGACGATCGGCGGGACGGAGAACTCGCGCACCTGCACTCCTTCGTGCTCGCACTGCCTGGGCCGGGCGGCCGACGGTGGGCGTCGGCTGTGTCGAAACCTACCCGGTGACCAGGAGCACCCTGTCAACGCCTGGCGATGTCCGAGGTGCCGCCGCTGGTCACGCGCGGGGGCGGCGCGGCGTACCGGCGGTGCCCGCCGGGTAGCCTCCCCCCATGGCGGACTCCTCCACCCAGTCGATCATCATCGGCGCCGCACCGGACCGGGTCGCGGCGGTCATCTGCGATTTCGCGAGCTACCCGGAGTGGACCGACGCGGTGCGTCGCGCCGAGGTGGTCGAGGAGTACGAGGACGGCTACGCCAGCCAGGTGCGTTTCACCATCGACGCCGGGGTGATGGCCGACGAGTACGTGCTTGCCTACGAGTACGCCGAGGACCTGTCCCGGATCGAGTGGCACCTGGTCGCTCCCTCGAAGATGCAGAAGTCCCAGCGCGGCTCGTACGACCTGGTGGGCAATCCGGACGGCGGCACGACGGTGACCTACACGCTGGAGGTCGACCTGTCGGTCGGGATGCTCGGGATGTTTCGGCGCAAGGCCGAGAAGATGATCATGGACACCGCGTTGAAGCAGCTCAAGCGCCGGGTAGAAGCACCCGGTGCGGCGCAGTGACCGGTCCGGTGGCACGGTAGAGGAGCCGACGAATGGGCGCAACGGATCCGGGTTCGGCCCGGGAAGAGGCGGAGCGGCTGGTCGCCACCCTGCTCGCGGGGGCACGCCTGGCCGCCGCCGGCTCGCCGGGCGGGGCGTTCGGCCCGTTGGGCGGGATGCTGTCCGGTGTCCTCGGTCACAGCACCGGCCCGGACGGGCGCTCGGCCCCTGCCGGCTTCGCCACCGGTTCGGCGGAATGCTGCGTCTGCCCGGTCTGTCGGGGGATCGCCGCGTTGCGGGACCCGAGTCCGGAGTTCGCCGAACGCCTCGCCACCGGCGCCGGTGACCTCGCCGCGGGCGTCGCGAGCCTGCTGCGGGCGTTCGCCCCGGCCGAGCAGCCCGCGGCGCGCCCCACCGAGCCGGGCGCCACGGCGTCCTCCCCGCCCTCGCCCGCGCCCGCCCCCACCGGCGACGACGCGTCCGACGGCCCCGCCGGTGACGACCCCGCCGGGGCCGCCGGCGACGACCACGTGTGGCGCGATGCCACCCGCACCGGGCATGATTCCCAACCGGCGCCGGAGCGGGATGTCTGGTCGGTCGCCACCCGGACGGCGGACCCACTCGCCCCGGTCGCCGCACCGCCCGTCGACGAGGCCGGGCCGGCGACCGCACCGGCACCGACCACCCGTCCCGTGGTGCCCGCCTCGCGGGTGCCCGAGCACACCGGCGCGGAGGCATCGGGCGACGGCGCCTGAGCGCGGGACATTCCGACCCGGACCGGCAGCGGGCCGGGACGCGGGTCGGACAGCACAGCAGAGGGAGGCGGCAGCGGTGACGCTGACCATCGGAGTCGACGTCGGTGGCACCAAGGTGGCCGGCGGTGTCGTGGACGACACCGGCACGGTCCTGGCGCAGGCCCGACGGGACACTCCCGCCGATGACGTCGCCAAGACCCGTGACGTCATCATCGAGCTGGTCGCCGAGCTGGCCGCCGGGCGGACGATCGAGGCCGTCGGCATCGGCGCGGCCGGGTGGATCGACGCCGGCCGCTCGACGGTGCTCTTCGCCCCGAACCTCGCCTGGCGCGACGAGCCGCTGCGCGAGTACGTGAGCAAGGCCGTCGGCCTGCCCGTGATCGTGGAGAACGACGGGAACGTCGCCGCCTGGGCCGAGTTCCGCCACGGCGCGGCCCGCGCCGCCGACGACTCGATGATCATGTTCACCATCGGCACCGGCGTCGGTGGCGGCATCGTCCTCGGCGGCGACCTGATGCGCGGCGCGCACGGCATCGCCGCCGAGCTGGGGCACATGCTCGCCGTGCCCGACGGGCACCAGTGCGGTTGCGGCCGGCTCGGTTGCATCGAGCAGTACGCCAGCGGCAGCGCCCTGGTGCGCTTCGCCCGGGCCGGCGCCCGCCAGGAGCCGCACCGTGCCGCCGCGCTGCTGGACCTGGCCGGCGGTGAGGCCGAGGCGATCACCGGGCCGATGGTGACCGCCGCCGCGCAGGGCGGCGACCCGGTGTCCGCCGAGGCGTTCGCCCAGATCGGTCGCTGGCTGGGCACCAGCCTCGCCGACATGGCGCAGATCCTCGACCCGCAGGCGCTGGTGGTCGGCGGCGGCGTGATCGACGCCGGTGACCTGCTGCTCGGTCCGACCCGCCGGTCGTACGCCGACGCGCTCGCCCAGCGTGGTCGCCTGCCGGTCGCCGAGGTGCTCCCTGCCGAGCTGGGCAACAGGGCCGGTGTCATCGGCGCCGCCGACCTGGCCCGTCGGATCTGAGGCGGCCGGCGTGGGCGTGCCGCTGCGTGTGGTGTCGTACAACATCCACAGCCAGCGCGACGACACCGCCGCGTTGGCGGCGGTGGTCCGGGCCGCGCGACCGGACGTGGTGATCGTGCAGGAGGGGCCGCGCCGGTTCCGGTGGCGGCAGAAGTCCGCCACGCTGGCCGAGTCGTTCGGGCTGGTGGTGGCCGCGGGTGGGCTGCCCGCGCTGGGCAACCTGCTGCTGACCAGCCTGCGGGTCCAGGTCCGCGCCACCCGCTGCCAGCGCTTCCCGCTGACCCCCGGCCGGCACCTGCGCGGCGCGGCGTACGCCGACTGCCGGGTCGGCGACGCCCGGTTCACCCTCGCCGGCTCGCACCTGTCCACCGACCCGGCCGAACGTCCGGCGCAGGCCGCCGAGCTCAAGCGGGAGCTGGACGCGGCGACCAGCCCGGTGGTCGCCGGGGCGGACCTGAACGAGGGGCCGGACGGGCCGGCCTGGGCGACGGTGGCGCGCGGGCTGACCGACGCCGCCGTGGCGGCCGACCGGGCGGAGCGGCTCACCTACTCCTGCGCCGACCCGCGCCGGCGTATCGACGCGCTCTTCGTCGACCCGCGGATCACCGTCGTCGACTACGACGTGGTGGACACCCCGCAGACCCGCCGGGCCAGCGACCACTTCCCGGTCCTCGTCGACCTGCTCCTGCCCACCGCCGACTGACCCGATCCCGGCCCGGCGCCGACGTGTCCCGCGTCGGGGCTGGACATCCGGCTCCGTTGTGGAGAGGATTTCGCGGCGACCGGCACCCGTGCCGTACAAAAGGAGAGTTTCCGGTGTCCACCTCCACCGACCACGGCCGGCCCGACCCGGAGGCGGCCCCGCCCGCGTCGGGCGGCGGCCGCCCGGTCTCCGACCGGGGCGACACCGTCTGCGTCATCGGGGCCGGGGCCAGCGGCCTGACGGCCATCAAGAACCTGCGCGAGCACGGGTTCGGCGTGGACTGCTACGAACGGGAGACCGGCGTCGGCGGCGCCTGGAACTGGCGGCACGACCGCAGCCCCGTGTACGCCAGCACCCACCTCATCTCCTCGAAGCCGTTCACCCAGTTCCCGGACTTCCCGATGCCGGACTCCTGGCCGGACTACCCGCACCACAGCCAGTTGCTGTCCTACTTCGAGCGCTACGCCGACCACTTCGACCTGCGCTCGCACATCTGGTTCGGCACCGAGGTGATCCGGGTCGAGCCCGCCGAGGGCGAACGCTGGGACGTCACCACCCGCTCCACCGGCGGGTACGGCCCCGAGCGGACCTCCCGGTACGCCGCCGTGGTGATCGCCAACGGGCACAACTGGTCGCCGAAGCTGCCCCGCTACGAGGGCCTGGAGCAGTTCCGGGGCGAGATCATGCACGCCTCGTCCTACAAGGACCCGGCGCAGCTACGCGGCAAGCGGGTGCTGGTGGTCGGCGCCGGCAACACCGGCTGCGACATCGCCGTCGAGGCCGCCCAGCAGGCGTCCCGCTGCTGGCACTCCACCCGCCGCGGGTACTGGTACGCCCCGAAGTACGTGCTCGGCCGTCCCGCCGACCAGGTCAACGACACCCTGCTGGCGCTGCGGGTGCCGCTGCGCGTGCGGCAGTGGCTCTACCACTGGACGCTGCGGCTGACGGTCGGTGACCTGACCCGCTTCGGGCTGCCCAAACCCGACCACCGGGTGTACGAGACGCACCCCATCGCGAACAGTCAGCTCGTCTACTACGTGGGGCACGGCGCCATCGGCCCGGTGCCGGACCTCGCCCGGTTCCACCCGTACGCCGTGGAGCTGGCCGACGGGCGCGAGATCGATCCCGAGGTGGTCGTCTTCGCCACCGGCTACCTGCCGCGCTTCGAGTTCCTCGACGCGTCGGTCTTCGGCGACAGCGCGGGTGCGGGTCGACCCACGCTGTGGCTCAACGCGTTCACCCCCGGGCATCCGACGCTGGCGGTCGCCGGTCTGGTGCAGCCGGACTCCGGGCTGTTCACGCTGTCGCACTGGCAGATGGTGCTCTTCGCCCGCCTGCTGCGGGCCCGCCGGGACCGGCCGGAGCGTGCCGCGGCGTTCGCGCAGCGGGTCCGCGACCGGGCCGGCGAACGGTACTCCGGGCAGGTCAAGGAGAGCAGCCGGCACTGGTTCGAGGTCGGTCACGCCGACTACCTGCGCGCCGTCGAGCGCGCCCTCGTGGAGCTGGAGGGTAAATGAGCGCCGGGAGCGACCTGCGGATCATGCGGGGCCGGGAGTGGTCCCGTCCGGTCCGACCGGCCCGGCGGGAGGTGCTCAGCGCGGTTCCCGACGTGGAGCAGGGGCGTCCGCCGTTGCTCTTCGTACCCGGGTTCGGGCACGGCGCGTGGGCGTTCGCCGAGCACTGGCTGGGGCACACGGCGGCGCGGGGCTTTCCGGCGTACGCGGTGAGCCTGCGCGGGCACGGTGGCAGTGAGCCGGCGCCGGAGGCGACGCTGCGGGCGTACGCCCATGATGTGGTCCAGGTGGCGGCGAGCCTGCCGCGACAGGCGGTGCTGGTGGGGCACGGCGCCGGGGCCCTGGTGGTGTCGCACGCCCTGGCCCGCTACCCGGCGCGGGGCGCGGTGCTGGTGGCGCCGGTCTTCGGCGGTTGGGGGCTGCTGGGCGCGGCGCTGCGCCGCAATCCTTCCGGCACGCTGCCGGCGGTGTTCGGGGGCCCGCTGCGGCTCAACCGGGGGCAGTTGTTCAGCCCGGAGCTGCCGGAGGAGGACGCCCGCCGGTACGTCGGGCGGCTCGGGCGGGCGGGCCGGCGGGCGCAGTGGGCCCTGCTGGGCGCGCGGGAGGCCGAGCCGGCCGTGGGCGCGCCGCCGGTGCTGGTGCTGGGCAGCCCGGACGACCGGGTGGTGCCGGCGTCGACGTTGACCCGGGTGGCCCGCCGGTACGGCTCGGCGCCGCTGCTCTTCCCCGAGATGGGTCACGACCTGATGCTCGACGCGCGGTGGGCGGAGCCGATCGACGCGATCCTCGACTGGCTGGAGAAGGAGCCCGCGGCGCGCTGAACGGCCGGCCCGCGGCGGTCAGCCGCGGGCCTGGTGAACGGCGGGGCCGCTGGGCGCGGTGCTGGGCCGGGGCACCCGGACGGCGCCGTCCGGACCGCCGTCGGTGCTGGTCAGGCGACTGACCAGCACGCCACCCTCGTCGAGCGCCCGCAGGTAGGAGCGGGCCCAGGCCCGGATGTCGTGCTGGTGCAGGTACGCCCGCATGGCCCGCATCCGCTCGGTGGTGTCGGCCGGGCTGGCCCGCAACGCCGCGCGCAGGCCCTGCTTGAGCCCCTCCAGGTCGTGCGGGTTGACCAGGTACGCCTGGGACAGCTCGGCCGCGGTGCCGGCGAACTCGCTGAGCAGCAGCGCGCCGGTGTCATCGACCCGGGCGGCCACGTACTCCTTGGCGACCAGGTTCATCCCGTCGCGCAGCGGGGTCACCGCCATCACGTCGGCGACCCGGTAGAGCGCGGCCAGCTCGGCCCGGTCGAAGGGCTGGGTGAGGTAGTGGATCGCCGGCTCGCCGACCCGGCCGAACTCGCCGTTGATCCGGCCCACCTCGCGTTCGATCCGCTCCCGCAGGATCTGGTACTGGCCGACGCGCTCCCGGCTCGGCATGGCGACCTGCACCAGCACCGTGTCACGGACCTTGACGTCGCCGGCGGCGAGCAGCTCGCTGTACGCCTTGAGGCGCTGCTCGATGCCCTTGGTGTAGTCCATCCGGTCCACGCTGAGGATGACCTGTCGGGGGTCGCCCAGGTCCAGACGGAGCCGGCGGGCGCGGGCGGCCACGTCCGGGCGGGCGGCGAGCGCGGCCATCTCGGCGGTGTCGATGGAGACCGGGAACGCGCCGATGCGGACGACCCGGTCGTCGATGCCGATCCGCCGGTCGGTGGCGGGCAGATCCAGCACCCGGGTCACCAACTGGGCGAAGTTGTGCGCCGCCTGGACGCGTTGGAAGCCGACCAGGTCGGCGCCGAGCATGCCGCGCAGCAACTCGGCCCGGCGGGGCAGTTGCATGAAGAGTTCCGGTGGCGGGAACGGCACGTGCAGGAAGAAGCCGATGCGCAGGTCCGGCCGGAGCGCGCGGAGCTGACCGGGGACCAGTTGCAGGTGGTAATCCTGCACCCAGACCATCCCACCCGGCTCGGCCACCTCGGCCGTCGCCTCGGCGAAGCGCTGGTTGACCCGCTGGTACGCCTCCCACCACCGGCGGTGGTGCTGCGGCTGCTCCACCGCGTCGTGGTAGAGCGGCCAGAGGGTCGCGTTGGCGAACCCCTCGTAGTGGTCGCGCAGGTCTTCGGGGCTGAGCGGGACGGTGTGCATCCGGACGCCGTCCACGTCGGGTAGGGAGGGGGCCGCTCCGGTGCCGCCGGCCCAGCCGACCCAGGTCGCCGGGGTGTGCCGCAGGAGCGGGTGCAGCGCGCTGACCAGCCCACCGGGGCTGCGGCGCCACTCGCAGGCCCCGTCGGGCGCCTGACTGTCGTCGATGGGGAGGCGGTTGGCCACCACAACGAGGGAACTCTGTCGCATCTCGGGCATTCCGATCGGCAGAGGACTGACCGCCGCGATAAAGGAAAACCGGTCAGTCAGCGGGGGAAGTGACGTACAGCGGTATTCCTACTGACAGTAAGTTACACCACTGTTACGCCACCGGCAGGGCGCTGCCGTCCCGGGATGCGGGCCGGTGCTCAGACCACGGCGCCGTTGTCCGGGTCGTCCTCGTCCTCGTCGCCGGGGCGCAGCCGCCAGATCAACGTGACGAAGCCGGCCAGGATGCCGGTGAAGCCGAACAGGGTGACCGCGGAACGATCCACCGGGAGCAGCCAGGGGAAGAGGAAGAGCACGAACCCGACGACCACACCGAGCACGCCGATCACCGCGTACTTGCTGACCCGGGGCAGCGGCGGCGGCGGAGGCGGGTGGTAGGTCTCGTCGTCGTCCTCGTCGGGCAGGTCGGCGCCGAAGGTGTCCAGCCCGTCCAGGAGCGAGGGCTCGTCCGGCCGGGTGCCACGCCCGACGGAGATGCCGGAGATGTCTGTCGCGGACGGCAGCCGGCGCACGTCGGTGGCGGTCGGGCTCGGCTCGTCGCCCGCGGAACGGGCCATCGGACCGGCGGTCGGTTCGTCCCGGGTGTCGCGCTCGTCGACGTCCTCGGCCGCGGGCCACGGGTGCTCACCGGCGGAGGTGGTGTGGAATCCGGCGACGATCCGCGCCCACTCGGCGTCGATGTCCGGCTCGTCGCGGGCCGGCGACTGCTCCGGGGTGGACTCGTCGGCGAGCTGGGTCAGGTAGTCGCGGGCGGTGCTCAGGTGCGAGCGGTCGACGTAGAGCCGGTCGACCGGTCGGGCCGGCACTGTCGTGGTGCGGGTGACCGGGTTGAGGTCGGCGGAGGGTTGCAGGTAGGCGGCGATCCCACCGGCGGCCAGCACGTCGAGCAGGTGCTCACCGACGCGCGGATCGACGTCGCCGACGACGGCGTACTCGTTCGCGTCGAGCCCGTTGTCCCGCCGTCCCCGGCGGGCTCCACCCGCTGACACCCGGACATCCCCCTTAACGCGCCTTCCGGCGCGGCGCACCCTGCCCCGGCGTCTGGTCGGTACGCCGTGCTCTGAATCGTGACACGTCAGGGCATGGTTCCGGGAGTGCGTTGTGTCGCGTCTTCCAAAGTCACGGCCGCCGCCGCAGGTCGTGGCGGGCCTCCTTTGTCCGTTCTTGCGCGACACGTGCGATCTCGACGATCGTCGCATGGTTCGATGTCTCAGCCCCGCGCTGTCGTTGCCCCCCACGGAAGGGATGCCGGTGCTCTACTGGCTGCTGAAGTACGTCCTCCTCGGTCCGCTACTCAAGCTGATCTTCCGTCCGCAGGTGGAGGGCCTGCGCCACGTGCCGGCGACCGGTCCGGTGATCCTGGCCAGCAACCACCTATCCTTCTCCGACTCGATCTTCACGCCGCTGATCATCCCCCGGAAGGTCACCTTCGTGGCGAAGGCCGAGTACTTCACCGGCAAGGGCCTCAAGGGCTGGTTGACGAAGATGTTCTTCGTCGGCACCGGCACCATCCCGGTGGACCGCTCCGGCGGTCAGGCCGCCCGCGCCGCGCTGGACACCCAGTTGCGGGTGCTGCGCGCCGGGGGAGTGGCCGGCATCTACCCGGAGGGCACCCGCTCCCCGGACGGGCGGCTCTACCGGGGCAAGACCGGGGTGGCCCGGCTCGCCCTGGAGAGCGGCGCGGTGGTGGTGCCGGTGGCGATGCTCAACGCCGACGAGATCCAGCCGCCGGGCAAGATCATCCCCAGGATCGACCGGGTCCGGATCCGCTTCGGGGCGCCCCTGGACTTCTCCCGCTACGCCGGCCTGGCCGGCGACCGGTTCGTCGAGCGCGCGGTCACCGACGAGATCATGTACGAGTTGATGGAACTCTCCGGTCGGGAGTACGTCGACATCTACGCCCAGAAGCTCAAGCAGCCCGCCGCGACGCCGCTGGCCGCCTGACCACTGCCCGGGTCGACCCGGGCAGTGGTCAGGCCAGGTGGAGCAGGGTGGGGGCGTGGTGGCGGGTGGCGAACTCGTGCAGCCGGGCGCGGGCCACCGAGGCGGCCGGCGGGTCGGTCTCGCCCAACGGGCCGATCGCCAGCGCCGTCGTGATGATCTCGTCGGTCACGTCGGCCATCCGGGCGTAGCTCGCCGCCGCCGAGCCCAGCAGGTCCGTGGCGGTCGGCAGGTCCCCGGCGTGCCGCGCCAGCGTCGCGTCGGCGACCTGGCGGGCGGCGCGCGCCCACGGGGTCATCCGGGGCGCCCGGTCGAGCATCTCCCGGACCAGCCGGGCCGCGTCCGTGCCGAGCACCCCGGCGACGTGCCCGACGGCCGGCACCCACTCCGCGAACGGAATCATCCGGGTCCGCCGCCAGTCCTCGTCCAACTCGGTCAGCAGCGCCATCGCATCGTCCCGGCGGCCCTGCACCGCGCGGCAGAGGGCGGCGTGCGCCAGGGTGGAGCGCAGCACCCGGTGGAACCCGCTGCGGCGCGCCGCGACCAGCGCCCGCTCGACCAGATCCGGGCCCGCCTCGTCCGCGTCCGCCGACCCGTCCCGCTCGCCGGCCAGCCCGCGCATCCAGCCGGAGACCGCCACGATGTGCAGATCCCACTCCGCGGTGGGCCGCCGGGTCGACTCCGCCGCCATCGCCTGCGCGGCCGTCCAGTCACCGGCGTAGTACGCCCGGGCCCACTGGTCGGCGAAGCTGGTGGCGAGGCTGTGCTCGCCGCCCGGGTCGAGGGTGAGCTGTTCGTCGACCAACTGGGCCGAGCCGGCCAGGTCACCCTCCTCCTGCAACGCCCAGGCCAGGTTCTGCACCGCCCGCCGTCGGCTGGTCAGCCGCTCCACCCGGCAGTGCTCGGTGACCTCGGCCAGCTCCGCGTACGCCGAGGCCGACCCGGCCAGGTACCGCGCCACGGCGAGGGTGATCTGGGCGTTGGCCTGGACCTCCCGTAGCTGGAGCCGCTCGGCGAGGGACTCCGCAGCCCGGGCGGCGGCGCACGCCGGATCGGTCTCCGCGTTCAGCATGTGCACCCGGGCCAGCTCCAGCAGCGCCCCCGCCTTCTCCTGGCTGTCCGGCAGCTCGCTGTAGATGCCGATCGCCTGGTCCAGGCAGCGCAGGGTCGCCGATCGGTCGGCGCGACTCCACGCGGCGGTCGCGAGCAGCGTCCAGGCGCGCGCCGCGCCGGTCCGGTCGCCGCTCTCGGTGAGCCGGTCGGCCAACCGGCTGACGGTGTCCGTGCCGCCGGCCACCAGGAAGGCGTCACCGTCGCGGTAGAACGCCAGCTCGGCGTCGAACAACTCCAGCGCCGGGTCCGGTCCGACGTCCAGGGCCAGGGCCCGCCCCACCAGCGCCGCCGCGGTGTCCAGCGCGTGCAGCTCGTACGCCCGGCGGGCCGCACGGTGCAGCGCGGCCCGCGCCTCCGGGGCGTACGGAGCGGTGTCCAGACCGACGGTGCGGGCGATCTCGTGCGCCGCCCAGCGGTGGTTGGCCAGCACCTCCGCCAGGTCGTGCTGCCGACCGTCGGTGAGCTGCGCCATCCAGTCGGCGGTGCGTTGGTGGCGTACCACCCGCTCGGCCCGGGGCAACCGCTGGTAGCAGACGTCCCGCACCAGGATGTGCCGGAACCGGTACTCGGACTGGCCGGGCATCGTCGAGGTGCTCTGCTCGTATACCAGGTCGCGACGTTGCAGCCGGTCCAGCGCGCGCTCCACCCACTCCACCGGCCGGCCCAGCGCCGTGGCCACCGGGGCGGCCCAGAACTGCATGCCGACCACCGCGGCGGCCTGGAGCACCGCCCGGTCCGCCGGGTCGAGCAGGTCCAGCCGGTTGGCGATGACGGCCTGCACCGTGCGGGGCATCTCCGCGCCGCCACCCGGGTCGAGGTGGACGGCCGAGCCGACCGCGTCGAGCAGGCCGCCGTCGAGCAGCATCCGGGCGTACTCCTGTGCGTAGAGCGGGTTGCCGTCGGCGAACTCGATCAGCGGGGTACGCGCGCTGGTGGGCAGCGTCGACTGCCCGAGAAGCAGCGAGTAGAGGGTGTCGATGTCGGTGTCGTGCATGGGCGGCACCGAGATGGACATCGCGCCGCTGATCGTGCCGGTCCACGCCGGATGCCGTTCCCGCAGCTCCGGACGGGCGGTCGCGACGACCAGCAGCGGAACCTGTCGGGCCGACGCGCCCAACTGCTCGACGAAGGCGAGCATCGCCTGGTCGGCCCAGTGCATGTCCTCGAAGACCAGCACCGTGGGTCCGGCGCCGGCGACGCAGAGCAGGAAGCGCCGCCAGCCGGCCTCCGTCTCGCCCGGGGTGAGTCGTTCACCGGGTACGCCGATCAGCGGCCCGAGCGCCTCGGCCAGTCGGGTCGCGTGCGGGTCGGCGAGCTGCCCCAGCCGGGTCCGCAGCCGTTCCCGCAGCGTGGTCGGGTCGTCCGCCTCCGGCACACCCAGCCACGCCTTCACGATGTCCGACAACGCGGCCCAGGTGACGTTCTCGCCGAACGGCGGACACTGCCCGACGAGCCAGGTGATCGACGGACCGGGCAGGCTGTCGGCGTGCCGGGCCAGCTCGCGCAGCAGCCGGCTCTTGCCCACCCCGGCGGGCCCGAACACCGTCACCAGCTGGGAGGTCCGTTCGGTCACCATCCGGTGCAGCGCGTTGACCAGCAGGCCACGCTCGTGCTCCCGGTCCACCATCGGGGTCAGCTCGGCGCCGGCCGGGTCCCGGTGCGGTCGTACCTGGACGGCCAACCAGATCCGGCTCACGGCGGTCCGGCCACGCAGGGTCACCGGAGGCTGGTCGTCGTACTCCATCTCGTGGCGGGTGGCCGACCAGGTGCTCTCGTCGACGACGACACCGCCCGGCGGGGCGAAACTCTGCAACCGGGACGCCGTGTTGACCACGTCGCCGGTGACGAACGCCTGCCCGCCGTCGCGGGTGGCGGAGAGGTCGACCAGCGCCTCACCGGTCGCGATGCCGACCCGGAAACCGAGCGGCGGCTGCGGGCCGGCGGGCTGGCGGGCAAGACTCCGTTGCAGCTCCAGGCCGGCGCGGACGCACCGCAACGCGTCGTTGTCGGTGGCCACCGGCGCGCCGAACAGCGCCATCACCGCGTCGCCGATGTATTTCTCGACCACACCGCCGTACTGGTGCACGATCCGCCGCACCGTCGCGAAATAGCCCTGCTGGAGGCTGCGGGCCTGCTCCGGGTCGGCCTGCTCCGCGTAGCGGGTGAAGTCGACGATGTCGATGAAGAGCACGCTGACCTGGCGCCGGTCCTCCTGCACGACGACGACGTGGTCCCGCAACGGCTGCCCGCAGCCGGTGCAGAAGTTGGCCTCGGTGCTGTTGGCATGGCCGCAGTGCGCACAGGTGACCGCGAGCGGTTGGCCGCACCCGCCGCAGAAGCGGTCGTCCGGCCCGGCCGCCCGTGCGCAGTGTCCACACTTGAGGTCGATGGTCAGCTCCGTGGGCGAAAGAGGTCAGTATCTCGTCCCACCCTGCCAGTCGGGTACCCGACGTGCGGGCGGGCAACGGCGTCGATCGGACGGGGTTAGTGTTCCGTACCAGGAAGTTTCATGTCAGGGAGAGTGCCGTGCAGGTGCGATTGTCCGCCTCGTGGACCGATTCGGGAGGCAAGCTGTGGGCTGCGGGCGACACAGTCGACGTCGACGCGGTGACTCTCGCCGAACTGGAGGAGCAGGGCATGGTGGAAGAGCCTGAGGGTCAGTCGAGCGGGTCGGGGGAGACCACGACCACCTCGTCGAGCACGCCCACGCCCGTTAAGCCGGTCGATCCGAAGAAGATCGGCCCCGGTCCGGGCGCGCCGCCGGCCGACAGCACGGGGGACTGATCAGACGGGTGACGGCCGGCGGACCCACGGTCCGCCGGCCGCACTCTTCAGGGGTTTCCCTCACCCGTTGCTCGGCACCAGCCTCCCCAGGGCCGGCAGCCGTAGCCCCAGGGCCCGGGTGAGCAGCGGAGCGATCAGCCCCAGGGTGGCCAGGACGCCCAACCCCGAGACGACCAGCACCCAGCGTGGCCCCGCCAGCGCCAGCAGCGGCGCGCCGACGGCGTAGGCCAGCCCCTCCGCCGCGTACGGGAACATGTAGACGGTGCCGAAGACCACGCCGAGCCGGTCGGCCGGCACGTTCTGCTGGATGAGGGTGTCCGCGGCGACGTTGTGCCAGCCCGCGCCGACACCGGCCACCGCCTGACCGGCGAGGGCGAACGCGATCACCGGGCTGAGGCCGGTGGCCAGCGTGCCGATGCCGAGGGCGAGCAGCGCGCCGTAGAGGACCAGGTCCATCCGAACGGGTACGCCGGTCCTGGCGAGGCACAGCGGCCCGAGCACCATCCCGACGCCGTAGGCGGTTCCCAGCAGGCCGATCAGCACCTCGCTGGCGCCCAGCTCGGCGCGTCCGAGGGGGACGATCGCGAGATTGTCCAGCGCGGCGAACGCCACCATCACCAGGAACCCGACCGAGACCGCGCGGACCACGCGGTGTCCCCGGACCACCCGTAGCCCTTCGCGCAGCACTGTGGGCAGGGTCTCCTGACGGCGGGTGGCCCCGGTCGTCGAGAGCGTACGGACACCGCCGATCAGCAGCGCGGAGAGCACGAAGGTCGCCACGTCCACGAGCAGCGTGGCGGTCAGGCCGATGGTGGCCAGCAGCAGGCCGCCGAGCGCCGGACCGGCCGCAAGTCCAACGTTGACACCGGTCGCGAGCTGCGCGTTCGCCGCCGGTAGGTGCTCGCGCTCGACCAGGCGGGGCAGCAGGCTGCGTCCGGCGGGCGTGAACGCGGTGGCGGCGGTGGTGGCCGCGGTGATCAGCGCCAGCAGCACGGGCAGAGGTGGCGCGAGCAGCGCCACGGCGAGGTACGTCAGCGCCTGCGCGGTGTCGCAACCGATCATCAGCCGGCGCTGGTCGAACCTGTCGGCCAGGGCGCCGAGCAGCGGACCGAGCAGCCGGGGGAGCGTCGACGCGAGAAGCAGCAGGGCGACGGCGCCGCCGCCGTGCCGGTCGTAGACCGCGATCAGCAGGGCCGTGCGGGCCAACTGGTCACCGGTGTACGACACCAGGCGCGCGGACCAGTACCGACCAAAGGCGACATTGCCGCGGAGTAGTGACATGACCGGTGGCTCCTCACTGCTGCTGGTTTGTCGGCCGGGGGCCCTCGAACAGGTGGGGCGCGGCAACCTTGTCAACGGGGAGGGGGAGCCGACAACCGCTCTTCAGCCAGTGATTAGTGTCGATTTGTCCTATTTTGTTCCACGGCTCCACGTCATAACGTTCTCGGCAGACAGGCACTTCGCTTCGACCGAGGAGACGACATGGCGACGACCACGACCACCACGACGGCGACCGGCTGGGCCGGACCGGGCTTCTGGGCCGGGCCGGGTTTCTGGGCGGGCCCCGGTTACCAGGCGTCCGCGACCCGCTGGCCGGGTGCGACCCGCTGGCTGGGCCCGACCCGCTGAACCCGACGCGTCGATTCGCGACAGACGGTGACGCCGGCTGCCAGTGGCAGCCGGCGCAGCCGTGCGTGCGGGTCGCCGCAGCGGGTGGTTGACGGGTGCCGCGGGAAGGGGCGGTGGGCGTCCGCGCCCGGAGGCCGCGGTCGCCGACGATGCCGTCGGTGCGGACGGTCAGCGGTCGTACATGCCGACGATGCCGTCGGGGCGGACGGTCAGCGGTCGTACAAGCCGACGATGCCGTCGGGGCGGACGGTCAGCGGTCGTTCATGCCGGCGCGGCGGCGCAGCGCGGCCACGTCGGTCACCACGATGCGGCGCCCCTCGGTGCGCAGCCAACCGCGGCTCGCGAACGAGCCGATGGCCTGGTTGACGCTCTGCCGCGACCCGCCGGCCATCTCGGCCAGCTGGCTCTGGTTGAGCTCGATCGTGATCATCGGCGCCTGGCTCTCGCCGGCCAGTCGGACCAGCGTCTTGGCGACCCGGCCGGGCAGGTCGAGGAAGACGTGGTCGGCGTTCTGCTCGGTGAGCCGGCGGATCAGCCCGCCGAGCGAGCGCATCACCGCGTCCAGGATGCGGGGGTTGGAGTGCACCAGCTCCATGAACGCGCCCCGGGAGAGCGCGAGGGCCGCGCAGTCCTCGATGGCCTCCGCCGACGCGGACCGGGTCGACGCGTCCAGCAGCGAGACCTCGCCGAGCACGTCCGGTGGACGGATAACCGACAGCACGGCCCGTTCGCCGGTGGGCGCGGTGCGGAAGACGGCCACCGCGCCACGTCGCAGCACGATCAGTGACTCGCCGGGGTCGTTCTCTACGAAGAGCAGTTGGCCCTTGCGATAGGTACGCGGAACGGCGGCGGCGATGACCCGCTGCCGGACCTCGGGCTCCAGCCCAGCGAACATCTCGACACCCGTGAGCGCGTCACCCGGCTCTGGCAGGCGAACCTCCACGGCCCAACCCCTCCCCCGGTCATGGACCACAACTCGCTCACCGGGCGAACCTGATGGGCCCCGACAGGATGAACTGACACCGATTCGGCGTCCGGTAGCGGTACACATCAGATCATGACGGTCCGGTCGCTTGCTGTACACCCCTCGAAGCACTTCCGTGACCGTCACGAACGGTGCCGTCCCGTTTCCCCGGGTGCCGGTCCGGCCCCCGCCGGACGCTCCCCGGCCGCGGTGGGCGAGGATGGCCGGAATGGTCTACCGCTACTTCTACGACTGCGAGTTCATCGAGGACGGCACCGTCGTCGACCTCGTCTCGATCGGTGTCGTCGACGAGTACGGCCGCGAGTTTTACGCGGTCTCCACCGAGTTCGACGACTCCCGCGCCGTGCCGTGGGTCCGCCGCAACGTGCTGGACAAGCTGCCGTCGCCGGCGGACCGGGCCTGGCGCTCCCGGGCGCGCATCCGTGACGACCTGTACGACTTCCTGGTCGAGCCGATCCGGGACCGGCCGGGGGAGCAGTTGGAGCTGTGGGCCTGGTACGCCGCGTACGACCACGTGGTGCTCGCGCAGCTCTGGGGCGCCATGCCGGCGCTGCCGCGGGAGATCCCCCGATACACCAAAGAGCTGCGGCAGCTCTGGGACGACAGGGGTCGGCCGACCCTGCCGGACGCGGACGCGGCCCGGCACGACGCCCTCGTCGACGCCCGGCACAATCTGGCCCGGTGGCGGGCGATGACGGCCCGCTGAGGGTGGTCGGACAGTCGGAGGTTTGACCGGTTCTGTCCCGGGCAACGGTTCGTCAGCCGAGCCGAGGGAGTGTCGCCATGAACAACGAGCCGTCCACCGCCGCCGAGGCGCGCGCCCGGGTCACCGAGTTGGCCCGGGCCGCGCGGATCTGCATGCTCACCACGACCGCCGTGGACGGGCGGCAGGTGAGCCGGCCGATGGGGCTCCAGGAGGCCGAGTTCGACGGGGACCTGTGGTTCTTCGCCCACGCCGACTCCGCCAAGATCCGCCAGATCCGGGTGAACCCGGAGGTCAACGTCGCCTTCTCCGACCAGAAGCACCACGCGTGGGTGTCGATCTCCGGCACCGCCACCGAGGGGTTCGACAGGGCCCGGGCCGAGCAGCTGTGGAACCCCATGCTCAAGGCGTGGTTCCCCGACGGGGTGGACACCCCCGGGCTCACCCTGATCAAGGTGCACAGCAGCTCCGCCGAGTACTGGGACTCGCCGAACAGCACCGTCGTCAACCTGTTCGGCTACGCGAAGGCCGCGCTCACCGGCCAGCCGCCGAAGCCCGGCGAGAACCACGAGGTCTCCTACTGACCGGAATCGGCGACCGGGGCGCGCTGTCGCCGTACTGGCGGGGCGACTACAGTGCGCAGTGACGGCCCGCCCCGGGCCGGCAACGGCGCCGATGGTCTGACCTGACACATACCCTGGGGCAAATCGGGCTTTACCTGATGCTCCAGGAGGATGAGCGGATCATGCGTATCGGCGTGCTCACCGGCGGCGGCGACTGCCCGGGTCTCAACGCGGTCATCCGGGCGGTGGTCCGCAAGGGCGTCGCCACCTACGGTCACGAGTTCGTGGGCTTCCGGGATGGTTGGAAGGGCCCGCTCGAGGGTCTGACCCGGCCGCTCGGCATCGCCGACGTGCGCGGCATCCTGCCTCGCGGCGGCACCATCCTCGGCTCGTCCCGGACCAACCCGTTCAAGATCGAAAACGGCGTCGAGCGGATCAAGAACAACCTCGCCGAGCAGGGCGTGGACGCGCTGATCGCGATCGGCGGCGAGGACACCCTCGGTGTCGCGACCAAGCTCTACGAGCTGGGCGTGCAGGTGGTCGGCGTGCCGAAGACGATCGACAACGACCTCGGCGCCACCGACTACACCTTCGGCTTCGACACCGCTGTGAACATCGCGATGGAGGCCATCGACCGCCTGCACACCACCGCGGAGAGCCACCACCGCACCCTGGTCGTCGAGGTCATGGGCCGGCACGCCGGCTGGATCGCCCTGCACGCCGGCCTGGCCGGCGGCGCCAACGTGATCCTGCTGCCGGAGCGGCAGTTCGACGTCGAGCAGGTCGCCGGTTACGTCGAGAAGCGCTTCCAGCACCAGTACGCCCCGATCGTCGTCGTCGCCGAGGGCGCCCAGCCGCTCGACGGCCAGATGGTGCTGCACAACCAGGAGCTGGACGCGTTCGGCCACGTCCGCCTGGGTGGCATCGGTCAGTGGCTCGCCGAGCAGCTGGAGGCCAAGACCGGCAAGGAGGCCCGCACCGTGGTGCTCGGCCACATCCAGCGCGGTGGCACCCCGACGGCCTTCGACCGGGTCCTCGCCACCCGGCTGGGCCTGCAGGCGATCGACGCGGTCAACGACGGTGACTGGGGCAAGATGGTCGCGATGCAGAGCACCGACATCGTCCGGGTGCCCCTCGCCGACGCCACCCGCGAGCTGAAGACCGTGCCGCTGGAGCGGTACGCCGAGGCCGAGGTCTTCTTCGGCAGCTGATCGACCGGTCGGCGGCACGGTGGGCTCGCGGGCGCACCGTGCCGCCACCCGACCCGAGGGGGTACGGCCGCCATGTCCACCGACGTGCACACCGTCGCGGTGATCGGCGCGGGCAAGATCGGGGAGCTGATGCTCTCCGGGCTGCTGCGCTCGGGATGGCCGGTGGACCGGCTGCTCGCCACCGCCCGTCGACCCGCCCGCGCCGAGGAGTTGACGGCCCGCTACGGCGTCCGGGTGGTCGACAACCTGACCGCCGTCGACGAGGCGGCGGTGCTCGCGATCTCGGTCAAGCCGCAGGACGCCGGGGCGCTGCTCGACGAGATCGGGCCCAAGGTGCCGGCCGACAAGCTCGTCATCTCGCTCTGCGCCGGCCTGCCCACCACCTTCTTCAGCCGCCGGCTGCCGGAGGGCACCCCGGTGGTCCGGGTGATGACCAACACCCCGGCGCTCGTCGACGAGGCGATGAGCGCGATCTCGGCCGGGGCGTACGCCACCGGGGCGCACCTCGCGCTGGCCGAGGAGATGTTCACGCCGCTCGGCCGGACCATCCGGGTCCCCGAGTCCCAGCAGGACGCGGTCACCGCGCTCTCCGGCTCCGGTCCCGCCTACTTCTACCTGCTGGTCGAGGCCATGATCGACGCGGGGATCCTGCTCGGGCTGCCGCGCCAGGTGGCGCACGAGTTGATCGTGCAGACGGCGATCGGTTCGGCGGTCATGTTGCGCGACTCCGGCGAGCACCCGGTCAAGCTGCGCGAGGCGGTCACCTCCCCGGCCGGCACCACCATCTCCGCGATCCGGGAGCTGGAGAGGCACGGTGTACGTGCCGCGCTGCTGGCCGCGCTGGAGGCCGCCCGCGACCGCGCCCGCGAGCTGGCCGCCCAGGCCGACTGACCCGCCAGGCCGGGCACGCGCCGGGTGCGCGGGCACACCGCCGGGCGGAGCGTGGCGCATACTGGCCCGGTGTTCACACTCGCCCAGGCCCGGCACCTGGTGGCCACCCTGCGACCGCGCGTCGACGAGCTGATCCGGGTTCGGGCCGACCTTGCCGAGTTGCGCGCCGACCTGGCCGACCACGGGGTGAGCGCGCTCGGCGGGCTGGCCGAGGTCAAGGGTCTGGAGGCCCGCCTGCACGCCGTCGTCGACGAGCTGCACCAGCACGACATCCAGATCAAGGGCATCGCGCCGGTGCTGCTCGACTTCCCGGGCGAGCGGGCCGGCCGCGCCGTGCTGTGGTGCTGGTTGGAGGGCGACTCCGACGTGCGCTGGTACCACCGCGCCGAGTGTGGCTTCGCCGGCCGACGCCCTCTCTGACGGCGACGCCCTCTCTGACGGTGCCCGCCCTCTCTGACGGTGCCCGCCCTCTCTGACGGTGCCCGCCGTGACGCGGTCCCGTCCGCCGGCCGGCGCGCGCTCCCCGACGGCGACGCCGGAGAAACCGTTGATCCACTCGACTTCCCGCAAAACCGCGCCTTCGAAGGTGGCCGGAGGCCGCGCTATCCCGGTATGCCGAGTGGATCATGCGGCTGGTGGCCCCGAAATGCCGGTATGTCGAGTGGATCATATGGCTGGTGGCCCCGACATCCCGGGACGGCGAGTGGATCACGTGGCTGGTGGCCCCGACATGCCGGGACGGCGAGTGGATCACGTGGCTGGTGGCCCCGACATGCCGGGACGGCGAGTGGATCACGTGGCTGGTGGCCCCGACATCCCGGGACGGCGAGTGGATCACGTGGCTGGTGGCCCCGACACCCTGGGACGCCGAGTGGATCACGAGTCGCGGACCGCGAACACCACCACGTTGTCCCGGTAGTGCCCGCGCCGCCTGTCGAAGTCGCCCCCGCAGGTGACCAGGCGCAGCTCCGCGCCCGGCGTCGGCCCGTACACCAGCGCCGTCGGGAAGCTGTCCTTGCGGGTCCGCAGCGACCCGGTGACCCGGAACGACAACAGCTGTCCGCCGCGCCACACCTCCACCCGGTCGCCGGGCCGCAGCTCGCCGAGCCGGGCGAAGACCGCCGGGCCGCGTCGTGAGTCCAGGTGACCGGCGAGCACCGCCGGGCCGGTGTCGCCAGGTGCCGGGCCACCGCCGTACCAGCCGGCGGTGGCGAAGTCGCGCGGCGGGACCAGCGCTCCGGCGCGGTCCAGGCCCAACACCGTGAGGGCCGTGTCGACGTCGATGCGCGGCACGCGTACCCGTGTGGGTGGCTCCGACGCGGCGGGCGTGGCGGCCCCGGACGGGCAGGTGTCGCCGCAGCCGGGGTGCCAGCTCGCCGTCGGCGGGGGCGGAGCGGTGGTGGCCAGTCCGAGGCCGGCGCCGGGGTGCCAGCTCGCCGTCGGCGGGGGCGGACCGGTGGTGGCCAGCCCGACCCCGGTGCCGGCGGCCAGGCAGACCGCCGTGCCGGCCGCGACCAGCGCGGCCAGCGGCACCCGGCGGTCGCGGTGCCGCCGGATGGACAGCTCCGGCCCGGCGCTCACCAGGTCGTGCGCCGCCGTCGGCGCCAGAGCAGCACCGCCAGCACGGCGGCCGCCGTGGCCAGCCCGCCGGCGATCATCGGGTACGCGTCGAGCCCGCCTCCGGCGGTGCCACCGGCGCCGGTGTCCACCCCGCCGGCCGGGACGACGGTGCCGCCCTGGGCGTCGCGGCGCAGCTCGGCGGTGAGCCCGCCCCGCTTGGCGTCGAGCACCAGCAGCGAGTAGACCGCGCCACCGGTGAGCCGCACCTCGGCGTCGGTGCTCGGACCGCCGGCCCCGGTCAGCCGCAGCCGCCAGTTGCCCGGCTCGACCTGCTGGTACTCGGTGGTGGTGGCGAACTGCACCCCGTCGGCGATCATCGGGCCGTCGGCGGCCGCGACGTCCAGCACCGGGGTCCGCACCGACGCCTGCACGACCCGCACCTTGGCGCGGCCGTCGGTGGGCGCGCTCAGATCGTCGTTGAGCACCCGCAGCCCCAGGTCGGCGTACCGGCCGACGCCGGCCACCGTGTAGGCGCCCCCGCTGGTCACCGCGACCTCGGTGGTGAGCACCGGCGGATCGCTGGCCGGTGCGCCGGCCTCGCGCATGGCCACCGCGTACCGGCCCGGCGCGAGTTCGAGGTAGTCGGAGACCACGCCGTACCCGACCCCTGGGAAGACCTGCGGCTTCGCGTTGCCCGGCGCGGCCAGGTAGACGTCGACCGCCGGGGTGTCGGGGGAGAGGTGGGCGAGCCGGACGTAGCCGACGGTGTCCGCGGCGCCGGCCGGCGCGGGCGTGCCGGCGGCCCCGAGGGCGGCGCCGAGCAGGAGCGTGCCGACGCCGGCCAGCAGCCGGCGGGTCAGGGTACGGAACGTGTGCATGTCGCCTCCGGGGCACGTTCGGTGAGCGGGCGGCATCCCAGAGAAAAAGGGTCCCGTGTACGGGACTGCGACGCAAGTTGCCGAGCCGGCGTTTCTCCAGGTCCGGTCGTCGTCGACTACCGTCCGATCCGACTGTCGCGCGGGACCACCGGAAGCCCCGGGTTCGCCTATTCTCGGTCGATGCGGGATCGCCGGGTGGCGCTGGCGTGGGCGACCTTCGTCGTCGTCGCGCTGGTCTCCGCCGTGCTCGTCCTGCGGCGGCCGGATCGCCTCTCCGACCTGCACATCTACTACGGCGCGTTGGCCGACCTGCGGGCCGGCCGGCCACTGTACGGGTACGTCGCGGAGAACGGGGGTCCGTTCACCTATCCGCCGTTCGCCGCTCTCGTGCTGTGGCCGATCACCGCCGTCAGCGAGGGCATACTCCAGCTGATCTGGTTGGTCGCGACGTGCGCGGCGGTCGTCGCCATCGCCGGGTCGGTCGGCGCCGCGCTGACCACCCGACAGTCCCGGCGCCCACTCGTCGTGGCGCTGACGGCCACCGTGCTGCTGCTCTCCGCGCCGGTGCAGAGCAACCTCCGCTTCGGTCAGGTCAGCATCTTCATCGTGCTGCTGGCCCTGGTGGACGGGATCGGCCTGGTGCCGCCCCGGCTGCGCGGGACGCTGGTCGGGGTGGCCGCGGCGATCAAGCTCACCCCGCTGCTGTTCGTTGTCTACTTCCTCGCCGTCCGGCGCTACCGTGACGCGGGCCGGGCAGCGGTCACGTTCCTGGCCTGCGCGGGGCTCGGCGCGGTCGTGCTGCCCACCGAGAGTTGGACGTACTGGACCGAGGCCGTCCGGCAGACCTCCCGGATCGGCAACCTGGCCTCGCTGGGCAACCAGTCGGTGCACGGGATGTTGCTGCGCGTCGGCGTGGACGAGTCGACGCTGCCGCTGCTCTGGGCGGGCCTGGTGGCGCTGATCTGCGCGGTGGCGCTGCTGCGGGCCCGACAGTTGACGCGGCACGGTCGGCCCGGGCACGCCGTTGTGCTCGTCGGCTGCGCCACGGTGGCCGCGTCGCCGGTGTCCTGGACCCACCACCAGGTGTGGCCGGTGCTCGCCGCGATGCTGCTGATCGGCGCGTCCGGGGTCGCCCAGCGGGTTGGCGGTGCGGCGCTGCTCGCCGCCATGGTGGTCTCGCTGGGCGCGGTGCTCAGTCCGATCTCGACCCGACCCGGCGTGCAGTTCCTCTTCGAGAACGCCCGCGCCGTGGGCGTGGGCCTGCTGTGCCTGGTCGGCTTCGGCGGGGTAGCCGTCGCCGCCCGGCGTACGAGCAGGCGGCCCACCGCCGGGCGGGCGTGGCTGCGGGTGGGCGTCACGGCCACCGTGGCGGTCGCCTTCTTCGCCGTGCAGCCGCTGCCGGCGGGCGCCGACCCGACCTTCAAGGCGTACACCATTGACGACGTGGTCAACCCCCGGTACTTCTTCGTCTGCCGCGGGCCGGCCGAGTGCGCCCGGTACGCCACCGACGCGCCGGTGACCTTCGGCACCCGCGCGGAGAAGACCAAGGTGCGGGTCAACGGCGTGGTCTCCGCGGCGGTGACCCGCCTGGAGTACTACTCCGCGCCGGGCGGGGCGCCCCGGAGCATCCCGCTGCTCGCCGCCTATCCGGGCACCCGGACGTTCTCGTTCCGGGCGGCGACGATGGCCCAGGGGCGACTTGTCGCGTACGCCGCCGACGGCCGGCCGATCGCCAGCTACGACGACGAACTCGCCGCCGCCCTCCGTACGACCAGCCGGTAGGCGGCTGCCGGAGGGGCGGCGGCGGTGCTCAACGGGTGGCGGCGGCCAGTGCGGCGCGCAGCTTCTCGGCGTCACCCGGCGCCGGGTGCTCCCAGTCGGTGGGCGTGGCCGAGTAGAGCGTGCCGTACGCCGGGGTGTCCGGCTGGTAGCGCCACCCCTCGGCCAGCGGGCCGACGTCGACGGCGTCGTACCCGATCCGGTCCAGGAAGGCCGTCACCTCGGCCTTCGCGGCGGCGTCGTCACCGGCGACGGCGAGCGCGCTGCGGTCGGCGGCGCCGGACGGCCGGGCCAGCGCGGCCAGGCCAGCGAAGTAGATGTTGTTGAAGACCTTGACCACCCGCGAGTCGGGCAGGTGCCGCTGGAGCA
This sequence comes from Micromonospora sp. WMMD1120, assembly GCF_029626235.1. Lineage (NCBI taxonomy): Bacteria > Bacillati > Actinomycetota > Actinomycetes > Micromonosporales > Micromonosporaceae > Micromonospora > Micromonospora sp. WMMD1120. The sequence goes on along the minus strand of NZ_JARUBO010000005.1, from coordinate 228,505 downwards.
GTTCGCTGCTGGTGATCTCGCCCGAGTCCAGCTCCGGGAAGGCCCCGTCGCGCTGCGGGTAGTAGTTGTTGGTGTCGATGACGACCTTGCCGGCCAGTGGTTCGACGGGCACCGCGCGGTACGCCTTCAGCGGCACGCTGACCACCACCAGGTCGCCGACCCGGGCCGCGTCCTGGGCGGTGCCGGCGCTGGCGTGCTCACCCAACTCGTCGACGAGATCCGTCAGCGTCTCCGGACCGCGTGAGTTGCTCAGCACCACGTCGTAGCCGGCGGCCACGGCCAGCCGGGCGACGGTGCCGCCGATGTGGCCACTGCCGATCAGTCCCACAGTTGTCATGCCCGTTGCCAACTCCGTCCACCCGCGACGCATTCCGGACCCATCCCGTCCAACCTACGGCCCGACCGGCCACCGGCCGGTCGGTCCGGCGTGTTGATCAAGAGGTTTCGCCGTGGCCGTCGCGCCGTCGACGACACGACGCGCCCGCTCGGCGGGCTCAGGCGGCGGGCTCAGGCGGCGGGGAGGACCTTCTCGACGGCCGTGCGGAGGTCGTCGGACTGCGGATCGACGGTGGGGGCGAAGCGGGCGGCGACAGTGCCGTCCGGGGCGACGAGGAACTTCTCGAAGTTCCACCGGACGTCCCCGGCGTGCCCGTCGGCGTCCGGGGTGTCCACGAGCGCGGTGTAGAGCGGGTGCCGGTCCGGGCCGTTGACGTCGACCTTCTCGGTGAGCGGGAAGGTGACGCCGTAGTTGACCTGGCAGAACTCGCTGATCTCGGCGGCGCTGCCCGGCTCCTGCCCGGCGAACTGGTTGCACGGCACGCCGAGCACCACCAGGCCGCGGTCGGCGTACGCGTCGGCGAGCGCCTGGAGGCCGGCGTACTGCGGGGTCAGGCCGCAGCGGGAGGCCACGTTCACGATCAGGAGCGCCCGGCCGCGGTGGCGGGCCAGGTCGGCGGGGCCGCCGTCGAGGGCATCGATGGGGATGTCGAACACGGTCATGGGACGAGGCTACGCGTCGGCCGGTCGCGTGCCCGGAACGGGCGGGCCACCGGTGGCGGCGGTGGGTCCGCGGCCGGCGGCGATCAGCGCTCCGTGCACCAGGGGAAATCGAAACATGCGCATCTTGACGAACTGATGACGGTGTGAGTACCGTCTCAGCATCTCTTTTGGAAAGTTTCCTAACAGTTCGGGAGACGCCTCATGAAAAGATCGCTCCGCCGGGCCCTCTGGGCCGGTGCCGTGGTCGCCCTCGCCGCCGCGGCGGTGCCGGTGACGGGCGCGTTCGGTGCCGGCAGTGTCACCACCACGTTCACCAGGGCACAGGACTGGGGGACCGGTCACGAGACGAGGGTGACCATCACCAACGGTTCGAGTGCCGCCGTCAGCACCTGGCGCATCGAGTTCGACCTGCCCTCCGGCACCACGATCAGCAGCGCCTGGGACGCCGACGTGACCAGCAGCGGCAACCACTACGTCGCGGTCAAGAAGAGCTGGGGTGGCCCGATCGCCCCCGGCGCCTCGTTCAGCTGGGGCTACAACGGCACCGGCGCCTTCAAGGCGCCGCTGAACTGCACCATCAACGGGGCGGCGTGCGGCGGCGGCACCCCGACCAGCCCGCCGACCACGACGCCACCGACCACCACCCCGCCGACCACGCCGCCGCCGACGACCCCGCCACCGACCACCCCGCCGCCGAACACCGGCGGCAAGAAGGTCGTCGGCTACTTCGCCGAGTGGGGTGTCTACGGGCGCAACTACCACGTCAAGAACATCCAGACCAGCGGCTCGGCCGCCAAGCTCACCCACATCCTGTACGCCTTCGGCAACACCACCGGTGGCCGCTGCTCGATCGGTGACAGCTACGCCGACTACGAGAAGGCGTACACCGCGGCGGAGAGCGTCGACGGCGTCGCCGACACCTGGGACCAGCCGCTGCGCGGCAGCTTCAACCAGCTGCGCAAGCTCAAGCGGCTGAACCCGCACCTCAAGGTGATCTGGTCGTTCGGCGGCTGGACCTGGTCCGGCGGCTTCACCCAGGCCGCGCAGAACCCGGCCGCGTTCGCCGACAGCTGCTACAACCTGGTCGAGGACCCGCGCTGGGCGGACGTCTTCGACGGCATCGACGTCGACTGGGAGTACCCGAACGCCTGCGGTCTGACCTGTGACAGCAGCGGCCCGAACGCGTTCAAGAACGTGATCGGCGCGCTTAGGTCGAAGTTCGGGTCCAGTGCCCTGGTCACCGCCGCCATCACCGCGGACGGCAGCAACGGCGGCAAGATCGACGCCACCGACTACGCCGGCGCGATCGGCAACCTCAACTGGCTGATGCCGATGACCTACGACTACTTCGGCGCGTTCAACGCGCAGGGCCCGACCGCCCCGCACTCGCCGCTGACGTCGTACACCGGCATCCCGCAGCAGGGCTTCAACTCCGACGCGGCGATCCAGAAACTCAAGAGCAAGGGCATCCCGGCCAACAAGCTGCTGCTCGGCATCGGCTTCTACGGCCGGGGCTGGACCGGCGTCACCCAGGCCGCTCCGGGTGGCACCGCCACCGGCGCGGCGCCGGGCACCTACGAGGCGGGCATCGAGGACTACAAGGTCCTCAAGAACACCTGCCCGGCCACCGGCACGATCGCCGGCACCGCGTACGCCAAGTGCGGCAGCAACTGGTGGAGCTACGACACCCCGTCGACCATCAACGGCAAGATGACGTACGCGAACAACCAGGGCCTCGGTGGCGCGTTCTTCTGGGAGCTCTCCGGTGACACCAGCAACGGTGAGCTGATCAGCGCCATCAGGGGCGGTCTCGGCTGAGCCGAGGGCCGACGCACCACCCACACGGCGGGAAGGGGCCCGCACCGCCCCTTCCCGCCCGTGCCGCAGCGGCCCGGTCGACGCCCAGCGTCGGCCGGGCCGCCGCCGTTGGGATCGGTAGGCCCGATATGGCAGACTCGCGGCTCGGCACATCTCGACACCGACGACGAAAAGGTGATCATGCGCCCGACCCACCGCAGGCTGGCGGCGACCGCCGCGGGGCTGGTGCTGCTGCCGGTCGCTCTGGGCGGCTGCGGGATCGGTGGCGGGGACGCCGAGGAGAAGCCGTCTGCCGAGCCCGCACGGGCGCCCGCCGAGGAGGCCGCCACCCGCTCCCGTGAGCGCGTGCAGGCGTACCTCGACGCGATGACCGCCAAGGACGTCGCCGCCGGCCGGAGCCAGCTCTGCGCCCTGCTCCAGGACGGTTTCGACCTGGGTGCCACCAGCCCCAACGGTGACTTCGCCGACCACTTCCAGGTGCCGGAGGCGGCCATCACCGACGTCCGGTCCGGCCCCTCCGGGCAGGAGGTCAGCGTCTCGGTCTCGGTCCGCGTCGGCAAACGCACAGTGGTCCGGCCGCTGGTGTTCACCGTCACCCGGGACGGCGGCGACTGGTGCATCTCCGGGGAGAAGCCGGGCGACGCCGCGGTCGCCAGCCCGCAGCCGAACGGCCTGGTCCCCTCGCCCGCGTCCTGACCGGTCCCCCGGCGGGTTGATCTCCCATCTGCCGGAACCGTCCCCCTCGCCGCCCGGGTACCCCGGCCATCGCCGTACGCTTTCTGTCATGCGCCATGAGTGGCATCAGCTGAGCCATCCCGGGGTGAGCAGCCCGGGCCTGCAGACCAGCCGCCCGACCGTCGACTCCGCCGAGGACGCCGCGCTCGGCCTGGACCGGTGGCGGGAGCTGCCCCGCGAGCAGGTCCCCCCGTGGTCCGACCCGACCGCCGTCGCGGAGGTCTGCAAGGTCCTCGACACCGTCCCCTCGGTCGTGGCGCCCTACGAGGTCGACCAGCTCCGGCAGAAACTGGCCCTGGTCTGCGAGGGCAAGGCGTTCCTGCTCCAGGGCGGTGACTGCGCCGAGACGTTCGCCGACAACACCGAGAGCCACCTGCTGGCCAACGCCCGCACCCTGCTCCAGATGGCGATCGTGCTCACCTACGGCGCGTCGCTGCCGGTGGTCAAGGTCGCCCGGGTCGCCGGGCAGTACACCAAGCCGCGGTCACTGCCCACCGACGCCCGCGGCCTGCCCGCGTACCGCGGCGACATGATCAATTCGCTGGAGGCCGACCCGGCCGCCCGGGTCGCCGACCCGCAGCGCATGATCCGCGCGTACGCCAACTCGGCGGCGGCGATGAACATGCTCCGGGCGTACCTCGCCGGTGGGCTCGCCGACCTGCACGCCGTGCACGACTGGAACAAGGGCTTCGTGAAGAACTCCCCGGCGGGGGAGCGCTACGAGGCGATCGCCCGGGAGATCGACAGGGCGCTGGCCTTCATCCGGGCCTGCGGCATGACCGACGACGAGGCGCTGCGCACCGTCACCCTCTACTGCTCCCACGAGGCCCTCGCCCTGGAGTACGACAGGGCCCTCACCCGTGTCTCCGACAGTCGGGCGTACGGGCTCTCCGGGCACTTCCTCTGGGTCGGCGAGCGCACCCGGCAGATCACCGGCGCGCACATCGACTTCATCTCCCGGATCGCCAACCCGATCGGCGTCAAGCTCGGCCCGACCACCTCGCCGGACGAGGCGATCGAGCTGTGCGAGAAGCTCAACCCGGACAACATCCCCGGCCGGCTCACCCTGATCAGCCGGATGGGCAACCATCGGGTACGCGACGCCCTGCCGCCGATCGTCGCCAAGGTCACCGCCGCCGGCGCGAAGGTGGTCTGGCAGTGCGACCCGATGCACGGCAACACGCACGAGTCGTCGAACGGCTACAAGACCCGGCACTTCGACCGCATCGTCGACGAGGTGCTCGGCTACTTCGAGGTGCACCGCGGGCTGGACACCCACCCCGGTGGCCTGCACGTGGAATTGACCGGCGAGGACGTCACCGAGTGCCTCGGCGGCGCCCAGGGCATCGAGGACCTCGACCTGCCCGACCGGTACGAGACCGCCTGCGACCCGCGACTGAACACCCAGCAGTCGTTGGAGCTGGCCTTCCTGGTGGCGGAGATGTTGCGTGGCTGACGCGAGGAGTGAGCTTGCGAGCCCGCGGTCGGCAGCCGAAGGGAGGACAGTGGCTGACCTCGTTGATCTCCGGTCCGACACGGTGACCCGGCCCACCGCCGGGATGCGCGAGGCGATGGCCACCGCCGAGGTCGGTGACGACGTCTACGGCGAGGACCCGACAGTCAACGCCCTCGAAGCCGAGGTCGCCGCGCTGTTCGGGCACGAGGCCGCGCTGTTCGCCCCGAGCGGGTCGATGGCCAACCAGATCGCTCTGCAGCTGTTGGTGCCGCCCGGCGACGAGCTGCTCTGCGACGCCGACGCGCACGTCGTCACGTACGAGATCGGGGCCGCGGCCGCGTACGGCGGAATCTCCTCGCGGACCTGGCCGGCGGTCGGCGCGGACATCGACCCGGAGGTCGTGGCCGGGATGATCCGGCCGGACGGATACTTCGCCGTCCCCACCCGCGCGATCGCCGTCGAGCAGACCCACAACCGCCGGGGCGGTGGGGTGATCCCGCTGGCCACCCTGCGGGACCTGCGCGAGGTCGCCGACGACGCGGGTCTCGCGCTGCACTGCGACGGCGCCCGGATCTGGCACGCGCACGTCGCCGACGGGGTGCCGCTCATCGAGTACGGTCGGCTCTTCGACACGCTCTCCGTGTGCCTCTCCAAGGGGCTCGGCGCGCCGGTCGGCTCGCTTGTCGTGGGCAGCTCGGAGAAGATCGAACGAGCCCGGATGATCCGCAAGCGGATGGGCGGTGGCATGCGTCAGGCCGGCATCCTCGCCGCCGCCGGCCGGTACGCGCTCGCGCACCACATCGACCGACTGGCGGACGACCACGCGCGGGCGGCCCGACTGGCCGAGGCGGTCGCGCCGTTCGGCGTGCTCGCCAGCACGGTCCGCACCAACCTGGTCGCGCTGGACCTGACCAAGCACGTCCTGGACGCCCGCACGCTCGCCGCCGCCGCCCGAGCGGAAGGTGTGCTGATCTCGGTGCTCGGCCCCCGTACCGCCCGCCTGGTCACCCATCTGGGCCTCACCGACGCCGACATCAACCGAGCCCTACAAGTCCTCCCCCCCATCCTGAGCGCCAGATAACCCCACCCCCGCTGCCCCCCCGGCCTGGCCCCCCGCCTGGCCCCCCGCCTGGCCCCAGCCCTGGCCCCGGTTGATCATGAAGTTATGGCCACTCGCGCCGGCGTGTCGTGGCCACAACTTCATGATCAACCGGGGCTAGGGCCGGACGGGGGCCAGGGACAGGGTTGGGTGTGGGGGTCAGGGGGAGAGGCGGGTTAGGGTTTGGATGTCGGCCGCGTGGCCGAGCTGCTTCTCACTCGGGGTTTCCACCACGACGGGAACGCCGTCGGTGGCGGGATGCGCCATCAGCTCGGCGAAGGCGGGCTCACCGATGGTGCCCTTGCCGATGTTCTCGTGCCGGTCCCGGGTTGAGCCGCAGAGATCCTTCGAGTCGTTGGCGTGCACCAGCCGCAACCGGTCCGCGCCGACCGTGGCGACCAGCGTGTCCAGGGTCGCCGTCATGCCACCCTCGGCCGCCAGGTCGTGACCGGCCGCCCAGGCGTGGCAGGTGTCGAAGCAGACGCCGAGCATCGGATGCCGGTCCACCGCGTCCAGGTAGGGCCCGAGCTGCTCGACCCGGGACGCGAGCGACCGGCCGCCGCCCGCGCTCGGCTCGACCAGCAGCATCGGCCCGCCCGCGTCGGCGGCCCAGTCGAGCAGCGGCAGCAACTCCTCGCGGACCTGCCGCATCGCGGCCTCGGCGTGCCCCTCGTCCACCGAGCTGCCCGCGTGGAAGACCACCGCGCGGGCGCCGATCGCCACGCCCCGACGCAGCGCGTGCTCCAGTGTCTGGGCCGACCTCTCGACAGTGGCCGCTGTCGGGGAACCGAGGTTGACCAGCAGCGAGGCGTGGATGTACGCGGGGATGCCCCGCTCGGCGCAACCGTCCCGGAACAGGGCGTCCTGTCCGGGGTCACCGGCGGGCAGCGCCCAGCCCCGCGAGTTGGAGACGTAGACCTGCACCACCCGGGCGCCGGTCGCGTCGGCGTACGGCAGGGTGGCCTTCGCCAACCCGCCCGAGGTGGGGGCGTGTGCGCCCACCGGCCGCGACTGGATCGCCGGCATCAGAAACACGTGATGACGACCGGGGTGCCCGGCGGCACCTGCGAATTCTCGCCGGGGGCCTGGATCCGGACCACGGCGTTCGGGTTGACCGCCACCGTCACCGGGTAGCCCTGGCTCTCCAGCAACTGCTTGGCCTGCTGACAGGGCAGGTCGATCACCCGGGGCAGCACGGCCAGCGGTGGGCCCTTGCTGACGTCCAGCTTGACCTGGGTGCCCTTCTCCACGCCCGCGCCGTCGGCCGGGCTCTGGCCGAGGATCTCGTCCTTCGGCTTGTCGGAGTCCTTGTAGGTCTCCGCGAGCACCAGGTTGAGCTGGGCGAGCGTGGCCCGGGCCTCGGTCAGGCTCTTGCCGACCAGGTTCGGCACCGTCACCGGCGCCCTGCCCCGGCTGAGGATGAGGGTGATCTTCGTGCCCGGTTTGACCTCGGTGCCCACCTTGGGGGAGCTGTCCAGCACGACCCCCGACGGCAGGGTGTCGTCGTAGCGGGCGGTGCCCTTGACCACCACCAGCTTCACGTTGACCAGGTCCGCCTCGGCCAGCTCGTACTCCTTGCCGATGACGTCCGGCACGGGGAAGCGCTCCGGGCCGAGCGACAGGGTCAGGGTGATCGTGCCGCCCTTGAGGATCTTGGCAGCGGACGCCGGGCTCTGCCCGAGCACGCTGTCCTTCGGGGCCTTCTCGTCGAAACGCGGCTCCGCGTACTTCAGGAGGAGCCCGGCGCGGTCGGCCTGCGCCTGCGCCTCGGCCTTGCTCAGGCTCACCAGCTGCGGGGTGGCCGTGTAACGGCCGACGCCGAACCACCAGCCGCCGACGGCGGCCACCAGACCCAGCGCCACCACCACTGCCGCGACGGCCAGCCGGCCACGCGGATTGCCCAGCACGGAACTGCGGAACTCGGCGAACCGGGCGGCCAGACCCTCGGCCGCACCCGGGTTGGCCCGCCGCCGCCCCGCCCCCTGGCTGCTGGCCCCCTCCGGCAGGCGGGCCCAGGCCGGGCGGTCGGGCGGTCGGACCGTCGCGACCATCATCGTCGGCTGGTCGAGCGGCGGCGGCCCACTCACCGGCCGGAGCACCGCGGTGTGGCTGTTGGCGTCGCCCAGGCGGTCCCGGGCCACCTGCACCTCGGCCAGCAGGGCGCCGGCGTCCGCGGGTCGTGCGGCGGGATCGCGCCGGGTCGCCCGCTGCACCAGGTCGTCGAGGACCGACGGCAGGCCGGGCACCAGCGTGGACGGCATCGGTACGTCCCGGTCGACGTGCTGCCAGGCGACGTCGACCGGGCGGTCCCCGTCGTACGGCACCCGGCCGGTCAGCATCTCGAACAGCACGATGCCGGCCGAGTAGACATCGGTACGCGGATCGGCGCGGCCCTCGGTGACCAGCTCCGGGGCGACGTACGCCACGGTGGCCATCAGTTGGTTGCCCTGCGCCTCGTCCGCGCTCGCCTCGACCGCCCGGGCCAGACCGAAGTCGGCCACCTTGACCACGCTGTCGACCAGGTTGGCGACGCCACCGGTGGGCGCCTCGGCGACCAGCACGTTCTCCGGTTTGACGTCGCGGTGCACCAGGCCGGCCCGGTGTGCGGCGGCGATCGCCGCGAGCATCTGCTCGACGATGGCCAGCGCCTCGTCGGGGTTGAGCCGGCGTCGTTCGGCCAGCACGTCGCGCAGGGTGCGACCGCGGACGTACTCCATCACCAGGTACGGCAGGCCGGCGTGCGTGCCCTGGTCGTAGACCGCCACCACGTTCGGATGGGTCAGCCGGGCGATGGTCTTCGCCTCGTCGGTGAACCGCGCCACGAAGTTGGCGACCCGGGCCCGCGCCTCGGGCGCCTGGGTCGGATGAATGATCTTGACAGCGACGGTGCGCTCAAGACGCTCGTCGGTGGCGGTGTAAACGGTCGCCATGCCACCACGGGCCACGCGACCGCGAATGCGGTAGCGCCCGTCGATCAGCGAGCCCAGCAACGTGTCGGCGACCTGTGTGTCCATCGGCAGGCAGTCTATGTGTCCAGAGGGTGAGGGTTGAACAGGATGCTACAGCCGTACGCCGAACCGGACCGTCCCGCCGCGCTGGCCACCCCATCTCCGCTGGTCAGCGCTGGTCCGAGCAGAGGCTGTCGATCGATGGTGCGGGGTGCCGGTGGCTCGTTGCGGTGGCGGCGTGGCAGGGTGGTCGGGTGACCGAACCCGTACCCGACCAGGCCGAGCCCGACCTGCGACTCGCCGGACCCACCGACCCGGCCGGCTGGTTGACCCTGCCCGATGTCGCCGAACGCCTCGACGTGTCGATCAGCAAGGTGCACCAGATGATCCGCGACCGGGAGCTGCTGGCGGTTCGCCGCGACGGCGTTCGCCGGATCCCGGCGGACCTGGTCGCCAACCAGACCGTGCGCAAGCACCTGCCCGGGGTGCTCAACCTGCTCTCCGACAACGGATACGACGACGAGGCCGCCCTGCGCTGGCTCTACGAGCCGGACGACACTCTCCCCGGCGCAACTCCGGCCGCCGCCCTGGGCGGAGACCAGGCCCGCGAGGTGAAACGCCGAGCCCAAGCCCTAGGCTTCTGACCCAACCCCGCCCCGCCCAGGCCCGCCCCGCCCAGGCCCCAGGGGTTGATCATGAAGTTAGTGACCATTGCGCCGGCGTGTCGTGGCGCTAAGTTCATGATCGACGCCGGGACGCCGGGACGCCGGGACGCCGGGACGCCGGGACGCCGGGACGCCGGGACGCCGGGACGCCGGGACGCCGGGGTTTAGTCGCTTCGGCGGGTGGCGGCGACGGCCAGGTCCACCAGGGCCTGGCGGGCCTCGGTGTCGAGGTCGACGGTGCTCAGCGCGGCCAGCGCGGCGTCGGTCAGTGTGACGATCCGCTGCTCGGTGCGGGTCAGGGCCCCGCTCGCCGAGATCACCTCGCGGAGCCGGGCCACTCCGCGCTCGTCCAGGTCCGGGTCGCCGAGCCGGCTGAGCAGCAGCTCCCGACCGGCGTCGTCGGTGGTCTCCACCGTCGCCGCGACGAGGTAGGTGCGCTTGCCCTCGCGCAGGTCGTCCCCGGCCGGTTTGCCGGTCTGCGCCGGGTCGCCGAAGACCCCCAGCACGTCGTCGCGGAGCTGGAACGCCTCGCCCAGCGGCAGCCCGTACGCCGAGTAGGCCACCTTCACGTCGTCCGCCGCGTCGGCCAGCGCGGCGCCCATCAGCATCGGCCGCTCGACCGTGTACTTCGCGGACTTGTACCGGGCGACCTTGCTGGCCCGCTCCACCGAGGTGTCCCGGGTGACCTGCGTCAGCACGTCGAGGTACTGCCCGACGGTCACCTCGGTGCGCATCTCGTCGAACACCGGCCGCGCCCGGGCCAACGACCAGAGGTCCAGGCCGGAGGAGTGCAGCAACTCGTCGGACCAGACCAGGCAGAGGTCACCGAGCAGGATGGCGGCGGCGTCGCCGAAGCTGTCCGGGTCGCCGCCCCAGCCGGCCTTCCGGTGCCGCCTGGCGAACCGTCGGTGCACCGCCGGCTCGCCCCGGCGGGTGTCCGAGCGGTCCATCAGATCGTCGTGGACCAGGGCGCTGGCCTGGACGAGCTCCAGCGCGGCCAGGGCGGTGACCACCTGGTCGCCGTCCACCCCACCGGCCCCGCGGAATCCCCAGTACGCGAAAGCCGGACGCAGTCGCTTGCCGCCACCGAGCACGAACGCCTCGATCGCCTCGGCCACCGGGCCCAGGGCGTCGTCCACCGCGGCGAGCCGGACCCGTTGGCTGGCCAGGAACTCGGTGAGGGCCTTGTCGACGCGCTGCCGCAGGCCGGCGCGGTCGACGGGGGACACGGAAGCAGCGTGGGTCACGCCCCGACGCTAGCGGGTCACCGTGGCTCGCGCTCCACCGCCACGCGTGGTCCCGCCGGTGCGGCCCGGACCCGTCCGCCCCGCCGGTCGGGTGCCGGCCGCCGTGGCCCGGCCCGGCCGGGTGGCTCCGGTCGCACCGGCCCGGCGGGTGGCCGCGGCGGCCTCGGCGAGCACGACCAGCGGGACGCCCAGGACGGCGGCGAGCCAGCCGAGCCAGAACCCGCCCGGCACGCGCCGCCCCCGTTCCCACCGGGACACCTCGTGCCGGCTCAGCGTCGGGACTCCGGCGGCGGTGCACAACTCGGCGGCGGTACGCCGTTGGCTCCAGCCACGGGCCAGCCGGCACCGGGCCAGCAATGGCCCGAGCTGGGTGGGACACGACGAAGCGGGCGGGGTCATGGGCCGTCCTCCTGGCGGGCAGCGGTGCGGTGACGGCCCGCCGGCCGGACCGGACGGGACCGCGTCACCGCTCGGTCACCGACCCCCGCGGGCCCGGGGCCGCCCCCACCGCCCCTCCCGCAGCACCATTACTACCCCGCAGGTACGACGCCTTCCCGCCCGCCCGCCTTTTCGGGCAGTGTCGCCCCGCACATCGGGCGGCACCGGACACCGGGGTGGGAAGCGCCTGGGTCGTGACGGCAACGACCGCTAGAGTCGGGGCGTGGCGCTCGGTCTTCCCTCGAAACTCCCCAATCCGCAGCCGGCGATCGGGGAGCTGATCCGTGAGCACCAGCCGACCTTCTCGTTCGAGTTCTTCCCGCCCAAGACCGAGGCGGGGGAGCGGCTGCTCTGGCAGGCCATCCGCGAGTTGGAGTCGCTGCGACCGTCGTTCGTGTCGATCACGTACGGCGCGGGCGGCTCGACCCGGGACACCACGGTGGCGGTGACCGAGCGGATCGCCACCGAGACCACCCTGCTGCCGATGGCCCACCTCACCGCCGTCAACCACTCCGTCGCCGAGCTGCGGCACGTGGTCGGCCGGCTCGCCGGGGTGGGGGTGCGCAACGTGCTGGCCGTCCGCGGCGACCCGCCGGGCAACCCGGGCGGTGAGTGGGTCCGCCACCCCGAGGGTGTGGACTACGCCGAGGACCTGGTCCGCCTGGTGCGCGACGCCGGCGACTTCAGCGTCGGCGTGGCGGCGTTTCCCTACAAGCACCCCCGCTCGCCCGACGTGGCCAGCGACACGGCGCAGTTCGTCCGCAAGTGCCGGGCCGGCGCGGAGTTCGCGATCACGCAGATGTTCTTCGACGCCGACGACTACCTGCGGCTGCGCGACCGGGTGACCGCCGCCGGCTGTGACACCCCGATCCTCGCCGGAGTGATGCCGGTGACCCAGATCGGCACCATCGAACGGTCGGTGCAGTTGTCCGGCGCGCCGTTCCCGCCCGCGCTGGCGGCCCGCTTCGAACGCGTCGCCGACGACCCGGAGGCCGTCCGTCGGCTCGGCGTCGAGCAGGCCAGCGAGATGTGCCGCCGGCTGCTCGACGAGGGCGTTCCGGGAATCCACTTCATCACCCTCAACCGGTCCACCGCTACCCGCGAGGTCTGGCAGAACCTGAAGGCCGGCGCTCGGGTGTGAACGCCGGGCCCGCGACACCTGATGCCCGGCACGACGGTTGAGCCGTGGTGGGCACACAGCTGAACTGGGATCAGTACGCCACGGCGTGGGCGCGACTGCACGGCGGGTTCGACCCCCGGGGCGCGGCGCCGGTGGTGCGCGCCTGGCTGCGGTTCGCGTACCACGTCGGGTACGTGCTGGGCCGGCTGCGGGTCAGCCCCACCGCGGTCACCGTTGCCGGCGTGCTGCTCTGCTTCTGCGTACCGTTGCTGGTGGACCGGCCGGGGGACGGGCCGTTCCTCGGCGCGCTGTTCGTGCTGCTCGCCGCGGTGGCCGACAGCGTGGACGGCGCGGTGGCGGTCGCCACCGGCCGCACCACCCGGCTCGGCTACGTCTACGACTCGGTCGCCGACCGGCTCGGTGAGGTGGCGTGGTTGCTGGCCTTCTGGCTGCTGGGGGCGCCGGGTGGGCTGGTCGTCGCGGGCGGCGCGCTGTCCTGGCTGCACGAGTACGTCCGGGCCCGGGCGGTCGCCGCCGGCATGCGCGACATCGGCGCGGTGACGGTGGGCGAACGGCCCACCCGGGTCTCGGTGGCGTTGGGCGGGCTGGTGGTCGCCGGGCTGGCCGGGCTGATCGAGCCGGACCTGGCCGCTGGCACCATCACCATGGCGACAGCGGTGTGGGTGCTGTTGGCCGGCTTCGGCCTGGGGCAGCTGCTCTCCAGCATCCGCCGCGCCCTGCTCGACGTCGAGTAGCCGCCGCCCGCTGAACCGCCGGGCCCGTCGAGCCCCGGCCCGGCGCGGCCGGGAGGCCCCGCCTACCAGGCGGGACCGATCTCGTCGGCGACGATCTGCGCGGAGAGGGTCACCATCGGCAGGCCGCCGCCCGGGTGGGTGGAGCCGCCCACCAGCCACAGCCCGTGCGCCGGCCCCCGGTTGGCCGGGCGGAGCAGCCCACCGGCGGTGCCGTAGATCGCTCCGCCCGGCGTGCCGGTGGCCGCGTCCAGGTCGGCCGGAGTACGCACCTCCCGGAACAGCAGCCGGTCGCGCACGTCCACGCCGCGTTGCGCCAGCACGTCCAGGACCCGATCGGCGTACGCGTCGGCCAGCCCCGGCCGTCGCCAGTCGACAGCGCCCGCCGCGGTGCCCTGCCGTGGGGCGTTGACCAGTACGAACCACGCCTCGTGCCCGGCCGGGCGGACCATCGGGTCGTCGGCCACTGTGACGAACACCGTCGGGTCGGCGGCCGGTCGGGCCCGCACGCCCCGACCGGGATCGCCGAAGACCGCGTCGAACTCGGCGTCGTAGTCGTCGGGGAAGAAGACGTTGTGGTGGGCCAGCCCGGTGCTGCCGGAGACGCCGAGCAGCAGCACGAAGCCGGCGAGGCTGCGGTCGGTCAGCCCGGCCAGCCGGCGTGGGTGGGGTAGCAGGTCCCGGTAGACGGTGAGCGCGTCCACGTTGGCCACCACCACGTCGGCGGGCACCGGCGCGGTGACGCCGGCGATGCGTACCCCGTGCACCCGGCCACCGGCGGCGTCGATCCGGGTGACGGTGGCGTCGGTCTGCACGACCACGCCGAGATCCAGGCAACGGGTCAGCAGCGCGTCGGCGAGGGTGCCCAGCCCGCCGCGCAGGTACCAGCCGCCGAAGGCCAGCTCCGCGTAGGGGACCGCGACCAGCGCCGCCGGCGCCCGGCGTGGGTCGGCGCCGGTGTACGTGGCGTACCGGTCCAGCAGCATCCGTAGCCGCGGGTCGGACAGGTGTCGACGGCCCAGGCCGCGCAGGGTGCGACCGGGCGCGATGGCGGCCAGGTCGCCCACCCGCCAGGCCAGCGACGCGAGGTCGCGCGGGGAGTCGACGGTACGGCGCAGGATGTCCCGCGAGGAGGCGTGCCACACCCGCGCGGCGCGACGCCACAGCCGCTGCCAGTCGGCCGCCGCCCGGTCACCGAGGGCCGCCCCGATCCGGGCGGTGAACTCCACCGGGTCGGCGCACGAGTCCACTGTCGGGCCACCGCCGGGGAAGACGTGCCGGACGATCGGGTCCAGCGGTGTCAGGTCCAGGTACTCGTCGAGCTTCGCGCCGGTCGCCTCGAACAGGTCGTGGAACACCTCGGGCAGGGTGAGCAGGCTCGGCCCGGTGTCGAAGTGGAACGACCCGGCCGCCGTGTCGTGCACGTACCGGCCGAGCTTGCCGCCGACAGTGCCGGCCCGTTCGAGGACCGTCACCTGGTGCCCGGTGGCGGCCAGCCGGGCGGCGGTGGCGAGGCCGCCCACTCCGGCGCCGACGACCACGATCCGCGCCATGCCGCGCCTCCCTAGCTGACCGGGCGACCCCGCCAGGTCAGGCGACGTCGCTTCCGCAGATGGTACGACCGCAGTGTCAACCAACCGAGGACCACGACCGACACGGGGTGTGCGAGCGCGTCGGGCCACCACCGGCCGCCGGTCGCGCGGGCGGTGAGCACCCGCCCGGCCACCCCGAGCAGGTAGCCGGCCAGGCCCACGGCGGCCACCCCCGGCGCGCCGACCGCCACACCCGTCACCGCCACCAGCGGCGGGGCGGTGTAGAGCAGCAGCAACGCCGCCAGCACGGCCGCCGCCGTGCCGGGGTGCCCGAACGACGCCCAGAGCGACTTCGAGTACCCGTCGCGCAGTTGCGGCCAGTCGTCGTACATCCGGCAGGTGGCCAGCCGCGAGCCGTCAGCCAGGGCGATCCGCCCGCCGGCGCGCTTGACCGCCCGGGCCAGCTCGACGTCCTCCAGGATCTTGTCAGCGACCGCGGCGTGCCCGCCGGCGGCGGTGTAGCCGGCCCGGTCCACCACCAGGAACTGCCCGCCCGCCGCGGCCAGCGACGGCCGCGGCGAGCGCTCCATCGCCCGCAGCGGCAGGAAGGTCAGCCAGAGCCACTGCAACAGCGGCTGCACCAACCGGTCGGCCGCCGTCGCCACCACGATCCGGGGGTACGGCGACAGCAACGTGGCGCGGGCGGTGCGCAGCTCGGTGACGGCCGCCGCCACGGCGTGCGGGGCGAGCACCACGTCGGCGTCGACGAAGACCAGCGCGGTGGCCTCCGGGTCGGCCCGGGTGGCCAGCTGCCAGCAGGCGTGCGGCTTGCCCAGCCAGCCGGGCGGTGGGGCGACCCCGGTGAGCACTGTGACCCGGGGGTCGTCGCCGGCCACCGCGCGGACCACGTCGGCGGTGCCGTCGGTGGAGCCGTCGTCGAGGACCACGACCCGCAGTCCGGGAACGCCGCGCTGGGCGAGCAGGGCGCGCAGGCACGGCGTGACCCGGGTGGCCTCGTCGCGCAGCGGGAGCAGCACGGCGACCGGCTCGTCGACCGCGTCGGGCCGGTCGGTGGGCCGGCGCAACCACCGGGCCGCGTTGACCCAGGTGTGCGCGGTCAGCGCGGCGACGACGACCAGCAGGGCGAGCGGGACCGTCATCGGGTCGCGTCGACGCCGGCGCGGATCGGCCGTCGGTCCGCCCGGCCCGGGTCGCGGCCCCGCCGGGCCCGCAGCACCGTCACCGCCAGCGGTACGGCGGTGACCGCCATGCCGGCGGCGCCCCAGAGCGCCGACGCGGGCAGGTCGAGGAAGACCGCGTGGGCCAGGATGCTGGAGAGGTACGTCCACAGGTAGAGCGCGACCATCGGGTGGTCCCGGGCGTCGGTGTGCGCGGTGGCCGGCCCGGCCAGCGGGCGGAGCGCGCTCATCATCAGCACCGCGAAGAGCACCCAGCCCAGGTAGTTGCTGACCGGGATGCCGGGCAGGCCGGGCAGCGCCGGGGTGGCGTCGCGCCAGACCCAGTAGCCCTCGGCCACCATCTGCGGATCGAGGAAGAGGTCCCAGCTGGCCAACCCCACGGTGGCCAGCGCGATCCGCCCCACCCACCGGCCGGCCGTCGTGCCGGTGCCGGTGCCGTCGGCTGTCGTGCCGGTGCCGGTGCCGGTGCCGGTGCCGTCGGTCGTCGTGCCGGCGCCCCCGGTCAGCCGGACCGCTGCCAGCCAGGCTGGCCAGGCCATCCAGGTCCAGGCCAGCGGGATGATCAGCGGTACCCCGGCCAGCTTGGGCCCCAGCTCGCCGGAGTAGTCGTAGCTGCCGAACGGCACGCCGGTCGCCACCCCGATCGCCTCGATCGCGAACCCGCCGCCGGTGGCCACCGTCACCAGCGCCGCGGCGACCCGTGGGCCCCGGCTGAGCAGCGCGTGGCCGACCGAGAGCAGCCAACCGAGAACGACGGTGGCCACGGTGAGCCCGGCCCGGGTGGCGCCGGTGGTGAGCGGGTAGCAGATCTGGGCGAGCACCAGGACCGCGAGCAGCGCCCAGGGCATCCGTCGGGTCATGACGCCGGTTGCTCGAGCGGCAGATCCCGGCCGAGCACCCCGAACGGCCGCTCGTCGCCGGGGAAGTGGAAGTCGCGCAGGACGTCGACGAAGCCGAACCGCCGGTACAGCCGCCAGGCCCGTGAGGTCTGCTCGTCGGCCTCCGGGGTGGACAGCAGCGTGGTGTCGCCCTCGGCCATGCCGAGCAGCGCGCGGAGCTGGCCGGTGCCCAGGCGGTGACCCTGCGCGGGTGGCCGGACGTGCAACTCGACCACCTCGAAGCAGTGGGTGAGCCAGCGCTTGCGGGCGGGGGCGTCCAGCGCCCTGTGCACCTGGTCGTGCCACCACTGCCCGGTGGCGCCCAGGTAGCCGTAGCCGAAGCCGGCGAGGTGGCCTTCGCTGGTCAGGCTGGCGACCGCCCGGAAACCCGGTCGGCGGACGTGGGTGGCGATGTAGCCGCGCCGGGCCTCCAGCAGGTCGGTGCGGTACCCCATCGCCTCGCCGTAGACGGCGACCACGTCGTCCAGCCGCCGGACGAGATCGTCCGGTGTCCAGCGCACCAACCTCATGCCCGTCCACCCTTCACCGTCTCCGAGTCGCCGTCGGTGACCCATCCGAGCACCGTCCGGTCGCCGACCACGTCGCGCACCTCGAACCGGGCGAACAGCTCCTCGGCGTACCAACCCTCGGTGGGGGTTCGCATGATCGCCGCCCGATGCTCCGGGTGACGGTACGCGAACGCCACCAGGTCTGTCGGGTCGCGCCACACGCTCACGGTGCCCTGCCAGCCCAGCGGCGCCTCTCCGACGCCGAACCGGGCCAGCAGCCCGGGCGCGTCACGCAGGGCGGCGGCCACCGGGGGGATCGCCCGCCAGAAGGTGGCCGCCCGGCGGGCCCGCAGTCGGGCCCGGGTCAGCGCCAGCACCGGTCCGGTGACCGAACCGCCCGGCGGGTCGCCGAACGGCCGCTGGCCGGACCACTCGCCCCGGCTGGTCAGCGGGCGCAGGTCGATGCGTACCCCGGCGTGGGCGATGCGCGCCCAGCCGCGACCGACCGACGAGTCGTCGAAGTCGTCGGCGGCGGTGGGGGAGTCCCAGACGGTGAGCGCGGCCCACCGGGTCAGGTCGGCGTCCCTCGGCCCGAAGTCGGTGCCCGTCCCGGTGCCCAGCAGCTTGCCGAACCGCACGCCCGGCAGGGCGCGCAGCCGGCGCGGGTCCACCGCCATCCGGGTCAGCGCCCGGGGCAGCGCGCCGCGGGACGTCCGCCACACGTGCAGTGTGACCAACTCCGGAGGCGTGCTCACGCCACCTCGGCCAGATCGCCGGCGAGGGTGGGCGCGGCGTGCGCCGCTCGTACGTTCGGGTGTGGCCGCATGCCGTCATTCTTCCGGTTCACCGGTGCCGGTTCACCCGGCGGGTACGCCCAGCGCGTCACACGTTGCATTTTCGTCGGTGGGGAGGTGTACTGTCAGCAGCAGTTAGAACGAGTGTTCGATTGCCTCGAACGCCCGTTCCAACCAGCCGGAGCGCGGTGTTTCGCGGCGCCGACTCCGGGCGGTGCGGCTCCGCGGGCCGCACCCGGGTTTCCGGGCAGTCGCGAGCCCGGTCCCAACAGGCAGGAGCGTTGCCCGCCGCCCACGACCCCCGGGCGGCGGGCAACGCACCCGCCGGTCCGCCGGCCGGGTGTGGTGTGGGGAAGCGTCCACACCCGGCCGGCCGCACCCGGTGCGTCTTCCTCCGCACCACCGACCTCGGCGTCCCGTCGGCGGCTTCAGCGCGCCGGGAGCGACGTCTCGGCCACGTGGAGGAGAAACACTGATGGCGACAAACCCGGCTCAGGCGCCGACGGTGCCGGCGCACGTGCTGCCGCACCGCACCCCCGCCCAACTCCTCACGTTGGCCCGTGGTGGGCTGGTCGAGGCCGGCCAGACCCGACCTGACGGCCTGCGCTACGCGGCCGCCCACCTGGCGGCGCTGCGCGCGGCGGCCGCCCTGCTCGCCGCCCGCGCCCGACCCGCGCCGAGCCGTCGCAACCGGATCACCAGCGTCTGGGTCCTGCTCTGCGCCGTCGCTCCGGAGCTCGACGAGTGGTCCCGCTTCTTCGCCGCCGGGGCCAGCAAACGGGCCGCCGCCGAGGCGGGCATCCCCCGGGTGGTCAGCGCCCGGGAGGCCGACGACCTGCTCCGCGCGGCCGAACAGTTCGTGACGGTGGTGGAGACCACGCTCGGCATGGCCCACCAACCGGCCCTGGACGGCCTCGCCGCCTGATCCGGCCGTGTCGCCGGCCGCCCCGCGGGGGGAGCCGGGCGGTCGGCGACACGGCGTGTCGGTCCTGATCTTGATCCACAGCAACGACGGGGGAGTTGGTCCAATGGCGGGCCGCATGGTGGTCGGTTCCGCCGCGCTGGCCGACCTGGTGCGCCCGGCGAGCGCGCCCGACCCGGTCGGCGGCCACCGGGTGCTGCCGGTGGTGCCCGAGCTGACCGGTCTGCTGCCCAACCGGGGCCTGCGCCGGGGCAGCACCATAGCGGTCGCCGCCGGCCAGCCCCGGCGCAGCGGTGGCACCTCGCTGATGCTGGCCCTGCTCGCCGAGGCGTCCCGGGCCGGCTCGTGGTGTGCCGTGGTCGGCGTGCCGACGTTCGGCGTGGGCGCTGCCGCCGAGCTGGGCATCGCCCTGGACCGGCTGGCCCTGGTGCCGACCCCCGGCCCCGAGTGGGCCACTGTGGTCGCCGCGCTGATCGACGGGGTGGACGTCGTGGTCACCGCCGTGCCGGCCACGGTCTCCACCTCGGTCGCCACCCGGTTGGCCGCCCGCGCCCGGCAGCGCGGCAGCGTGCTCGTTCCGTACGGCCGGTGGGACGGCGCCGACGTGACGCTCCAGGTGGTCCGTGGGGTGTGGGAGGGGCTCGGTCGGGGTCGGGGACGGCTGCGCCGCCGGGAGATCACCGTCTCGGCGCGCGGACGCGGGGCAGCCGCCCGCCCCAAGGAGATCAAGGTCTGGCTTCCGGGCTCCGAGCTGACCCGGGTGATCCCCCGCACGCTGTCCTCGCCCGCGAGCCGACCGGCCGCGCCGCTTTCCCTGGTCGGTAGGGGATGACCGGTTCGCCGGCACGGACCCTGCTGCTGTGGTGCCCCGACTGGCCGGTCCTCGCCGCCGAGATCGTCGACGGGGTGCCGGCGACCGGCCCGGTCGCCGTGCTGCACGCCAACCGGGTGGTCGCCTGCTCCGAGCGGGCCCGCGCCGAGGGGGTGCGGCGGGGCCTGCGCAAACGGGAGGCGCAGGGCCGCTGCCCCCAGCTCACCGTCGTGGAGTACGACCCGGGCCGGGACGCCCGGGCGTTCGAGCCGGTGGTCGCCGCGGTGGAGGAGCTGGTGGCGGGCGTCGAGGTGGTCCGGCCGGGCGCCTGCGCGGTGGCCGCCCGGGGGCCGAGCCGTTACCTGGGTGGCGAGGAGGCGGCCGCCGAGCGGATCATCGAGCACGTCGCCCAGTCCTGCCTGGTGGAGAGCCAGGTCGGCATCGCCGACGGGGTGTTCGCGGCCGGGTTGGCCGCGCGCGCCGGCCGGGTGGTGGTGCCGGGCGGGACACCGGAGTTCCTGGCCGGGCTGCCGGTCGAGGCGCTCGGCCGGTCGGCGCTGGCCGACCTGCTGCGCCGGCTGGGGGTGCGTACCCTCGGCGACTTCGCCGCGCTGCCGGCCGGCGACGTGCTGGCCCGGTTCGGGTTCGACGGCGCGCTGGCCCACCGGCTGGCCGCCGGGCGGGACCACCGCCCGCTCGCCGTCCGGCAGCCGCCGTCCGACCTGACGGTGACCGCGGAACACGAGGAGCCGATCGACCGGGTCGACACGGCGGCGTTCGTGGCCCGGGCGCTGGCGGAGCAGCTGCACGATCGGCTGGCCGGGCACGGGCTGGCCTGCACCCGGCTCGGCATCGAGGCGGTCACCGAGCACGGGCAGGAGCTGCACCGGGTGTGGCGGCACGACGGGCTGCTCACCGCCGCGGCCATCGCCGACCGGGTGCGCTGGCAGCTCGACGGGTGGCTCTCCGGCAGCGCCGGCCGCACCGGCGCCCGACCGGCCCGACCGACGGCCGGCATCATCCGGCTGCGGCTGATCCCGGACGGGGTGATCGCACAGGCCGGCCTGCAGACCGGCCTGTGGGGGGAGACCGGCGAGGAGCGGGAGCGGGCCCATCGGGCGTTGAGCCGGGTGCAGGGCATCCTCGGCCCGGAGGCGGTGGTCACCGCCGTGCTCGGTGGCGGGCGCTCCCCGGCCGACCAGGTGCGACTGGTGCCGTGGGGCGACGAACGCCTTCCGGCCCGCCCCGGCCCCGCCCCGCTGCCCGGCGAGCCGATCACCAGCGGCGCCGACCGGGCCGCCGGCTCCGGTCGGCCCGCTGACCGCAGCGGCGGCGCAGTTCCGCCGTGGCCGGGCCGGCTGCCGCCGCCCGCGCCGGCGGTGGTGCTGCCCAGCCCGCTCGCGGCCACCGTGCACGACGCCGCCGGTGAACCGGTGGTGATCAGCGCGCGGTTGGCGGTGAGCGCCCCACCGGCCCGGCTGGTGGTCGGCTCCGGCCAGCCGACGGAGATCGTGGGCTGGGCCGGCCCGTGGCCGGTGGACGAGCGCTGGTGGGCGCCGGCCGAGGCCCGTCGCCGCGCCCGTTTCCAGGTCAGCCTGGCCGACGGCGCCGCCCTGCTGCTGGCCGTCGAGGCCGGGCGGTGGCTGGTGGAGGCGATCTATGACTGAGGCGGTGCGCCCCAGGTCGGAGGCGGGCGTCCCGAAGAGCGATATGACTGTCAGGCATATCTATGACTCTCAGGTATGTCGCTCGCCAGCGGGTCCG
Organism: Micromonospora sp. WMMD1120; assembly: GCF_029626235.1. Lineage (NCBI taxonomy): Bacteria > Bacillati > Actinomycetota > Actinomycetes > Micromonosporales > Micromonosporaceae > Micromonospora > Micromonospora sp. WMMD1120. Next base: position 206,819 of record NZ_JARUBO010000005.1, on the reverse strand, counting down.
GCCGCCGGGACCCGGCCACCCGGGAGGGCGGCCCGATGAGCTTCCACAACCCGAAGATGCCCTGGTCGGAGCTGGAGCGGGTGCTCTCCGGAAAACCCGGCGGCAAGAGGCCTGGCGAACGGCACCTGCACGTGGTGGACCCGCTCGCCGTGGACGCCGACGGGGGCGACTCCCCAGCCTGGAGCCGTCGGCGCGAGCAGTACCAGCCACCGGAGCTGACCCGCCCGGACGGCGTGGTGCCCTACGCGGAGCTGCACGCGCACACCAACTTCAGCTTTCTCGACGGTGCCAGTCACCCGGAGGAGCTGGCCGAGGAGGCGGCCCGGCTGGGGCTCACCGCGCTCGCCGTCACCGACCACGACGGCTTCTACGGGGTGGTCCGCTTCGCCGAGGCGGCTCGTACGCTGGGCCTGCCGACCATCTTCGGCGCGGAGCTGTCCCTCGGGCTGCCCGGCCCGCAGAACGGCGAGCCGGACCCGCACGGCGCGCACCTGCTGGTGCTCGCGCACGGCCACGAGGGGTACGCCCGGCTGGCCACCACCATCGCCCGCGCCCAGTTGCGGGGTGGGGAGAAGGGCCGCCCGGTCTACGGGGAGCTGGAGGAGGTCGCCGCCGAGCTGCGCGACCACGTGCTGGTGTTGACCGGCTGCCGCAAGGGGCACGTGCCGGGGGCCCTGCTCACCGAGGGGGTGGACGCGGCGGCCCGCGAGTTGGACCGGCTGACCGCGCTCTTCGGGGCGGAGACGGTGGCGGTGGAGCTGACCGACCACGGTCATCCGGTCGACGCCGACCGCAACGACGCGCTCGCCGAACTGGCCGCCGCGGCCGGGCTGCCGACGGTGGCCAGCAACAACGTGCACTACGCCAGCCCCGGCCGGCGTCGCCTGGCCACCACCGTCGCCGCGGTGCGGGCCCGGCGCAGTCTGGACGAGATCGACGGCTGGTTGCCCGCGGCGGCCACCGCCCACCTGCGCAGCGGGGCGGAGATGGCGGCCCGGTTCGCCGCGTACCCGGGGGCGGTGGCGCGGGCCGCCGAGTTCGGCGCGGAGCTGGCCTTCGACCTGCAACTGGTTGCGCCGCGGTTGCCGGCGTACCCGGTGCCGCCGGGGCACACCGAGATGAGCTGGCTGCGGAAGCTGACCGCCGACGGGGCCCGCGAGCGCTACGGGCCGCCGCAGGCGCACCCGACGGCGTACGCGCAGCTCGACCACGAACTGAACATGATCGAGGAGTTGGGATTCCCCGGCTACTTCCTGGTGGTCTACGACATCGTCACGTTCTGCCGGAAGCAGGACATCTACTGCCAGGGCCGGGGGTCGGCGGCCAACTCGGCGGTCTGCTACGCGCTGCGGATCACCAACGTGGACGCGGTCCGGCACCAACTGCTCTTCGAGCGCTTCCTCGCCCCGGAACGGGACGGCCCACCGGACATCGACGTGGACATCGAGTCCGACCGGCGGGAGGAGGTGATCCAGCACGTCTACACCCGCTACGGCCGGGAGCACGCCGCCCAGGTCGCCAACGTCATCTCCTACCGGCCCCGGTCGGCGGTGCGGGACGTGGCCAAGGCGTTCGGTTACTCGCCGGGGCAGCAGGACGCCTGGAGCAAGCAGATCGACAGGTGGGGCTCGGTCGCCACCGTCGACGTCGAGAACATCCCCGAGCAGGTGGTGCAGTACGCCAACGAGTTGCAGACGTTCCCCCGGCACCTGGGCATCCACTCCGGCGGCATGGTGATCTGCGACCGGCCGGTGATCGAGGTCTGCCCGGTGGAGTGGGGGCGGATGCCCGGGCGCAGCGTCCTGCAGTGGGACAAGGACGACTGCGCCGCTGTGGGCCTGGTCAAGTTCGACCTGCTCGGCCTCGGCATGCTCTCCGCCCTGCACTACGGCTACGACATGATCGGCGAGAGTCTCGACCTGGGTGACATGACCCTGGACGACCCGGAGGTCTACGACATGCTCTGCCGGGCCGACTCGGTGGGGGTGTTCCAGGTGGAGAGTCGGGCCCAGATGGCCACCCTGCCCCGGCTCAAGCCGCGCGAGTTCTACGACCTGGTGGTCGAGGTGGCGCTGATCCGGCCCGGTCCGATCCAGGGTGGCTCGGTGCACCCGTTCATCAGGCGCAAGAACGGCCAGGAGCCGGTGACCTTCGCGCACCCGCTGATGCGCAACGCGCTGGAGAAGACCCTGGGGGTGCCGCTGTTCCAGGAGCAGTTGATGCAGCTCGCCATCGACCTGGCCGGCTTCGACGCGGCCGAGGCCGACCAGCTGCGTCGGGCGATGGGCGCCAAACGCTCGGTCGAGCGGATGAACCGGATCGCCGACCGGCTCTACGCCGGGATGGCCGAGCGGGGCATCACCGGCGAGCTGGCCGACGACGTCTACCGCAAGCTCACCGCGTTCGCCAGCTACGGTTTCCCGGAGAGCCACGCGATGAGCTTCGCCTACCTGGTGTACGCCAGCTCCTGGCTCAAGCGCTACCACCCGGCGCCGTTCCTGGCCGCGCTGCTCAACGCCCAACCGATGGGCTTCTACTCCCCGCAGACCCTGGTCGACGACGCCCGCCGGCACGGGGTGCAGGTCCACCGCCCGGACATCAACGCCAGCGGCGCGAAGGCGGTGTTGGAGTCCACCCCGGACACCCGCTGGGGCAGCGTGCCGGGGGAGCCGCCGCACGCCTGGGGGCTGGGCGGGCCGGCCGTCCGGTTGGGGCTGTCCAGCGTGCGTACCCTCGGCGTCGAGGTGGCCGAGCGGATCGAGGCCGAGCGGGCGGCGCACGGGCCGTACCGGGACATGCCGGATCTGGCCCGGCGGGTCGGTCTCACCGCGGCGCAGCTGGAGGCGTTGGCCACCGCGGACGCCTTCGCCTGTTTCGGCCTGACCCGGCGGCAGGCGCTCTGGGCCGCCGGCGCGGCGGCCCAGGACCGGCCGGGCCGGCTGCCCGGCACGGTGACCGGCGCGGCGGCCCCGACGCTGCCGGGGATGGAGGCGGTGGACCGGCTGGTCGCCGACGTGTGGGCCACCGGGTTGTCCCCGGAGAGCCATCCCGCCCGGTTCATCAGGGGGCAGCTCGACGTGCTCGGCGCGGTGCCGATCGCCCGGCTGGGCCGGGTGGAACCGGGACAGCGGATCCGCGTCGGCGGCATCGTCACCCACCGACAACGTCCGGCGACCGCGGGCGGGGTCACCTTCCTCAACCTGGAGGACGAGACCGGGATGCTCAACGTCACCTGCTCACCGGGGTTGTGGCAGCGCTACCGGCGGGTGGCCCGGACCAGCGCCGCGCTGGTGGTCCGGGGGCGGTTGCAGCGGCACGAGGGGGTGACCAACCTGGTCGCCGACCGGCTGGACGCGATCGAGCCGCCGGTCAGCCCCGCCTCCCGTGACTTTCGGTGATCTTTTCGTTACCGGTGTTTCGGGCTCGGAGTCGAGGAGAAGAGGAGCAGTGCAGGTCGCGCGGGCGGTGCGGCGCGCGGATTCGGGGAGGACCAGATGGCACGGATACTGCGGGCGACAGCGGTCGTCGGCGCGCTCACAGTGGCGCTCGCCGGCTGCGGAGGCGTCGGTGGCGGCGACGGCGAGCAGGGCGGCACCGCCACCAGGGGCACGCTCAGCACCATGGGTTTCGGCTTCTCCGACGAGATCGCCACCACCCGCGTCGACGCGTTCAAGCGGGACCACCCGGACGTCGAGCTGACGATCACCGAGGGCGCCTTCGACGAGCAGCAGTTCCTCTCCGCCGTCGCCTCGGGCAACCCGCCGGACCTGGTCTACATGGACCGCAAACTGATCGGCACGTACGCCAAGCGCGGCTCCATCCAGCCGCTCACCGACTGTGTCGAGAAGCAGAACATCGACCTCGCGCAGTACCGGCCCGCCGCGCGCGAGCAGGTCACCCTCGACGGCACCGTCTACGGCATCCCGGAGTTCTCCACGGTCCGGGTGGTCTACCTCAACGAAGCGCTGCTCAAGCAGCTCGGTATGACCGCCGACCAGGTGAACCTGGCGGACTGGGCGGCGCTGCCCGCGCTCAACGCGAGGTTGGCCGCGGTCTCCGGCGGGCGGCTCACCCGGATCGGCATCGACCCGAAGATCCCCGAGTTCCTGCCGATGTGGGCCAAGGCCAACGGAGCCGACATGCTCTCCGCCGACGGCCGTACCGCCAAGCTGGACGACCCCAAGGTGATCGAAGCGCTGACCACCGGGGTCAACCTCATCCGGCAGCAGGGTGGCTGGGGAAACTTCAAGTCGTTCCGGGACACCTTCGACTTCTTCGGCGCGCAGAACCCGCTGTCGAAGAACCAGATCGTGGCGTGGCCCATGGAGGAGTGGTTCCTCAACCAGGCCGCCAAGAACACCCCGAACGCCGAGCTGGTGGTCAAGCCGTTCGTGGACCGGCAGGGCAGGCCGCTGACCCAGTCCGCCGGGCAGGCCTGGGTGATCACCAAGGGCGCGAAGAACCCGGACGCCGCGTGCGCGTTCGTCAAGCAGATGACCGCCACCGACACCTGGGTGGCCGCCGCCAAGGCCCGGGTGGACGCCCGCAAGGCCGCCGGTCAGCCGTTCACCGGCCTCTACACCGCCAACGAGGAGGCGGACAAGAGGATCTTCGACGAGCTGTACCAGCCGACCGGCAACAAGCGCTTCGACGACGCGGTGGTCACCATCCGCTCGGTGCAGGACGCCGCGTTCGCGGTGCCCGCCTCGCCGGCCGGCGCCGAGTTCGACAAGGCGTACTACGACGCCGTCAACCGGGTGCTCGCCGGTCAGGAGCAGCCCGCACAGGCGTTGCGGCGGGCCCAGGGAGAGGCCGCGGCGGCCCTCGACAAGGCCGCGAAGTAGGAGACGGTGGCCACCGTCACCGCTCCCGCCCCGGGCCGGCGTCGCCGTACGCCGCTGGCCCGGCGGGAGGCCCGCTGGGCGTACCTCTTCCTGGCGCCCTGGATCGTCGGGTTCCTGGTCTTCTACGCCGGGCCGATGGTCGCGAGCCTGTGGTTGAGCTTCACCGAGTACGACGTGATCAACCCACCCGAGTACACCGGGCTGGACAACTACCGGGAGCTGATGAGCGACCCGTCGGTCGCCCGCAGCCTGGGCAACACGGTCTACTACACGGCGCTGCACGTGCCGCTGGTGATGCTGATCTCGCTGGGGTTGGCGCTGCTGCTCAAGCGGGTCGGCCGGTTGCAGGGGTTCTTCCGGACCGTCTTCTACCTGCCGGTGATGACCCCGGCGGTGGCCGTCGGCATCCTGTTCCTGCTGTTGCTCAACACCCAGGACGGCTTGATCAACCGGGCGCTCGGATGGGTCGGGGTTTCCGGTCCGAGTTGGACCACCGACCCGAACTGGGTGATGCCGGGCATCATCCTGATGAGCCTGTGGAGTCTCGGCTCCACCGTGATCATCTACCTGGCCGCGTTGCAGAACGTCCCGCGCGACCTGTACGAGGCGGCGGCCATCGACGGCGCAGGCCCCTGGGCCCGGTTCCGCTCGGTCACCCTGCCGATGATCTCGGGGGCGCTGTTCTTCACGTTGATCGTCAACACGATCGCGTCGCTACAGATGTTCACCGAGGTCTACACGATGTACTTCGGTAACCGGCAGACCCAGAGCTCGTTCAACAGCGACGCGGCGAGCTTCTACGTCATCCACCTGTTCCGGGAGGCGTTCCAGTTCCTCCACATGGGCCTCGCCTCGGCGATGGCCTGGCTGCTCTTCGTGATTATCTTGGTGATCACCCTGGTGCAGGTGAAACTCAGCAACCGGTTCGTGTACTACGAGGGGGAAGACAAGTGATGGGCATGATGGGCCACAACGGCGTGGCCAACGCGCGACGGACCCGACTGACCGCCGGCTGGGTGCCCGCCCAGCGCCTGGAGCCGCGCGAGTACCAGGTCACCGACGGGCCGGTGGCGAACGCCCGGCGGTCCCGGGCGGAGGACGAGTTGGCAGCCGGGAACCAGCCGTGACGACAGCCGTCGAACGCAGCGCCGCCGCACCGGTACCCGGCCTCCGGCCGGCCCGGTCGGCGGCGCGCCGCCCGCCGGCCGAGGAGCCCGGCCGGTCACCCTGGCGCCGGGTGCTCTTCGTCGCGGCTCTCGTCGGCGCCGCGGTGATCTTCATGCTGCCGTTCGTCTGGCTGGTCAGCGCCTCACTGCGCCCCCGGGAGTACGTCTTCGCCCCCGGCTTCCTGCCCCTGCCGTTCGCCCCGGAGAACTACGCCGAGGCGTGGCGGGCCGTGCCGCTGCTGACCTGGTTCGGCAACAGCGTGGTGGTCGGGGTCGCCGCCGCCACGGCGGTCACCCTCTCCAGCGCCTGGGTGGCCTTCGGCTTCGCCTACTTCCGGTTTCCCGGTCGCAACCTGCTCTTCGGGCTGGTGCTGGCGACCATGATGCTGCCGTTCGCGGTCACCATGATCCCGACGTACCTGATCTGGTCGAACCTGGGTCTGACGAACACGCAGGTGCCGCTCTGGGCGGGCAACCTGTTCGGCTCCGCGTTCTACATCTTCCTGCTGCGGCAGTTCCTGCTGTCGCTGCCGCGGGAATACTTCGAGGCCGCCCGGGTGGACGGGGCGAGCTATCCGCAGTTGTTCTGGAAGATGGCGTTTCCGCTGATCCGACCGGCGTTGCTGGTCGCCTTCGTGTTCGAGTTCAAGGCCAGTTGGACGGACCTGCTCAAGCCGCTCATCTACCTGCGCGACGAGCAGCTCTACACCCTGCCGCGCGGTCTCAAGGTGGTGCTGGACCGGTTCGGCTACGGCGGTGAGCAGCAGTGGGAGATCGTGCTCGCCGGCAGCGTCCTGGCCACCATCCCGATGATCATTCTGTTCTTCCTGGCGCAGCGGCACTTCGTCGAGGGCATCGCCACCACCGGCCGTAAGGGCTGAGCGCGGCAGGTGACTAGGCTCGACCGGGTGGAGCAGACCCGAGGCCGGTTCGCCGGACCGCCGCTGACCCCCCGTACCGCAGTGATCTGGTCGGTGCTGCGCGCCGAGCTGGACCGACGCGGCGACGCCGAGCTGACCGTGCTGGACGTGGGCGGCGGCACCGGCGGCTTCGCCGTACCCCTCGCCCAGGCCGGGCACCGCGTCACTGTGGTCGACGCCAGCCCGGACGCGTTGGCAGCGCTGACCCGCCGCGCCGCCGAGGCCGGGGTCGCCGACCGGGTCGTCGCCGTGCAGGGCGACGGTGACGCGCTCGCCGGGCTGGTCGAGCCGGCCGGCGTCGACCTGGTGCTGTGCCACGCCGTCCTGGAGGTCGTCGACGATCCGACGCCGGTGGTGACCGCGGTGGCCACCGCGCTGCGCCCCGGTGGCGCCGCGAGCGTGCTGTTGGCCGGCCGGGCCGCCGCCGTGCTGGGCCGGGCGATGAACGGGCACCTGGACGTCGCGGCCGCCCTGGCCGCCGACCCGGCCGGCACCGCCGGCCCGCGCGACACCCTGCGGCGACGCTACGACGCGACCGGGGCCGCCGCGCTGCTCGGCGCCGCCGGGCTCATGGTCGAGGAGATCCACGGGGTACGCGTGCTCGCCGACCTGCTGCCGGCCGCCGTCTCGGACGGGCAGTCCGCCGCCGTGGTCGACCTGGAACGCGCGCTGGCAGCCCAGGTGCCGTACCGCGACCTCGCCGCCCAACTGCACCTGTTCGCCCGCCGACCGGCATGATCGCCGCACCGGGCGGCCCGCCGGCGCCGCTGGACGTCCTCGGGCCGGAGCACGGCGACGGCCGTCTCGCCGACGTGCTGCCCAGCGCGCTGGCCGTGCTGGGCGTGCCCGGCTCACCCGATCCGCTCGGGCTCGTGCCCGCGCTGGTCGGCGTACGTCGGATCGCCGTGCTGCTGGTGGACGGGCTCGGGTGGTACCAGGTGCCGACCGCCGCGCCGTACGCGCCGACCCTCGCCGGACTCGCGGCGACGGTGGGCCGGCCGCTCGTCGCCGGCTTCCCGTCCACCACCCCGACCAGCCTGGTGTCGCTGGGCACCGGTGTCGCTCCGGGGGCGCACGGGGTGGTCGGCTTCACCGTGCGGGTGCCCGGCACCGACCGGGTGCTCACCCACACCGACTGGGCCGCCGACCCGTCACCGTTGACCTGGCAGCCGGTGCCCACCCAGCTTGAACGCGCCCGCGCCGCGGGGGTGACCACGACGGTGGTGAGCCGTCCGGAGTTCGGTGGCAGCGGGTTGACGCTGGCCGCGAACCGGGGCGGCGACTTCCGGGGCGCCGCCGGCGGCCAGGCGGTGGCCGACGCCATGCTGGCCGCCCTGGCCACCGGCTCCGGGCCGACGCTAGTCTCCGGTTACCACGCCGACCTGGACCGGTACGGCCACGTCCACGGCGTCGACTCGGAGCCCTGGCGGATCGCCGCCACCGAGGTGGACGGCCTGCTCGCCCGGCTGGTCGACGGGCTGCCGTCGGACGCGGCGCTGCTGGTGACCGCCGACCACGGGCAGCTCGACATCCCCGCCGCGCACCGCTTCGACCTGGACACCGACTCGCGCCTGCGGGCCGGTGTACGGCTGGTGGCCGGCGAGGCGCGGGTGCGTTACCTGCACGTCGAGCCGGGCGCTGTCGACGACGTGATGGCCGCGTGGTCGGAGGTGCTGGGCGAGGCGGCGCGGGTCCGCACCCGCGACGCCGTGGTGGCAACCGGCTGGTTCGGGCCGGTCGCCGAGGAGCACCTCGCACGGATCGGCGACGTCGTGGTGATCTGCAACGACACGTACGCGGTCATGGCCAGTCGTACCGAGCGGCCGATGGCGTCGAAGCTGGTGGCGTACCACGGGTCGGACACCGCGACCGAGCTGACGGTGCCGCTGCTGGTCGTCCGGGGCTGACCGCCGGGCGGTGCTGTCGTACCCCCGGGTTAACCTGCCGTGATGGGCCGCAGTCAGTCGTTGCCCCGGGGCGGCGATCCGCGCTTCGGGCCGGATGCCGACGACTCCGGCAGCCCGATCCTGCACGTCGACATGGACGCCTTCTTCGCCGCCGTCGAGGTGCGCCGCCGACCCGAGCTCCGCGGCCGGCCGGTGATCGTCGGCGGGCTCGGGCCACGCGGGGTGGTCAGCTCGGCCAGCTACGAGGCCCGCCGCTACGGCGTCCGCAGCGCGATGCCGACCAGCCAGGCGCGTGCCCGCTGCCCGCAGGCGGTCTACCTGGCACCGGATTTCACCGCCTACTCGGCGGCCTCGCGGGCGGTCATGCAGATCTTCCGGGACGTCACCCCGCTCGTCGAGCCGCTCTCCCTCGACGAGGCGTTCCTGGACGTGACCGGCGCACGCCGCCTCTTCGGCTCCCCGGCCACCATCGCCCGGCTGATCCGCCGCCGGGTCGCCGACGAGCAGGCGTTGACCTGCTCGGTGGGGGTGGCGCCGAGCAAGTTCGTTGCCAAGCTGGGCTCCACCCGGGCCAAGCCGGACGGCCTGCTGGTCGTCCCGCACGGGCAGGTGCTCGACTTCCTGCACCCGTTGCCGGTGAACGCGTTGTGGGGGGTGGGGGAGCGGGCCGCCGAGGCGCTGCGCCGGCTCGGCCTGGCCACTGTCGGCGACCTCGCCGAGGCGCCGGTGGGCATGCTCCGCCGCGCGGTCGGCGCCGCCTCGGCGACGCACCTGCACGAGCTGGCCTGGGGACGGGACCCGCGCCGGGTCAGCCCCGAGCACGTGGACAAGTCGATCGGCGCGGAGGTGACCTTCGACGTCGACGTGGCCGACCCGCTGGAGATCCGCCGTGCGCTTCTGGCGCTCAGCGCGAAGGTCGGCGTCCGGTTGCGTGGCTCCGGCCAGGTCGGGCGCACCGTCGCGCTGAAGGTCCGGCTGGCCGACTTCCGCACCGTGAGCCGGTCCCGGACCCTCGACGTGCCCACCGATACCGCCCGGGAGATGTTCGACACGGCCTGGGCGCTCTACACCGCGTTGGACCCGGGCGAGCGGATCCGCCTCGTCGGTGTGCGGATGGAAGGGCTCGCCCCGGCGCAGGGCCTCTCCCAACAGCTCGCTCTCGGCGCCCCCGAACGTGGTTGGCGGGAGGCCGAAGCTGCCGCGGACGCCGCTGCTGCCCGTTTCGGGCGGTCCGTCATAGGTCCGGCCAGTCTGATGGGCGACCGTGATCCCCGTCGAAAGGAAAATCCAGAGCACCCGTAGGTCGTCCCGCTTTCCGACGCGCGACCCCCCTCGTAGACTTGCGGGTAAGCAGCCGGATGGCTGCCACGGTCTGTCGGCCCGAGTGGGCCGACCAACGTGACCGGGGAGGAGTGCCGTGCCGCTCTCGGAGCACGAGCAGCGGCTGTTCGAGCAGATCGAGCGGTCGCTTGCCGAGGACCCCAAATTCGCCTCGGCCGTGCGCGCCAGCGATCCGCGCTTCCACGCGCGGCGTCGCCTGCTCGTCGCCGCCGGCGTGATCATTGCTGGCTTGGCTCTACTGGTCTATGGCGCGGTGATCAAGACCCCACCGCTGGCGGTGGCGGGCTTCGTCGTCATGCTGGCGTCGGCCGCGTTCGCGGTGCAGTCCCACCGTCGGGCGCAGTCACCCGACCTGCACGTGGTGGGCGGCACGACGAGTCGTCGCCGTCCGCGCGGTGGTGGCCGTACCGGTCGCCGGTCGTCGCTGCTGGACCGGATGGAGGACAGGTGGCGGCAGCGCCCGGAGGGGCACCGCTGAGCCCGTCCCGCCGCTGAGGCGGTCGTACGCCGCGACGAGCCGGTCGCCGGACACCCGGCGACTTCCGTCGTATCCGCGCGCCCCGGCGCGTCGCAGTCTGTCGGCGTGATCGCGCCCAACCCTGGGCGTGGCGGCGTCGGAATCCGCACGCTCCCGGCGCGCCGCGAAACCCTCCGCGTGATCGCGCTGGTGTCGGTTTCCCGTGCCCTTCCGGCGCGCTGGGCCCCTCCGTTGATCGCGCTCGGTCCTGGAAGTAGTGGCCTCGGGGCGCGTTGAGGGGCCTCTTTCCTGGATCGAGCACGATCTTGGTGGCCTGGCGCGCCCCCCGCCCCGCCCCGCCCCCTCACCCCCTCACCCCCACGCGATCTTGCAGTTTCTGTCTAGACATTAGCCGTCAAAAGGGGCATACCGACGACAGCTAGTGCAAGATCGCGGGGGCGAGGGTGGGGCGGGGCGGGGTGGGGATGAGGGTGGGGCGGGGGTGGGGCGGGGATGAGAGCGGGGCGGCGGGGGTGGGCGCCGCCCCGGCGCCTCGGGTTGGGTTGGTCAGCGGGCCGCTCGTCCGGCCAGCAGTCGCCGGGGGTTCCAGCGCAGCAGCCGGTGCCGGGCCTGCGCGGTCAGCGCCACCATCCGGCTGGAGCGGTCCGCAAGGGCGGTTCGCCAGTGCAGCAGCACCGACGGCGGCAGCACGGCGGCGGCCAGGCGGGTGCGTCGATCCGCCCGTGCGGCGAGCGCGCCCCGGAGCGTACGGAGGGCGGGCAGCAGTCGCTCACCGGTCAGCGGATCCCGCGCGTAGCGGGCCCGCTCCTCCGCCCGGCCGAGCAGCCGTGCCGACCCGATCGCGTCGTCGTCCGTCAGCGTGTCCCGGACCAGCCGGTCGGCTGTCGCCCGGGGCGTCTCGGTCGGATCGACCGGGACCCGGAAGTCCACGAGCGTGTCCAGCAACTCCGCCCAGGCGGCGTGCGCGTCCGCGCGGGCCTGGTTGGCGTCCGCGCCGACCACCACCGGTCGGGTGTCCGGTCCGGTGCCGGTGTCGACCGTCACGGGGGCCGTCGCGGCCCTCGCCGCCCGGCCGGCCCGTCGTCGGCGCAGCGCCGCGCGGCGCAGCGCGGGCACCGCGAGCAGGAGCAGCAGCGCCACCACGCCCGCTGCCCACCACGGCCAGGCCGGTGGCTGCTCGTCCGGCGTCGTCCCGCCGAGGGAGAGCCCGTCGTCGATGTCCCGGTCGGCGTTGTCCGGTCCGGCCGGCCCGGCCGTCGCCTCGGGATCCGTCGGGGTCTCGGCGGTGCCGCTGCCCGGCGTGGTCGGCTCCGGCGCGTCGGTGTCCGGTGCCCAGGCGGACCGGGTGGAGCCCGGCACCCCGTACGCCGGGGTGGCGTCGAACGGCACCCAACCCACCCCGTTGAAGTAGACCTCGGTCCAGGCGTGCAGGTTGAGGTTCGTCAGCGTGAAGGTGTCGCCGTCGCGGTTGCTGCCGTTGGTGAAACCGAACGCCACCCGGGCCGGGATGCCGGCCGAGCGGACCAGCCAGGCCATCGCGGCGGCGTACTGCTGGCAGTAGCCGACCTTGTTGGTCAGGAAGTTGACGATGTCCTGGCCGCTGCTGCCGCTCGCGGTGCTCAACCGGTAGCTGAACCCGTTGTCCGCGGAGAAGTGCTGGTAGATCGCCAGCACCCGGTCGTAGTCCGTGCGCTTGCCCTGGATCAGCCCCTTGACCAGCTCCTCCACCTCCGGCACCGGCCCGGGGGTGGCGGTCATCTGCCGGCGTATCGGGTGCTCGGTGGACAGCGGCTGCGCGGCCCGCAGGACCGCCGGCGTGAACGTCGAGCGGACGTAGTCGAAGGAGTACTTCCGGCCCCGGGAGTTCTCCCGGTTGGAGAAGACGACCTGCTGGCCGGGGTCGTACAGCCAGTTGTCGCTGAGGTCGTCGGCGCGCACCGGCTCGGCGTACACCGGCATCAGCGACATGCTCAGGCTCTTGGTGACCTCGACGGTCGCCCGGTAGGTCGTCTGCTGCACGCCCCGGCCAGCCCGTTCGAGCGGGTCGGGCAGGTTCCGGTTGACCGACCGACCGCTCGGGCTGCGCGCCTGGAAACCGTTGGGTCGCAGCTCGTCGGCGACCGCGTACCGCAGGTAGAACGGGTTCGGCTCGGACGTGGTCACCTTGACCAGATCGGACACCTGGGACTGGTTGAGCTGGCCGGCGAGCGAGGCGAACAGGTCGATCCGGCCCGACGTGCCGCCCGGACCGGTGCCGTTGCCACTGCCGTTGCCCGACCCCCGGCTGAGCGAGTCGAGCAGCCCGCCGGTCATGCCGGGCACCGCCAGCGGCAGCATCACCGCCAGCACCACCCCGACCACCGCGAGCCGGCGGCCGGCGGCCGCCAGCGGCGAGGCCTCCCACACGTCGACGTCGCGGCCGTCGCCGGTGAACCGGCGGCCGAAGCGGCGTACGCGGTCGACGTTGTCGGTGACCAGCAGCCAGAGGTAGCCGGCGGCGCCGACCACGAACGGCACCGCCGGGACGCTGTCCACGTAGACGGCGACCGGCACCGAGTAGATGGCGAGCATCGGCAGCCCGGCCAGCGCGGGCCGGCGCAGCCCCACGGCCAGGACGTCCACGAGTACGGCGACGCCGCCGACGCCGAGCACGGCGATGAACAGCAGCGGATCGGTGTCCGGAACCTCGACCCCGTACGAGCGCATGTCCTGCACGGAGGCGGACAGCAGGTCGGCGAAGTAGCCGAACGTGCTCGGCGTGGGCAGCACGGCGAGGAGTTCCTTGCCGCTGGGGAACAGCCAGGTCAGGGCGAGCGCCAGGCCGGCCAGCATGCCCAGCACCTGACCCCACAGGGGTGCCCGGGCCAGTCGGGTCAACGCCGCCACACCGGCCACCACGGCGACCGCGATGATGGACTCGAGCAGCCACGTCCAGCCCTGGAAGATGGCCGACAGCGGCGCGGCGGCCAGCAGCGTGGCGGCGGCCGCCACCACGCCGATGTTCCGACTGGGGGTCATGAGGGGGACCTTCCGTTCATCGGACGCCGCCGGCCACCGTCTCGGCCAGCGCGGCGCGCAGGGCGAACCCCTGGGAGCCCCGGCCGGCCTGCGGCCAGAGCGCCGGGAGCCGGGCGCCGTGGTCGACGCCGACCACCCGCCAACCGCTCTGCAGCATGGCGAGCGCGGAGGCGGCGTGCGCGTGCTCCGCCTCGGCGCGGGCCTTCTCCGGCAGGCTGAGCCAGGTGGAGCTGTTCAGGAGGAAACCGACGCAGGTGGCGCCGTTGCCCCGCAGCCCGGCCAGCAGCTCCGCCTCGGCCACGCTCACGGTGCCGAACAGGCCGATGATCAGACCGCCGTCGGCGCGCTCGCGAACCCGCTGCACCAGGCTGGCGACCTCGGCGCGCTGATCCAGCCGGACCTCCGCGAGGTGGTCCAGCAGCACCCCGTCACCGCCGGCCTCCGAGGCGTCCACGTCCACCCCCGAGCCGGTGACCAGGCGCAGCTTGTAGCCGGCCTGGCGCAGGTGCACGGCGATGCTCGCGGCCGCGGAGACGGCCCACTCGAAACTGGCCGTCGGGCCCTCGCCGCGGTGGCCGTACGCCCGGGTGTCCAGGACGACGGTGGCCCGGCTCTCCCACGGTTGCTCCTCGCGGCGCACCATCAGCTCGCCGGTGCGCGCCGTGGACTTCCAGTGCACTCGCCGCAGGTCGTCGCCGCGCCGGTACTCCCGGGTCGCCGCGTCGTCCTCACCGTGCACGGCCACCGAGCGGGCCCGGCTGTCGCCACTGCCCGCGTACTCCCCGGGGAGCCGGACCGACGGCAGCGGGGTGACCTGCGGGATCACCGTCAGGTGGTCGGTGCTGGGGAAGGACCGGGCCAGCTCGCAGAGACCGAACGGGTCGGTCATCCGGACCACCAGCGGGCCCACGTCGTAGCGCCCGCGCACGTCGGCCCGCACGGTGTACGCCACGGAGCTGGCCTGGTGCGCGCCGAGCCGCTCCAACACCACCCGGGGCCGGCTGCCCAGCGCGTACGGCAGCCGGTCCTCCAGCAGGAGGGTGCCGGTCGGCAGCCGGGACAGGTTCTGCAGGCGCAGCACGACCCGGGAGTTGGCGCCGACCGGAACCCGGTGCGGGTCCAGGGAACGGTTGCAGGCCAGCTTGTACCGGCTGCGCCCGACGTAGGCGGCGGCGAGCAACGGCAGGATGGCCAGCAGCACCGCCACCCGGAGCAGGTCCTTCTCGCCGAGGATGCCGGCCGAGACCGCTGCCGCCACCGCGGCGGCGAGGAAGGAGCGGCCGCGGGTGGTCAGCCCGCGCAGCCCGGCACGCACGTCATGGCCTCCGTGGCTCGTAGGGCGCGCGACCGTTGCCGGTGGCGGGCCGGGTGTCGTAGGGGTTGCGCTGCCTGTCGTGCGGCAGCGGCAGGCGGTGCACCAGCTCCGAGACGATCGCGTCGGTGGTGCGGCGGGCGAGCTGCGCGTCGGCGGTCGGGATGATGCGGTGCGCGAGCACCGGCACCGCGAGCGCCTGGAGGTCGTCGGGGAGGACGTAGTCGCGGCCCTCCAGGGCGGCGACCGCCCGAGCGGTGCGCAGCAGTTGCAGGGTCGCCCGGGGGGACGCGCCGAGACGCAGGTCGGGGGCTTCGCGGGTGGCGGTGACCAGGTCGATCGCGTACTGCTTGACCGCGTCCGCGACGTGCACCTGCCGGACGGTGGCGATGAGCTGCCGGACGGTGGCGGCGTCGGAGACCGGGCGCAGCTCGTGCAGCGGGTCGGTCGCGCCGTGCCCGTCGAGCATCGCCAGCTCGGCCCCGGAATCCGGGTAACCCATCGCGATGCGGGCGGTGAACCGGTCCCGCTGCGCCTCCGGCAGCGGGTAGGTCCCCTCCATCTCGATCGGGTTCTGCGTGGCGATGACCATGAAGGGGGTCTGGAGCTGGTAGGTCACCCCGTCGACGGTGACCTGCCGCTCCTCCATGCACTCCAGCAACGCCGACTGCGTCTTGGGGGAGGCACGGTTGATCTCGTCGCCGACCACCAGGTTGGCGAACACGGCGCCGGGGCGGAACTCGAAGTCGTGGGTCTCCTGGTTGTAGACGCTGACGCCGGTGACATCGCTGGGCAGCAGGTCGGGAGTGAACTGGATACGGCGCACCGTGCAGTCGATGGACCGCGCGAGGGCCTTGGCCAGTTTGGTCTTGCCGACCCCGGGAACGTCTTCGATGAGGAGGTGGCCCTCGGCGAGCAGCACGGCCAGAGCGAGCCGCACGGTGGCGGTCTTACCCTCGATGACCTGCTCGATGTTGGCCACGATGGCCTCGCTGGCGGCGCGGAACTCGTCGTGCGGCAGCAGGCCGCCCACCTCGTCCCAGGTCTGTTGTGTCACGGGCCTCCTCCTCGTCGCCGTCACGGCAGCTCTGTTGTAGAGCACCTGGACCCGCCGTTGGGTTCGCGACGTCGAGCCTCGATTGCCGCAGGAATCTCACTGGCCTCTCAGGCTAACCATGTTTGTCGTTATCGCCGAACCCCGCAGGTAGTCCGCCGGTTACGCACCGGATATCAGCCAGGCGGAGGGACGGTGCCGAAGCGCCGACGGGTACGCGGGTCCGGCCCGGCGATAGTGCCGCGTCAACGGACCGGGTGGCGGGGTACACTGCGGGACATGGCCGGAGTCTTCCTGCTTCTTACCGGGCCGTGCTGATGCGCTGACACAGCGACAGCACGGCGGCCCCTCCTGCGCGAGGGGCTTTTTTGTGCCCGCTGCCGGTCCGGCCCGGTGGCGCCGAGACGAAGCGAAGCGAAGCGAGGAGAGACGATGAGCGAGGCAGCCGCACCGGCGGACGACATCCCCCCGTTCCGGTACACAGCGGCCCTGGCCGACGAGATCGAGATCCGTTGGCAGGACATCTGGGCACGCGAGGGCACTTTCCACGCGCCGAACCCGACCGGCCCGCTGGCCGACCCGACCCACCCGCGCGCCGACGCGGAGAAGCTGTACGTGCTGGACATGTTCCCGTACCCCTCCGGGGCGGGCCTGCACGTGGGCCACCCGCTGGGCTACATCGGCACCGACTGCTACGCCCGCTACCAGCGGATGGCCGGCCACAACGTGCTGCACGCGATGGGGTTCGACGCGTTCGGCCTGCCCGCCGAGCAGTACGCCGTGCAGACCGGCACCCACCCGAGGACCACCACCGAGCAGAACATCGAGCGGTACAGGGCGCAGCTGCGCCGGCTGGGCCTGGCGCACGACGAGCGGCGCTCGGTGGCGACCATCGACACCGACTTCTACCGCTGGACCCAGTGGATCTTCCTGCAGGTCTTCAACTCCTGGTACGACAACGACGCCGGCCGGGCCCGCCCGATCGCCGAGCTGATCGCCGAGTTCGAGGGCGGCAACCGGCCCACGCCGGACGGGCGCGCATGGGCCGAGCTGAGCGTCGCCGAGCGCCGCCAGGTCGTCGACGACCACCGACTGGCGTACGTCTCGCAGGCGCCGGTGAACTGGTGCCCCGGCCTGGGCACCGTGCTGGCGAACGAGGAGGTCACCGCCGAGGGGCGCTCGGAGCGGGGCAACTACCCGGTCTTCAAGCGCAACCTGAAGCAGTGGATGATGCGCATCACCGCGTACGGTGACCGGCTGCTGGACGACCTGGACAGCCTGGACTGGCCCGAGCCGATCAAGCTGATGCAGCGCAACTGGATCGGCCGGTCGCAGGGAGCGCACATCGACTTCCCGACCACCGCGGCCCCGGTCCGGGTCTTCACGACCCGTCCGGACACCATCTTCGGCGCCACCTACATGGTGCTGGCCCCCGAGCACGAGCTGGTCGACACGCTGGCGCCGGCCGCCTGGCCGGAGGGCACGCGCGAGGTCTGGACCGGCGGTCACGCCAGCCCGCGTGCGGCCGTCGAGGCGTACCGCAAGGCCGCCGCCGCGAAGACCGACGTCGAGCGGCAGGCCGACACGAAGGAGAAGACCGGCGTCTTCATCGGGGCGTACGCCACCAACCCGGTCACCGGCGGGCAGATCCCGATCTTCATCGCGGACTACGTGCTGGCCGGTTACGGCACCGGCGCGATCATGGCGGTGCCCGCGCAGGACGAGCGGGACTGGGCGTTCGCCGAGGTCTTCGAGCTGCCCATCGTGCGTACCGTGCAGCCGGCGGAGGGCTTCGACGGCGCGGCGTACACCGGGGACGGCCCGGCCATCAACAGCGCCGCGCCCGAGCGCGGCCTGGACCTGAACGGCCTGGGGGTCGCCGACGCCAAGGCCGCCATCATCGCGTGGCTGGAGGCGAACGGGCACGGCACCGGCGCGGTGACCTACCGGCTGCGCGACTGGCTGTTCTCCCGGCAGCGGTACTGGGGTGAGCCGTTCCCGATCGTCTACGACGAGACCGGCGCTGCCATCGCCCTGCCGGAGGAGATGCTGCCGGTCGAGCTGCCGGAGGTGGACGACTTCTCGCCGAAGACGTTCGACCCCGACGACGCAAACAGCAACCCGGAGACCCCGCTGTCGCGGCGGCGCGACTGGGTCGAGGTCGAGCTGGACCTGGGTGACGGGCCGAAGCGCTACACCCGGGAGACCAACGTGATGCCGCAGTGGGCCGGCTCCTGCTGGTACGAGCTGCGCTACCTGGACCCGACCAACTCGGAGCGGTTCGTCGACGCGGAGAACGAGCGGTACTGGATGGGTCCGCGCGGCGAGGGCGACTGCGGGGGCACCGACCTGTACGTCGGCGGCGCCGAGCACGCCGTGCTGCACCTGCTGTACGCGCGGTTCTGGCACAAGGTGCTGTACGACCTGGGGCACGTGTCGTCGTTCGAGCCGTTCCGCAAGCTGTTCAACCAGGGCATGATCCAGGCGTACGCCTACACCGACTCGCGCGGCAGCTACGTGCAGGCCGAGGACGTGGTCGAGCGCGACGGCGCGTACTACCTGGAAGACCTGGTGGTCAACCGCGAGTACGGCAAGATGGGCAAGTCGCTGAAGAACGTGGTGACCCCCGACGACATGTGCGCGGCGTACGGCGCGGACACCTTCCGGGTGTACGAGATGTCGATGGGTCCGCTGGAGGTGTCCCGCCCCTGGGAGACCCGGGCCGTGGTCGGCTCGTACCGGTTCCTGCAACGGGTCTGGCGCGCTGTCGTCGACGAGCAGACCGGCGCGCTGCGGGTCACCGAGGACCCGGCCGACGAGGCGACCCGCCGGCTGCTGCACAAGGTCATCGACGGTGTGCGCGGCGACATGGACGGCATCCGGTTCAACACCGCCATCGCCAAGCTGATCCAGCTGACCAACGGGCTGACCGGGCTGTCGGCGACGCCCCGCGAGGTGGCCGAGCCGCTGGTGCTGATGGTGGCGCCGTTCGCTCCGCACCTGGCCGAGGAGCTGTGGCGCAGGCTGGGCCACGACACCTCGCTGACGTACGTGGACTTTCCGACCGCCGACCCGGCGCTGCTGGTGGCCGAGACGGTGACCTACCCGGTGCAGGTCAACGGCAAGGTCCGGGGGCGCGTCGAGGTCCCCGCCGACGCCGCCGAGGAGACCGTCCGCGCGGCGGCCCTGGACGCGGTGGCCGCGTCGCTGGCCGGCAAGGCACCGCGCAAGGTCATCGTCGTGAAGGGCCGAATGGTCTCCGTGGTCGCCTAACCCGTCACGCCGCGCCCCGCGCCCCGCGCCCGGCCGCGGGGCGCGGCCGCGCGCGCTCCGCGCCTCGCGGCGCTCCGCGCCTCGCGGCGCTCCGCGCCTCGCCGATCTTGCAGTTTCGGTTGCCGATTCGCCCCTTGAGGGGCGGTTCGTCGGGACAGGAACTGCAAGATCGTGGGCGTGTGGGGCGGGGGTGTGGGGGCGGGGCGCGGGGGCGCGGGGGTTTGGGGGCGGGGTGGGGGTGGGTGGGGTTAGGGGTGTGGGATTCGGCGGCGGCGCTCGGCGCGCCACCACTGGTGGATCAGCACCAGGCTGGCGATCAGGCCGAGGCTGGCGGGGGCGGCGGCGTACCAGTTGACGTGGCCGGGGGAGCTGACCGCCGCGCCGAGCGCCGCGTACCCGAAGGCGGTCGGCGCGGACGCGAGCACACTGCCGGCCAGGAACGGCAGCACCCGCGCCCCGGTCGTGCCGTAGCCGTAGCTGACCAGCCCGAACCCGGCGATGGGCAGCAGTCGTACGGTGATCACACCGAGCACGCTCTGCCGGGCGAACCAGCCGTCCAGGCGGGCCAGCCGGCCACGGACCCGTTCGGCCACGAACTCCCGGCCGAGCAACCGACCGACGGTGAAGCCGATGGCCGCGGCGACCAGCGCGGCGCCCAGGGCGTACGCGGCGCCCTCCAGGGGACCGAAGATCGCCCCCGCGGCGAGCGTGATGAAGGTCCGGGGCACCAGCGCGACCAGCAGCAGCGCGCCGCCGAGGATCGCCGCCACCGGAGCGAGGTCACCCAGCCGGTCGGCCAGCAGCGGTAGCTGCTCCGGGTCCGGCCGGGGCACCAGGAGCAGCAGCAGCCCGCAGCCACCGATCAGCAGCAGGAGCAGGGCGAACCGGGCGGCCGACGGCTGCCGGAGCAACCGCCGGACGGCGTGGATCATGCCCGGGCGGCGGCCACCGCGGAGCGGCGCTCGTTGCGGAGCCGGTCCGACCAGGTGTCGTCGAGTGGTGGGAGCTGGTGCGCTCCGGTGGCCCAGCGCAGCAGCAGGTCGGCCAGGGCCGGGTTGCGGGCCAGGGCCGGGCCGTGCGAGTACGTGCCCAGGAGCTTGCCGCGCCACGCGCCCTCGGTGGCGCCGTCGTTGCCGACCCCGGCGGTGACCCGGGCCAGCGGGGAGACCTCCGGGCCGAGGTGGGTGCGGCCACCGTGGTTCTCGAAGCCGGTCAGCGGGGGCAGGCCCAGTCGTGGGTCGATCTCACCGGCCAGCTCGCCCACCGCGCGGCTCGGGCCGCGGTCGGACTGGAGGTCGAGCAGCTCCAGCCCACGGCACTGCACACCCTTCGCGAAGAAGGAGGTGCCGAGCAACTGGTAGCCGGCGCAGACGCCGAACACCACCGAACCCTGGGCGACCGCCCGGTGCAGGCCGCCGTCGGCGAGCAGCCGCTGCGCGCCCAGCGCCTGCGGCCCGTCCTCGCCGCCGCCCACCAGGTAGATGTCGGCGGTCGCGGGCAGCGGCTGGTCGGAGCGGACCTCCACCACCTCGACGGGCATCCCGCGTTGCCGGGCCCGGCGGGCGAGGATCAGGGCGTTGCCCCGGTCGCCGTAGGTGGAGAGCAGGTCGGGGTAGATCCAGACGATGCGCAGGCTCTCAGTTGACACGGTCCAACTCCGCTCGGATGTCCTGGAACGCGGTGTAGTTCGCGATGACCTCCAGCCGGCCGGGCGGGACCGACCGGACGGCGTCGTCGAACGTGCGGACGTGCTGGAACGGCACGTCGTTGACGTCCAGTCGTACCGCCAGGTCGTATGCCCGGTCACCGGTGATCAACACCTGACGGCCGCGCAGCGGCGCGAAGTCGACGTCGAAGAGCCAGGAGGTGTCCAGGCCGTCTGGGTCCCGTGCGTTGATGGAGAGCAGGGTGGGCGCCTCGTCGGCCATGTCGAACGCCTCCAGCCAACTGGCCGGGTTCTTGGCGAGCAACAGCCGGATGTTGCGCCCGTCCCTGTCGACCTGCGCGTAGCGGCCGGCCACCGAGGTGACGATGCCGAGGCGGGACACCGCGTCGACGGGGCGGACGCCGAACTCGGCGGCCACCGCCAGCGCGGTCGCGGCGTTGCCGATGTTGACCCGACCGGGCAGTTGCAGGGAGACCTTGTGCCAGGCGCCGGTGGGGTCGAGCACCCCCTCGTCCTCGACGACCCACTGCGGTTCCGGGCGGCGCAGCGGGCACCCGGTGCACCACCACTGCTCACCCGTGCGCTGGATCGTGGAGCCGCACTCCGGGCAGACCCAGGAGTCGTCGTGCCAGCGCTGGCCGGCGCTGAACCAGGTCACGTGCGGTGGGCGGATGCCCCGGGCGGGATCGCCGGGTGGGGTCGCGGCCCAGACCACCATCGGGTCGTCGGCGTTGGCCACCACCCGTACGTCGCTGTGCCGGACCAGCGCCGCGCGCCAGAGCTGCGCCATCATGGCGACCTCCTTGGCGCGGTCCAGCTGGTCGCGGGAGAGGTTCAGCAGGGCGACGACGTGTGGTTCGGTCGCCTCCAGCACCTGGGCCAGGTAGTGCTCGTCGACCTCCAGCACCGCGTACGGGGTGCTGCCGGCCTTGGCCAGCGCGGAGGTGTGCCCGGTGGGCATGTTGGCGCCGAACGAGTTGGTGGCGACCCGGCCGAGCACGCCGACGGCGGCGGAGGTCAGCCGGGTGGTGGTGGTCTTGCCGTTGGTGCCGGAGACGAGCGCGATGGCGCGCCCGGCCGACAGGTGGGCCAGCAGGTCCGGGTCGATCTTCAGGCCGATCCACCCGCCGATCACCGAACCGTCGCCACGGCCGGCCGCCCGGGAGAGCGCCGCGGCGGTCCGTGACACGGAGCTGGCCACCTTGGCCCGTAGGGGCATTTTCGCGTCCGTCACGCGAGCGAGGTTACCGGACCGCCCGCCCCACCAGATCGCCGCCGACGGCGAACCGTTCGGCCGTGGCGCTCGGGCGCGCGGCCGGGGCGGTCTCCCCCGGACGGAGTCGATCAATGTCGGAAAGCGGACCACGCCGGGTGGCCGCCGTGGCCCTCCACTCCGCTCCACCCCCTGTGACGTGCGGTTTTGCCGTCCGATTGACCGCGCCACGCGGGCGAATCTTCTTGCGGGTGGAGGGAAGTGGAGTAGAGTGGGGGCCGATGGTGAGGCCGGGAGGGCTCACCGGCCCGGGGGGTCAGCGGCGCCGCGAACGCCGCTCAGGGGCGAGGGGGTTGGGCCGATGTTTCTCGGCACCCACACTCCGCGTCTCGACGAAAAGGGCCGGTTGATCCTTCCGGCCAAGTTTCGAGATGAGCTGGCGGGGGGTGTCGTGGTCACCAAAGGGCAGGATCGCTGCCTCTACGTCTTCCCGACCCCTGAGTTCCAGCGCATCGCCGACCAGTTGCGCGCGCAGCCGATGACACACAAGGCGGCCCGGGCCTACAGCCGGGTCTTCTTCGCCAGCGCGCACGACGAGGTTCCGGACAAGCAGGGTCGGGTGACCATTCCGGCTCACCTGCGGTCGTACGCCGGGCTGGACCGCGATCTGGTGGTGATCGGCGCGAGCACGCGGGTGGAGATCTGGGACCAGGTCGCCTGGGAGACCTACCTCGCCGAGAGCGAAGACGACTTCGCCGACATCGAGGAGGGGGTGCTGCCCGGCGGTCTGTAGGGCGGAACGGCGCCCGACGTACTGCGAGATCTCCAGCCGCTTTCGAGTTCCTGGCATCCCTTCCCCGGTGCCAGGCGCACGATCCAGTCATCGGGTGCGAGTCCGGTGTCCGGCGGGAGCGGATGGGGATCTGGCGGTACGACGGCAGCGCCGTCCGACGACAGGCGCACGAAGAGAACGGACGTTTCAACCAGTGGGGGTCGACATGGGGGAGTTGCGCGGCACGCACGTGCCGGTGCTGCTCGAGCGCTGTCTCGAGCTACTGGCCCCCGCGCTGGGTCGAGGCGACCGGACGGTCTACGTCGACGCGACGCTCGGCCTGGCCGGGCACGCGGAGGCGGTGCTCGAGGCGCATCCGGGGGCGGTCCTCGTCGGGCTCGACCGCGACACCGAGGCGCTCGCGCACGCGCGGGTCCGGCTGGCCAGGTTCGCCGACCGGGTGCACCTGGAGCACGCCGTCTACGACGAGTTGCCGGACGTGCTGGACCGGCTCGGCTATCCGGGCATCGACGGGATCCTGTTCGACCTGGGTGTCTCGTCGTTGCAGTTGGACGCGCCCGACCGCGGGTTCGCGTACGCCCAGGACGCGCCGCTGGACATGCGGATGGACCAGACCCGGGGGATGACCGCCGAAGAGGTGGTCAACACGTACGCGCATCCGGACCTGGCCCGGGTGCTGCGGGTCTACGGCGAGGAGAAGTTCGCCGGTCGGATCGCCTCGGCGATCATCCGGCAGCGGGAACGGGCCCGGATCACCTCGTCGGCGCTGCTGGCGGAGCTGGTGCGGGACGCCATTCCGGCACCAGCCCGCCGAACGGGTGGGCACCCGGCAAAGAGAACGTTTCAGGCTTTACGGATCGAGGTAAACAGAGAACTCGCAGCGCTGGAGACAGCGTTGCCGTCCGCGCTCGACGCACTGACCGTGGGCGGTCGCATGGTGGTCCTGTCCTACCACTCGCTGGAGGACCGGCTCACCAAGGCGGCGCTCGCGGACCGGGTACGCAGTAAGGGCCCGGTCGACCTCCCGGTCGAGCTTCCCGGGTCCGGTCCGACGTTCCGGCTGCTCAGCCGGGGCGCCGAACTGCCCGGGGAGGCGGAGGTCGCCGCGAACCCGCGCGCCGCCTCGGTGCGGCTGCGGGCGGCGGAACGACTCGATCCGAACGCGACGGAACAGGCGCGGACCGACCGCGAACGGTCCCGCCGACGGGTGAAGGGAATGCACCAACCGGGCACGGGGTCCGCCTGATCCGTGGGGGGTCAGGGGCACCGGGACGGGCAGAGGGACGGACGTTGAGGGGGAGGGACATGAGCATTGACAAGCGCGACCGCCGGGACGTCACCGGCGGCGGGCAGCGCGCACCGCGGTCGGGGGGCCGGACCGCGGCGGAGCGGGCTCCGCGCGTCGGAAACGGTACGCCACGCATCGATCGAGTGAACAAGCAGGGGGAGACTCGCGCCCGGGGGGCGCGCGAGTTCCCCACCCAGGGCGCCGCCGCGCTGCGGCCGGTCGAGAAGGCCGGCAGCACCGGCAAGGCCCGTTCGCCTCGGCTGCGGGTGGCCCCGCCGCCGCCGGTGTCGGTGCCGCGCGCGCCGTTCGCGGCGCTGATCGTGGTGCTGGTGGTCGGTGGGGTGCTGGGCATCCTGGCGGTCAACACCAAGATCAATGAGAACGCGTTCCGGCTCGAGCGACTGCAGCAGCAGCAGGCCCGACTGGACCTGGAGAAGCAGCAACTGGACAAGCAGATCGCCGACGCCGAGGCGCCGGGCAACCTGACCGCCGAGGCGCGGCGGCTGGGGCTGGTGGACGCCGGCGAGCCCGGTTACATCCGGCTGCCCGACGGCAAGCTGCCGCTGGGCATTCCGCAGCCGGCCAGCGGTCAGCCGTCGGTGACCAGCCAGGGTGCGGGAGGCTGAGCAGTGCCACCACGGTCGGACGAGCCGCGCCGGGACCCCGCTGGGTCCCGGCGCGGTTCTTCGCGAGACGCCCGCCCCGGTGACGGGGAGTCGCGCGGCGAGCCGGGCATCGGCGGCATCTCCGGCGCCCGCGCGTACACCCCGAGAGGGCGGACCGTCCGCGACGAGCGCGGCACGGCCGCCCGCGGCGGCGGTGGCGCCGAGCAGCGGCGTACCCCACGCAGCACCCGCTCGGGCGACCCGTTCCGGCCGGCGTTGCAGGTGCTCGACGGCGGCCGGGCCGCCGCCCGGACCGGCCGGCGCGACGCCCCGGCCGCCGGGCGTGGCGGCGTGGTGCGCACCGTCACCCCGCGCACCCCGCGCAATCCGGGTCAGGACGAGCCACCGCCGCGCCGCCGGACCACCCCGCGCGCGCCGCGCCGGGGCGACCGCCCGGCGGCGCGTCGACCGTCGCGCAAGCCGCCACGTCCGCCGAAGCTCGCCGACTCGCGGCTGCGGCTGCGGCTCGGCACCGCGCTGGCCCTCACCCTGTTCGCCGTCATCGGGATCCGGCTGGTCTTCCTCCAGGCGGTGGACGCTCCGGCGTACGCCGGGGGCGGCGTCGCCGACCGCACCCGCACCGTCGAGCTGCCCGCGCCGCGCGGCGCGATCTACGACAGCACCGGCGCGCCGTTGGCCCGCAGCGTCGAGGCGCGTTACGTGTACGCCGATCCGACCGAGGTCACGGACCCGCCCGCCACCGCGAAGGCGCTCTCCCCGCTGCTCGGCATCCCGGCGTCGAAGCTGCTCGAGTTGATGAAGCCGCGCCGGCTGGAGAACGGCGTCGAGTCGACGTTCGCCTACCTGGCCCGGGGCGTGGAGATCCCCACCGCCAAGCGGGTGCAGGCGCTCGACCTCCCCGGCATCGGGGTGCACCGCGACGAGCGTCGCGACGTGCCCGGCGGCGACCTGGCGGCCAACCTGATCGGCTTCACCAGCCAGGACATGGCTGGGCTGGAAGGGCTGGAGGCCCGCTACGAGGACGTGCTCGCCGGTCAGGACGGCAAGCGGGTGTACGAGGCCGGCCTCGGTGACCTGGCGGCCCCGATCCCGGGCGGCTACAGCCGGACGACGCCGGCCAAGCCGGGCAGCTCCCTCGTGCTCACCATCAACCGGGACCTCCAGTTCCGCACCCAGCAGATTCTCAGCGCGGGCATGGCCAAGGTGCGGGGCGGCACCGGCGCGGCCGTGATCATCGAGATCCCGTCCGGCGCGGTGCTGGCCCAGGCGAGCCACCCCACCTACAACGCGGCGAAGCCGACGCCGAGCGACCCGGTCGCCCGGGAGGACGCGGCGACCAGTTTCGTCGTCGACCCGGGCTCGGTGCACAAGGCGATCACCTACGGCGCGGCGTTGCAGGAGGGCGTGATCACGCCGGACACCACGCTGCCCATCGCGAACAGCATCAAGATGGGTGACACCTGGTTCTCCGACACGCACCCGGCCAACGGCAAGCGGATGAGCGTGCCGGGAATGCTCGCCTACTCGTCGAACGTCGGCACCATCACGATCGCCGAGAAGCTCGGCCGGGACCGGCTGATCGACTACCAGAAGCGGTTCGGGCTGGGTAAGCCGACCGGTGAGGGGATGCCCGGGGAGGCCAGCGGGCGACTGCTGCCGGCCGACGAGTGGAGCGAATCGTCGCGGGGATCGGTGCCGATCGGGCACAGCGTCGACGCCACGCCGCTACAGATGGCCGCCGCGTACGCCGCCATCGCCAACAACGGCACGTACGTGCAGCCGCACCTGGTCAAAGAGGTGATCGGCCCGGACGGCAAGCGCACCCCCGGGCCGACTCCGACCACCCGGTCCGTGCTCAGCCCACAGAACGCGGCGGCCCTGCGCACCATGTTGGAGGCGGTCACCACCGTCGACGGCGCCACCGGCGTCACCGCCGCGGTCCCCGGCTACCGGGTCGCCGGCAAGACCGGCACCGGATCGCGGCTGGTCAACGGGAAGATCGAGACCGACAAGGTGTCCTCCTTCATCGGCATGGCCCCCGCCGAGAATCCCCGGTACGTGATCGCGGTCTTCGTCTACACGCCCAACGGGGGAGGCGCGGCGATCGCCAATCCGGCGTTTCGGGACATGATGCAGTTCACCCTGCGTCACTACCGGGTGCCGCCGTCCGCGAGCGGATCCGCGCCCAAGTTCACTGTCTATCCGCGCTGAGCAGGGGCGGCGGGACATCATCGGTGAGTGCCGACGAACCACCGGGGCGGCTGTGCGGCCGGAACCGGACGACCGGGTAGGGTCTGACGCCGTGCCCGGCAATCCACGTCCACGTACCGTGACCGGAGTCCGGCTCGGTGATCTCGCCGTCCGGCTCGCCGTCGACCTCCCGCTCGACGCCGCCGCGGTGACCGTCACCGGGGCCACCCACGCCAGCCAGGAGGTCCGCCCCGGCGACCTGTACGCGGCACTGCCCGGGGCCCGCCGGCACGGCGCGGAGTTCGCCGTCGGGGCCGCCGAGGCGGGTGCCGTGGCGGTGCTGACCGACCCGGCGGGCGCGGAGCTGGCGGCGGCGAGCGGTCTGCCCCTGCTGGTGGTTCCCGACCCGCGCGCGGTGCTCGGCGAGCTGGCCTCGGCCGTCTACGGCGACCCGACCGCCGACCTGACCGTGATCGGGGTGACCGGCACCGCCGGCAAGACCTCCACGGCGTACCTGGTCGAGTCGGGGCTGCGGGCCGCCGGCCACACCACCGGGCTGGTCGGGACCGTGGAGACCCGCCTCGGTGACCTGGTGATCGACAGTGTGCGCACCACCCCGGAGGCGACCGACCTGCACGCCATGCTGGCCACCGCCCGCGAGCGCGGCGTCACGGCGGTGGTCATGGAGGTCTCCAGCCACGCGCTGGCGATGGGCCGGGTGGGCGGGGTGCGGTTCGCCGTCGGCGGCTACACCAACTTCGGCTCCGACCACCTGGACTTCCACGCCGACAGCGACGACTACTTCGCCGCGAAGGCGCAGCTCTTCGACGGGCGCTGCGCGGTCGAGGTGCTCAACCACGACGACCCGGCGTTGACACCGCTGTTCAAGCCCGCCACCGTCAGCTACTCGGCGGCCGGCGACCAGGCCGCGACCTGGTGGGCCGACGGTGTCAACGGCGAGGGGTACGCCCAGCGGTTCACCGCCCACGGCCCGGACGGGCTGACCGTGCCCGCCGGGGTCGCGCTGCCCGGCCGGCACAACGTGGCGAACGCGCTGCTGGCCATCGCCATGCTGGTCGGCGCCGGGGTGGACCCGGCGACCGCGGCGGACGGCGTGGCCGCCTGCGGCGGCGTGCCGGGGCGGTTGCAGCTCGTCGACGTGTCCGCGCCGGTACGCGGGGTGGTCGACTACGCGCACAAGTCGGACGCGATAGTGGCCGCGCTGGCCGCGCTGCGTGAGCTGAGCGCCGGCCGGCTGATCTGTGTGCTCGGCGCCGGCGGGGACCGGGACCGGGGCAAACGGCCGGTGATGGGCGCCGCCGCCGCCCAGGGGGCCGACGTGGTGCTGGTGACCGACGACAACCCGCGGACCGAGGACCCGGCGGAGATCCGCGCCGAGGTGTTGGCCGGGGCGTACCGGGCGGGGACGCCCGCGCGGATCATCGAGGTGGCCGGCCGTCGCGCCGCCATCGACGAGGCGGTCCGGCTGGCCGAGCCGGGTGACGTGGTCGCGCTGCTCGGCAAGGGGCATGAGCGGGGCCAGGAGGTGGCGGGCGAGGTGTTTCCGTTCGACGACAGCATCGAGTTGGCCGACGCGCTGCGGGCCCGCTTCGGCAACCTGGCGGGTCAGCGGTGATCGCGCTGAGCCTGGCCGAGGTGGCCGAAGCGGTCGACGGGCGGCTGGTGGCCGCCGACCCGGCCAGCGCCGTCACCGGCACTGTGGAGTTCGACTCGCGCAAGGTGGGTCCCGGTTCGCTCTTCGTGGCCTTCCCCGGGGAGAAGGTCGACGGGCACGACTACGCGGCGACGGCGATCGAGGCCGGCGCGGTGGCGGTGCTCGGCAGCCGCGAGGTGCCCGGGGTGCCGATGGTGCTGGTCGACGACGCCCTGACCGCGATGGGCCGGCTGGCCCGCGCCGCGGTGGACCGGCTGCCCGGTCTGACCGTGGTCGGCATCACCGGCTCCTCCGGCAAGACCACCACCAAGGACCTGATCGGTCAGCTCACCGCCCGCCTCGGGGACACCGTGGCGCCGCCCGGGTCGTTCAACAACGAGCTGGGACACCCGTACACCGCGTTGCAGGCCGGACCGGACACCCGCTACCTGGTGCTGGAGAAGGGCGCGCGGGGGATCGGGCACGTACGGTACCTGTGCGAGGTGGTGCCGCCCCGGATCTCCGTGGTGCTCAACGTCGGCACGTCGCACATCGGCGAGTTCGGTTCGCAGGACGCGATCGCCCAGGCCAAGGGCGAGCTGGTCGAGGCGCTGCCGCCGGACGGGCTCGCCGTGCTGAACGCCGACGACCCCCGGGTGGACGCGATGGCGAGCCGTACCCGGGCCCGGGTGGTCCGGTACGGCGAGGCGCCGTCTACCGACGTGCGCGCCGAGGACGTCACGCTCGACGAGCGGGGGCGCGCGTCGTACACCCTTGTCACGCCGGAGGGACGCGCGCCGGTGCGGCTCGCGGTGACCGGCCGGCACCAGGTCGGCAACACGCTCGCCGCGGCGGCGGTCGCCCGGGAGCTGGGCATGCCGCTGGCCGAGCTGGCCGTGGCCCTCGGCGAGCTGGGGTTGGTCTCGACCCGGCGGATGGACGTCTTCGACCGCGCCGACGGGGTCACCGTCATCGACGACTCGTACAACGCCAACCCGGCCTCGATGGCGGTGGCGGTGCGGGCGTTGGCGAGCATCGGTCAGGGACGGCGTACCGTCGCGGTGCTCGGTTACATGGCCGAGCTGGGCCCGTTCGAGCACGACGGCCATGCCGAGATCGGCCGACTCGTGGCCGAGTTGGGCGTCGACCGGCTGCTCGTGGTGGGCGAGCCGGCCGCGCCGATCCACGAAGGCGCGACAGCGGTAGCGAACTGGGGAGGAGAGTCGGTGCTGCTCACCGATCAGGCGGCGGCCGTCGAGGTGCTGCGGGACGAGCTACGACCGGGTGACGTCGTACTGGTCAAGGGTTCCCGGTACCGGACCTGGGAGGTGGCCGACGCCCTGCGCGCCGACGCCGGTGCGGAGTCGGTCCGGAGCGCGAGGAGCGAGCTTGCGAGCCCCGCAGTCGCGACTGAAGGTGGCACCGAATGAGGGCGGTCATCGTCGCCATGGGGGTGGCCTTCCTCGTCTCGCTGTTCTGCACCCCCATCGCGATCAAGGTGTTCACCCGGCTCAAGGCCGGTCAGCCGATCCGTACCGACGGCCCGGCCATGCACCAGGGCAAGAAGGGCACCCCCACCATGGGTGGCGTGGTCTTCATCCTGGCCACGGTGATCGCGTACGTGGCCGGGCACCTGGCCCTGACCACCCTGCCGGACCAGCAGATCGCGCAGGTCGAGCCGACGATCACCGCGCTGGTGCTGCTGGGGCTGATGGTGTTCTCCGGCGCGGTGGGCTTCCTCGACGACTTCCTCAAGGTGCGCAAGCGCAACAGCGCCGGGCTGAACAAGCGCGGCAAGCTGCTCGGCCAGATCCTGGTCGGCGCGGTCTTCGGGGTCATCGCGCTGTGGTTCCCCAGCACGATGACCGACGCCACGGGCAACGCGACGAACACGCAGACAGTGGGCAGCACGACGCTGAGCTTCATCCGGGACATCGACGCCCTGGAGGTCAGCAAGGTCGGCGCGGTGATCATCTTCATCTTCGTGGTGATGGCCGCGACGAACGGCGTCAACCTCACCGACGGCCTGGACGGTCTCGCCACCGGCGCGTCGGTGATGGTGCTGAGCGCGTACGCGCTCATCGCCTTCTGGCAGTACCGGCACTGGTGCGCCGACCCGAGCTACACCCAGCCGTACTGCTACGAGGTGCGCGATCCGCTGGAGATCGCGCTGATCGCCGGGGCGGCGGCCGGGGCCTGTGTGGGCTTCCTGTGGTGGAACACGTCACCGGCGCGGATCTTCATGGGTGACACCGGTGCGCTGGGTCTGGGCGGACTGATCGCCGGCATGGCGATGTCCACCCGGACGATCCTGCTGCTGCCCATCATCGGCGGGCTGTTCGTGATCATCACGATGTCCGTGGTGATCCAGATCATCTCCTTCAAGACCACCGGTAAACGGGTGTTCCGGATGTCCCCGCTCCAGCACCACTTCGAGTTGGCCGGCTGGAGCGAGGTCAACATCGTGGTCCGCTTCTGGATCATCGCCGGCATCGGCGTGGCCATCGCCCTGGGCCTGTTCTACAGCGAGTTCCTCGCCAACATGGTCTGACCCGCCCCCGCCCCCGCTAGCCCACCCGCCGCGCGCCCCGCCCCGATCTCCGTCGATCTTGCACTTTCGTACGCCGGAATGTCCCGCTTCGGGGTTTTCGCCGGGACAGAAAGTGCAAGATCAGCGGGGGCCGGGGGCCGGGGGCGCGCGGGGGGCGGGGGCGGCGACACGCCGGGGGTGGTGTTCTGGGGTGCTCGCGCGTGTTCAACGGTGATGATGTGGGTGTGGGGGAGGAACTCGGCACCGACGACAGGGCAGCCGGTCGACAGCGACGGTCACCGGGCGCGGCGCGCACCGTCGAGGCGACCGCGCCACCGGACGGCGTACGCGGGCCGGAGCCCGGCGGGGCGGCCCGGGAGAGCGCGCCGGCGCCGCTGCGCGGGTTCGACGCGGCCAGCGGGCTCACCGCGCTGCGGGGCCTGCTGGACCGACCGCTGGCCAGCTACTACCTGCTGTTGTCCAGCGCCGGCCTGCTGCTGC
Source organism: Micromonospora sp. WMMD1120 (assembly GCF_029626235.1). Lineage (NCBI taxonomy): Bacteria > Bacillati > Actinomycetota > Actinomycetes > Micromonosporales > Micromonosporaceae > Micromonospora > Micromonospora sp. WMMD1120. Next base: position 175,045 of record NZ_JARUBO010000005.1, on the reverse strand, counting down.
TGATCGGGCTGACGATGGTCTTCTCCGCGACCAGCGTGAAGGACTACGCCGAGGACGGCAACGCCTCCGCGTCGGTGACCAAGCAGGCGATCTTCGCGGTGATCGGCATCGGGGCGTTCTGGGTCTGCCAGCGCCTGCCCGCCAGCACCTACCGCTCGCTGGGCCGGCCGCTGCTGTTCACCGCGATCGCCCTGCTGTTGGTGCTCAACCTGCTGCTGGCGTACGCCCGGCTCACCGACCAGGAGTCCGCCCGGGTCGGCCCGGTCGAGGCGCGGCTGCTCTGGCTGTTCATCGGCGGGATCCAGGTGCAGCCGTCCGAGCTGGCCAAGTTCGCGCTGGTGCTCTGGGGCGCGCACCTGATCGCCCGCAAGGGCGCCATGCTGGGCTGGTGGCGGGAGCTGGCCACCCCGCTCTTCCCGGTGATGGGTCTGCTGTTCGTCCTGGTCGGCTACAACGACGTGGGCACCATGCTCTGCCTGCTGGCGCTCGTGGTCGGTCTGCTCTGGGCGGCCGGCGTGCGGATGCGGGTGTTCGGCGCGCTGACGGTGCTCGGGCTGCTCGGCGTCGGTCTGCTCGTCGCGGTGGCCTCGCTCGGCGCCGGCTCCGGCGAGCGCGGCGCGGACAACTACCGGCTGGCCCGGCTGACCCTGTTCCTCAATCCGCCGCCACCGGAGGAGTGCGGCGACCCCTGCTACCAGTTCCACCAGGGCCGACTGGCCATCGAGCACGGCGGCTGGTTCGGTGTCGGGCTGGGCAAGGGCAGCCTGAAGTGGGACTGGCTGCCCGAGGCGCACAACGACTTCATCTTCGCCGTCATCGCCGAGGAGTTGGGCGTGATCGGCTGCGCGGTGGTGCTCAGCCTGTTCGCCGTGCTCGCGTACACCGGTCTGCGGATCGCCCGGCGGGTCGACGACCCGTTCCGGCGGCTCGCCGCCGCCGCGGTGACCACCTGGCTGGTCAGCCAGGCCGTGATCAACATCGGTGGGGTGGTCGGCCTGCTGCCGATCACCGGTCTGCCGCTGCCGTTCATCTCCGACGGCGGAAGCGCCCTGGTGGTGACGTTGGCCGGCATCGGCATGCTGGCCTCCTTCGCCCGCGCCGAACCCGATGCGGCCAGAGCGCTGCATGCCCGTCCGCCGGCCCGGTGGGTCCGACTACTCTGGGCCCCGTTGCCGCCGCTTCCCGGCCGGCGTCGCCGCCCGGCGACTCCGCCGGGTGACCGAGGGTCAGTGCCCCGGTCCCGCGAGCGGCGCCACGACGACCAGGCCGCGCCGCGCGGGGTCCGACAGGACCGCGACCGCAGGGGTACGGCGAGCGAGAGGAGACGCTGATGGGTCCGCTGCGTTCGGTGGTGCTCGCGGGAGGGGGCACCGGGGGGCACGTCTACCCGCTGCTCGCCTTCGCCGACTGCCTGCGCCGACACGACCCGGGCGTCCGGATCACCTGCCTCGGCACACCCCGGGGCATGGAGAACGACCTGATCCCGCCGCACGGCTACGACCTGCGACAGATCCCGGCGTACCAGCTCCCCCGCTCGGTGAACATGAACCTGGTCCGTACCCCGGGCCGGATGTGGACCGCGGCGCGCGCCGCGGGCAAGGTGATCGACGAGGTGCGGGCCGACGCGGTGGTCGGCTTCGGCGGGTACGTCTCGGTGCCGGCCTACCTGGCCGCGTGGCGCCGGGAGCTGCCGATGGTGATCCACGAGGTGAACGTGCCGCCGGGGGTGGCCAACCGGTTGGGCATGAAGTTCACCAAGAACGTCGCGGTGGGCTTCCCGCACCAGCCGAGCCAGGCCGAGTCGCTGCGCGACGCCACGGTGGTCGGGGTGCCGCTGCGGCGCAGCATCACCAGCCTGGACCGGTACGCGCTGCGCAACGCCGCCCGCGCCCACTTCGGGCTCCGCCCGGACCTGCCGGTGCTCTTCGTCTCCGGCGGCTCCTCCGGCGCCCGGACGATCAACCTGGCGGTCTCCGGGGCGGCCAAGGAGCTGGCCCGCAACGGCGTGCAGGTGCTGCACGTGATGGGCGCCCGCAACGAGCCGGTGCCGATCCCCTCCGACCTGCCGGTGCCGTACGTGACGCTGCCGTACCTGTCGGAGATGGAGCTGGGCTACGCGGCCGCCGACCTGATGCTCGCCCGGGGCGGGGCGATGACCGTCGCCGAGGTGGCCGCGATCGGGCAGCCGACGATCTTCGTGCCGTACCCGCACAGCAACCAGGAGCAGCGGCGCAACGCGTTGCCGGTGGTGGAGGCCGGCGGCGGTCTGCTGGTCGACGACGCGGAGCTGACCCCGGACTGGCTGGAGCGCACCGTCATCCCGCTCATCCGCGACCCCCAGCGGCTGTACGCGATGGGCGCCGCCGCCGCGGCGTACGGCCGGCGCGACGGTGACGAGGCGCTGCGCTCCTTCGTGATGGCGGCGGTGGCCCGATGACCGCGCAGTTCACCCCGGCCGGCACCCTCACCGCCGAGGACCTGGGCGCCGTGCACCTGATCGGCGTCGGTGGGGTGGGCATGCTCGGCGTGGCCCGGCTGCTGCTCACCCGGGGCATCCGGGTCTCCGGCAGCGACCTGCGGGAGTGGCCCTCGCTGGCCGGGCTGCGGGCGCTGGGCGGCACCATCTACCTCAGCCACGAGGCGACGAACCTCGACGGGGTGGACACCGTCGTCTACTCCTCGGCCATCCCGGCGGACCACCTGGAGCTGGTCGAGGCGCGTCGGCGCGGCCTGCGGGTGCTGCACCGCTCCGAGGCCCTCGCGGCGGCGATGACCGGCCGGCGGGCGATCGCGGTGGCCGGCACGCACGGCAAGACCACCACCACCTCGATGGTGACGATGGTGCTCCAGCAGGCCGGTGTGGACCCGTCGTTCGTGATCGGCGGGGAGATCTCCGAGGTCGGCTCGGGGGCCCACCACGGCACGGGTGAGCACTTCGTGGTCGAGGCGGACGAGAGCGACCGCTCGTTCCTCATCTACCGCCCGTACGTCTCGATCATCACGAACGTCGAGGCGGACCACCTCAACACCTACGGCGACTACGCGACGCTGGAGGCGGCGTTCGTGGAGTTCGCCCGCCTCACCGACCCGGACGGTTTCATCATCACCTGCGCCGACGACCCGGGCGGTCGGCGGCTGGCCGAGAGCCTGCGGTCCGAGGGGCGGCGGGTGTTCACCTACGGCGAGGCCGTCGACGCCGACCTGCGGTTGACCGAGATCGTCTCCTCCGCCCGGGGGGTGCGCTACCTGGCCGCGATCGACGGCCGGTCGCTGGGCGAGTTCCGGCTGCCGGTGCCGGGGCGGCACATGGGGCTCAACAGCGCGTCCGCCGTGCTGGCCGCGTACCTCCTGGAGCTGCCGCTGGAGGCGGCGGAGGCCGCGCTGGCGGTCTTCCCCGGCGTGCGACGGCGCTTCGAGCGCAAGGGCGTCGCGGACGGCGTGCTGGTCTACGACGAGTACGCCTACCACCCGACCTCCATCACCCTGGCGTTGCAGACGTTGCGTGAGGTGGCCGGCGACGGTCGGCTGATCGTGGTCTTCCAGCCCTACCGGCTCTACCGCACCCGGGACAACCAGGCGGAGATCGCCGAAGGGCTGGCCATCGCCGACGAGCTGGTGCTCCTGGAGGTCTTCGGGCCGGGTGAGTTGCGCCAGCCCGGTGAGGGCTCGGCGGCCCTGATCGCGGCGGTGCCGCTGCCCGACGAGCGCAAGGTCTTCGTCGACTCGTGGGAGGCCGCGCCGGTCGAGGTGGCCCGTCGGGCCCGCCCCGGGGACGTGGTGGTCACCATGGGCGCGCCGCCGATCTCGCTGATGGGTGACGAACTGCTGGCCGCACTGGGCGCGCGGGCGGCCGGTGCGACGCCGACCGCCACAGTGGACCCGGTGGCGACCACCCCGGCGGTCGGCGAACCGGTGCCGGGCGGGGCCACGGCCGGCGGCGACGGCGCGGCTCTCGGTCGTACCACCGCACCCGGCGGCTCGGCGCCCACGGCCGGATGAGTCAGGGCCCGACCCGGGGGCGCGGCCCCGCCGCCGACAGCGGCGCGACGCGTCGGGGTCCGGCCCGGCGGTGGCAGCTGGTCCGGGCCGGCAGCGACGCGGTGCCGCCCTCGACCCGCCGGTTCATGGCCCGCGCCCGGCAGCGTCGGATGCGTGCGGCGCTGCCCTGGGCGGTGGCCGCCGGCGTGCTCGCGGTGGCCGGGCTGGTCGCCTGGACGGTGCTGGGCACCGGGCTGTTCGGCGTCCGGGAGGTGCGCGTGGAGGGCGCCGACCTGGTCACTCCGGTGCAGGTGCACGACGCGGTCGGTGTACCGGACGGGGTGCCGCTGGCCCAGGTGGACCTGGCCGCCGCCGCCCGTCGGGTCGGTGCGCTACCGGCGGTCGAGCGGGCGACGGTGTCCCGGGACTGGCCCGGCACGCTCGTGGTGCGGGTCACCGAGCGGACCCCGGTGGCGGTGGTGCCGCAGGGGGAGGCGTTCGCCCTGATCGACCGCAGCGGGACGGCGTTCCGCACCGTGGACCAGCGCCCCGCCGGCCTGCCGCAGGTGACTGTGGCGCGCCCGGCCGCCGACGACCCGGGCACCCGGGCCGCGCTGGAGGTGCTCGGCGCGCTGACGCCGGAGCTGCGCGCGGAGCTGGTGGACGTGCACGTGGAGGGGCTGGCCCGGATCAGCCTGCGGTTGCGGGGGGACCGGACGGTGGTCTGGGGGGACGCGAGCCGGGGTACGGACAAGGCCCGGGTGGCGACCGCGCTGCTCGACGAGAAGCCCGATCGGATCGACGTGAGCGCGCCGGACGTGGTGACCTTCCGTTGACCCGGAACGTGAACCGTCGCGCTCCGCTCGGCGACACGCCGCTCGGGTCCTTGGCTCATCGGGCGGTGGCGCTTACGTTGCCCCGAAGAGCATCAGTGGTTGACATAACTGTAAGCCTCTAGTAGAGGGTGAGGGTTCACCCCTGATCCCCGCCGGTGGCAGCTGTCGTCGGCCACTGGGCTGGCCACGCCGTACCCGGTCGGCCGAAGCCAATCTCGAAGGAAAGGACCGGAGATGACACCTCCGCACAACTACCTGGCGGTCATCAAGGTCGTCGGCATCGGAGGTGGCGGCGTCAACGCCGTCAACCGGATGATCGAGGTTGGGCTCAAGGGCGTCGAGTTCATCGCGATCAACACCGATGCGCAGGCGCTGCTGATGAGTGACGCCGACGTCAAGCTCGACGTCGGCCGGGAGCTGACCCGTGGCCTGGGGGCCGGCGCCAACCCGGATGTCGGCAAGAACGCCGCCGAAGACCACCGCGACGAGATCGAGGAGGTGCTCAAGGGCGCCGACATGGTCTTCGTGACCTGCGGTGAGGGCGGCGGCACCGGCACCGGTGGCGCGCCGGTGGTGGCCAACATCGCCCGGAAGCTCGGCGCGCTGACCATCGGTGTGGTGACCCGGCCGTTCTCGTTCGAGGGCAAGCGCCGGCAGGTGCAGGCCGAGTCGGGAATAGACGAACTCCGCAACCAGTGCGACACCCTCATCGTGATCCCGAACGACCGGCTGCTGGCCCTGGGCGACCGCAACATCAGCATGATGGACGCGTTCCGCACCGCCGACCAGGTGCTGCTCTCCGGTGTGCAGGGCATCACCGACCTGATCACCACCCCGGGTCTGATCAACCTGGACTTCGCCGACGTCAAGAGCGTGATGAGCGGCGCCGGCAGCGCGTTGATGGGCATCGGCAGCGCCCGGGGCGAGAACCGCGCCGTCGAGGCGGCCGAGGCGGCCATCTCCAGCCCGCTGCTGGAGCAGAGCATGGACGGCGCGCGTGGCGTGCTGCTCTCCATCGCCGGTGGCTCCGACCTGGGCCTGTTCGAGATCAACGACGCCGCGCAGCTGGTCACCGACGCGGCCCACCCGGACGCGAACATCATCTTCGGAGCGGTCATCGACGACGCGCTCGGTGACGAGGTGCGGGTGACCGTCATCGCGGCGGGCTTCGACGGCGGCACGCCCGCCTACAAGGCGGCCGAGCCGACCCGCAAGACCAACACCAACCAGCCCGCGCCGCAGAGCACCCCGGTGCCGCCGCCGGTGACCAACCCGGCTCCGGCCCAGTCACCCCGTCGGGTGCTCTTCGACGACGTGGACGTTCCCGACTTCCTCAAGAACGGGTCCTGAGCACCGCCGATGACCGACAGCTCAGCAACGGTACGACCGGACCGGCGTGCGGAACTCGCCAACGGGCTGGCCCGGGTGCGGTCCCGGATCGACGACGCCTGCGCGCGGGCCGGCCGGGACCCCGCCGAGGTCACGATGATCGCGGTGACGAAGACGTACCCGGCCAGCGACGTGGTGGCGCTGGCCGGGCTCGGTGTGGCCGACGTGGGGGAGAACCGCGACCAGGAGGCGGCCGGCAAGGTCGCCGAGGTCGCCGCCGCCGGGGTACGCCCCCGCTGGCACTTCATCGGCCAGTTGCAGCGCAACAAGGCCCGTTCGGTGGTCCGCTACGCCGACGTGGTGCACTCCGTCGACAGTGTCCGGCTGGCCCGTGCGCTGGCCACCGCGACCGCCGACCGGGAGGTGCCGCTCGACGTCCTGGTCCAGGTCAGCGTCGACGGTGACGGGGCCCGGGGCGGGGCGCTGCCCGGCTCGGCCGATCCGGACGCCGGGCTGGAGCCGGTGGCCGGGGCGGTGGCCGACGCGTCGGGCCTGCGCCTGGTCGGTCTCATGGCGGTCGCGCCGCTGGGTTGGGAACCGGAGCGGGCCTTCGCGCGACTCGCCGAGGTTACCGGCGTGTTTCGCACCGTCCATCCGGGAGCCACCGCGCTGTCCGCGGGGATGAGTGGAGATTTCGAGATCGCGATCCAATACGGCGCGACACATGTCCGTGTGGGTAGCGCGTTGCTCGGAATGCGTCCCACGCTGCGGTAGCCTGACCGCCAGACAGGCAAATTACATCAGTGTTGTTTCAGGGGCGGGCGTCCTCAGTCGGGGGCCGTGGCACGCGACGCGAATCGCGTGCCGGGGGATTGCCGTTCCGGTCCGATGGGCATCGTTGTCCACTCGCGACGGGCGACACGGCACGGGGGCGCGTGCCGCACGGCGGACGGAAGGGCGCGGGATGGGTGCACTGCGCAAGGCGGGGGTCTGGCTCGGTCTGGTCGAAGAGGACGACGAGCGGGCCTACGACGACGGTGGCTACGACAAGGGTGGCTACCGCGACTCGCGTTACCGGCAGAGCCGGTATGCCGAGGAGTTCGCCGACGAGGACGACGACGACACCGAGGAGCCGCCGGCTCCCCGGCCGCGGGTCAGCGAGCGGGGTCGGCTCTCCGAGCGCGCGAGCGGGCGGCTGGGCGATTCCGAGCGCGCTGACGGTGAGCGTCCGGAGCGGATCGAGCGGTCCAGCGTACGGTCGATCACCCGGTCGCCGGCGAGCGAGACCTCGGGCGCGTTGACCTACCACACGCGGGACAACCTGGCCCTCGCGCCGCAGGTCACAGCGCGTGAGCGGGCCATGCCGGAGGAGGAGCAGCGCTACCAGATCACCACGCTGCACCCCACCACCTACCGGGAGGCGCGCACCATCGGCGAGCACTTCCGCGACGGCGTCCCGGTGATCATCAATCTCACCGAGATGGATGAGGCCGATGCCCGCCGTCTGGTGGACTTCGCCGCCGGGTTGGCGTTCGGCCTGCGCGGTACGATCGAGCGCGTGACCAATCGGGTGTTCCTGCTCTCACCGGCCAATGTCCAGGTCACCGCTGAGGACAAGGCCAAGATCGCTGAGGGCGGCTTTTTCAGTCTGAGTTGATACCGCCCGACCCGAGGGACGTCGCTGATCGTGTTGTCGATCTTACTGCAAGTGCTGTACCTGATCCTTTATGTCTTCCTGCTCCTCCTTCTGTCCCGGTTCGTGTTGAGCGCCGTCCTGCAGTACGGCCGCCGCTGGCAACCGGGGCGCGGAGCATCAGCGGGATTGGAATCCGTGTGGAGCGTCACTGATCCCCCTCTCAACGCGTTGAGGCGTGTGATCCCTCCGCTGCGAATTGGTACCGTGAGCATCGACCTGGCCTCCCTTGTGCTCCTGGTTATCCTGTTCGTGCTGATGGAGTTCGTGTTAGGGCCGTCGATCAGGGCATCTGCCTGATGACCGACGCGCTTTCGCGGCCGCAACTGACCCGAGGAGTTTCGATGCCGCTGACCCCGGCCGACGTCCACAACGTCGCCTTCAAAAAGCCGCCGATCGGCAAGCGGGGGTATGACGAGGAGGAGGTCGACGCCTTCCTGGACGAGGTCGAGCGCGAGCTCGCCCGTCTCATCGAGGAGAACAACGAGCTGCGCGCCCAGGTGGAGCGCGGCGGCCGTGGCGGTGCCCCCGCCGGCCCCGGCGGCGACGCCCGACTGGCGGCGGAGCTCAACGACGTCAAGGCCCAGCTCGACCGGGTGCAGCGCGACAAGTCGGCAGCCGAGCAGGCGGCCCGCGCGATGCAGGCCGAGCTGGAGCAGGTTCGTGCCACCGGCGGTCCCGCGGGGGTCACCGGTGACGGCGAGCAGCAGGCCCTGCGCGTGCTGATGATGGCCCAGCGCACCGCCGACGACCACGTGTCCGACGCCCGCCGCGAGGCCGACAGCCTGCTGTCCGAGGCCCGCAGCAAGGCCGAGGAGGTGACCCGCGAGGCACGTGCCAAGGCCGATGCCCTGGAGCGGGACGCCCGCCAGCGGCACCAGGAGGCCATGGGTGGCCTGGACGCCAAGCGCACGGCGCTGCAGAAGCACATCGAGGAGCTCAAGCAGTTCGAGCGCGAGTACCGCACCCGGCTCAAGGCGTACCTGGAGAGCCAGCTGCGTGACCTCGACGGTCGCGGCCAGGGCCTCGAGGCCGAGATGACCCGCTCCGAGTCCGGCCGCGTCACGGGCGGCAACGGGCTGGCCGCCGCGGGTCTCGCCGGCTCGTACGGCGGCGGCGGGCGTTCCGGCGCCCTCGAAGCCGGACGCTGAGCACCGGCCGGCGATCACGGTCCGCCAACAATGGTGACGGTCGCCGGCCCTGCCTGGACGGTACGACGCGGCGGGGGTGAGCCGTGATAGTCGCAAGTCTTCTGCTCATCCTCGTCGCGGTGGTGCTCCTGGTGCTCGGCCTGGCCAGTGGCTCCAGCTTCCTGTTGATCATCTCCATCGCGGCCAGTCTGCTGGCCGCCGTGGCGTTGGTGGTGGGCGCCCGCCAGGCGGCTGCCAACCGGGCCACTGTGGATTCCGGCCGGACCGGCCGGCGGCACCCCGACGCTCCCCACTCGGCCAGCCAGGCCAGCCCGGGTGTCGCGTACGGGCCGCCGCTGGTCGAGCCGGAGGTGCCGGTCCAGCACGTGCCCACGACGGTCGGTACCGGCGGCACCGGGTGGCGGCAACCGCCCGCGCCGCCGGTCGACCAGACACCGCGCGTCGACGAGGCGGCCCCGCTCGACGAGGACCCGCCGTTCGTGCCGGTGACCGACGAGGCGCCTGCCCGCGCCCGGCCCGTCAGCCCGGCGCCGCCGGTCGCCGACGCGGCCGGTGACGTGTTCGACGGCCGGGGGTCGCTCGCCGACGAGCCGGCCGAGCAGCCGGTCACCGTCGCCGAGGCGGCCCGGGTCGCACGGCTCCTCGACGACGTCGAGGTCGTGGACGGCCGACCCCGCTACCACCTCGACACCTGTCCACACCTGGTCGGCCGGCAACCCGAGACGTTGCCGGTCGCCGAGGCGGTGGAGCTCGGCTTCACCCCGTGCGCGCTCTGCGCGCCAGCGACCGCCCTCCTCGCCGACGTCCGGCCGATCTGAAGCGGCACCGGTGCCCGCGCAGGACACGCTCACCGTGGCGGTGCGGGTGAAGCCCGGCGCCTCCCGGAACCGGGTGGGTGGCCGCTTCGACGGCCCGCACGGGCCCGCTCTCGTGATCGCGGTACACGATCCGGCCGTCGACGGCCGGGCGACCGAGGCGGCCCGCCGGGCGCTGGCAGGGGCGTTGGGCGTGCGTCCGGCGACTGTGTCACTGCGCGCCGGCGCGGCCAGCCGGGACAAACTCTTCCTCGTCGATCGGCCCGGTCCGCGGGTGCCCGAGCTGCTGCGTCGGCTGCGCGACGGATCCGCCGGGTGAGGACAGCTCAGGCGCGGCGGTCGTGACGCCGGGGTTGGACATCGCGCTGCTGCTCGGTGCGGCCGTGCTGCTGGTGGCGGTCGGCGCGGTACGGCTCTCCACCCGGCTCGGCGTGCCCAGCCTCCTGGTCTACCTGGCGTTGGGCGTGGCGATCGGGGAGAGCGGGCTGGGTATCCGCTTCGACGACGTCGAGCTGACCCGGACCCTCGGGTTCTGCGCGCTCATCGTCATCATCGCGGAGGGGGGCCTCACCGCGCGCTGGAGCACGTTGCGTCCGGTGCTCGGGCTGGCGTCCGCGCTCTCCACCGTCGGGGTGGTCGTCAGCATCGTGGTGGTGGGCGTCGCCGTACACCTGTTGCTGGGGCTGGACTGGCGGTTGGCGCTGCTCTACGGGGCGGTGCTCTCGTCCACCGACGCGGCGGCCGTCTTCGCCACCCTGCGCCGGCTCCGCCTGCCGCCCCGGCTGGTGGCCACCCTCGAGGCCGAGTCGGGCATGAACGACGCGCCGGTGGTGCTGCTGGTGGTGCTGCTGTCCCACCGGGGCCTGTCGCACCCGTGGTACTACGAGGTCGCGCTGGTCTGCTACGAGCTGGGCGCCGGCGCGGCGGTCGGGGTGGGGGCGGGCGTCGCCGGCACCTGGGCGCTGCGCCGGGCCGCGCTGCCGTCGGCCGGGTTGTACCCGATCGCCGCGGTGGGCATCACGGTGCTGGCGTACGCCGCGGGGGCGGTGCTGCACGCGTCGGGCTTCCTCGCCGTCTACGTGGCCGGGGTGCTGCTGGGCAATGCCCGGCTGTCGCACCGGCAGGCGATCCTCGGCTTCGCCGACGGGCTGGCCTGGCTCGCCCAGATCGGGTTGTTCGTGCTGCTCGGGCTGCTGGCCTCACCGGGCCGGCTGGACGCGGCGGTGCTGCCCGCCGTTGTCGCCGGGCTGGCCCTGGTGCTGCTGGCCCGCCCGCTGTCGGTGGCCGCCTCGGCGCTGCCGTTCTGGGTCAGCCTCCGCGAGCAGGCGTTCCTGTCCTGGGCCGGGCTGCGCGGGGCGGTGCCGATCGTGCTGGCCACCATCCCGCTGTCCGAGCGGGTGCCCGGCGCGGAGCGGCTCTTCGACGTGGTCTTCGTGCTGGTGGTGATCTTCACGTTGGTGCAGACCGGGACGCTGGGGCCGCTCGCCCGTCGGCTGCGGGTGACCGCACCGGCCGAGGCCGCCGAGATCCACGTGGAGACCGCGCCGCTGGAGCGGATGCGGGCGGATCTGCTCCAGGTGGAGGTGCCGCCGGGCTCGCGGCTGGCGGGCGTGCACGTCGACGAGTTGCGGCTTCCGGTGGGCGCGTCGGTGACCCTGGTGCTGCGCGACGGGGTGGGCTTCGTGCCGGCGCCGGACACCCGGTTGAAGACCGCCGACAGTCTGCTGATCGTGGCGACCGCCGGGGTCCGCGACGCCGCGGAACGGCGGCTGCGGGCGGTCAGTCGGCGGGGTCGTCTGGCCCGATGGTTTGGCGAGTACGGAGATGAGGTACCCGGTTGATCTGCTAGCGTTCCTTTTGCCCCGGTTAGGCAGAGCTAGGGGTCGTTAGTCGGTACGACGGTGCGCCACGTTGTCGGACGCCTGTACGTTCCGTATTCTTGCCAACCTCCGGAGTGCGCGGCCTTGTCGCCGTGCGCCCCTTTTTGTCCATAGGGGACGCCCTGGTCGGCGCCCCCTGACCAGGCGCCGCGGACCGCGCGGCTCCCCGGCCGAGGGAGCGAACCATGGCGAAGCCAGCCGACACCAGAACCGCCGGGCGTAAGCCGGTGGCCAAGGCCACCCGCAGCGCGGCGGAGACCGAGAAGATCCGGGCGGCGCTGGCGGCGCGGCGGGACGAGCTTCGCGCCGAGTACGATCAGACGCTGAGTGAGATCACCGAGCTGCAGCGCGACCGGTTGACCGACTCGGCCGGGGACGACCAGGCCGACACGGGCACCAAGACCCTGGAGCGCGAGCAGGAGATCTCTCTCGCCAACAGCATCCTGGAACGGATCACGCAGGTCGAGCGCGCTCTGGAGCGCCTCGACGAGGGTGGTTACGGCTGGTGTGAGCGGTGCGGCAACCCGATCCCGGTCGAGCGCCTCGCCGCCTTCCCGTCGGCCACCCAGTGTGTGACGTGCAAGCAGCTGGAGGAGCGGCGCTGAGGCCCGTTCCCCGGCGGCGATGAGACGGTGAGCGATCACCGCCGAGACTGTCGATGGGGAGCGCATGACCGCAGCACCGTCCGCCGAACCTGACCGCACCGACCCCGGGGGCGGCACCCGCCGGCCCCGCGCCGTGGCGATCCTCGCCGGCGTCGCCGTGGTGGCCCTGCTGGCCGACCTGGTCACCAAGCACCTCGCGCTCGCCGCGCTGACCGACCGGGAGCCGGTCCGGTTGCTCGGCGGGCTCGTCTACCTGAGCCTGACCCGCAACAGCGGCGCGGCCTGGAGCATCGGCGCCGACCACACCTGGGTCTTCCCGCTGATCACCATCGGGGTGGTCGGCTGGATCGTCTGGATGGCCCTGCGACTGCGCTCGCTGCCCTGGGCGATCTCCCTCGGCCTGGTGTTGGGCGGGGCGCTGGGCAACCTCGTCGACCGGATCTTCCGGGCGCCGTCCCCCTTCCACGGTCACGTGGTCGACATGATCAGCCTCTTCGACCCGTACGGTCAGGTCTGGCCGGTGTTCAACCTGGCCGACAGCTCGCTGGTCAGCGGCGTGCTGCTGGCCGTGCTGTTGGAGCTGACCGGCCGGCAGCGGGACGGCCGGCGGGTGGGGCGCGACGGCGAGCCGGCCGCGACCGGTGCCGCGTCGGGCGCCGAGCAGCGGGAGCGGGCGTGACCGCCGCGTTCGCCGCCGGCGGCGACCACCGTTCCCTCCCGGTGCCGGACGGCCTCGACGGCATGCGCCTGGACCAGGCGGTGGCCCGCCTGTTCGGGCTCTCCCGCACCGCCGCCGCGGCACTGGTCGACGCCGGGGACGCCCTCGTCGACGGGGCCGCCCGACCCAACTCCCACAAGGTCAAGGCCGGCTCCTGGCTGGAGGTCACGCTGCCCGCCCCGGCCGCGCCGCCGACGGTGGTGCCGCAGGCGGTGCCGGGCCTGCGGGTGGTCTACGCCGACGACGACATCGTCGTGGTCGACAAGCCGGTGGGCGTGGCCGCGCACCCGAGCCCGGGGTGGACCGGGCCGACGGTGATCGGCGGCCTCGCCGCGATCGGGCACCGCATCTCGACCAGTGGCGCCGCCGAGCGGCAGGGCGTGGTGCACCGGCTCGACGTGGGCACCACCGGGATCATGGTGGTGGCCAAGAGCGAGCAGGCGTACACGGCGCTGAAGCGGGCCTTCAAGTACCGCGAGGTGGACAAGGGCTACCACGCGGTGGTGCAGGGCCACCTCGACCCGCTGCGCGGCACCGTCGACGCGCCGATCGACAGGCACCCCACGCACGACTACCGGTGGGCGGTGGTCTCCGGGGGCAAGCCGAGCGTCACCCACTACGACACCCTGGAGGCGTTCCCGGCGGCCAGCCTGGTCGACGTCCGGCTGGAGACCGGCCGGACCCACCAGATCCGGGTGCACTTCTCCACCCTGCGGCACCCGTGTGTGGGTGACCTCACCTACGGCGCCGATCCCACCCTCTCGGCCCGTCTCGGCCTGGCCCGACAGTGGCTGCACGCCCGCGAACTGAGCTTCCTGCACCCCCGTTCGGGGGACGAGGTCCGGTTCGTCAGCGACTACCCTGACGATCTGGACCGTGCGCTCCAGATCCTGCGTGACTGAGCGGCGACCGCCCCACACCGATCCACAGAGGGGATCCCGCCCGTGCGCGCCGGCGATCTGCTGCGGCAGTTGGACCAGCGGCTGCTGCCGCGGCTGAGCCGGACCGTCGCCCGGTTGGGCGACCGGTCGGCGCGGTCCGGGGTGCTCACCTGGGCCGCCGTGCTCTCCGCGGCGGCGGTGCTGGGCACCGCGGTCTGGGCCGTCGACGACACGCCGGTCGGCGACCGGACGGTGGGCGAGGTGACCCGGGTCGGCGTCTCCGAGGGTGACTCCGTCCCCGGCTACCTGCGGTCCGCGGCGGCCGACCTGGCCGCGCTCCACGCGTCCGCCCAAACCGCCGAGGGTACGACGTACGCGCTCGTCACACTCGACACGTACCTGCCGCCGCAGCGGCTGGCGCAGGTCCTCGGCGACGTGCCGGTCTCGACGGTGTTCGGGCGGGTGCCGCTGCCCGGCCGGCAGACCGAGATCGTCAAGATTCCCGCCCTGCGGGTGCCGGACGACGTGCTCGCCGGGATGGCAAGGGTGGCGACCCGCAAGGACGACGAGGCCGCCGACTACCGGGCGCGGGCCGCCGCGGTGCGGGGCGCCGACGCGGGCGAGCGGGAGCTGCGGGAGCGCTACCTCGGCGGCGCCGAGGTGGCCGCCGCCGAGGCGGCCGCGTACCGCCTCGGCTGCTCCTGCGTCTACGCGGCGGTGGTGCGGGCGACGCCGGTGGTCCTTCGCGGCGTCGCGACCCGACCCGACGTGCGGGCGGTCGACCCCGCCCCCGAGGTGTACCGGCTGGACCGCACGGTCTTCACGCCGCCGCTGCCCGAGCAGCGCGACGTGGTGCGCCCGCCGGCCGACACCGGGCCCACCCCGCAGCCGACCGCGCCCGAGCGGCCGGCGTCGACGCCGAGCGCGACGTCGCCCTCGCCGACGCTGGGCGAATCGTCGGAATCAGCACCGGTCGTGACGATTCCGTCACCCGAGCCGTTCACACCGGAACCCACCCTGTCGACGCCGTCGGGCGTCACCACCTCGCCGGACACCCTCGACGTCGAGCCGCCGACCCCGACGTCGTCGTGATGTGCGTCGGCTGGTGTGCGCGTGCGGGTGTGGTCCGAATAGGGTTTGGTTCGTAGCCTGTCAGACGAAGATTGATGGCGCTGGGAGGGCGGGCCGTGGAGGGCAGTGAGACCGGCTGGGGCCGGCCGGCCGAACCAGCACCGCGGTGGCGCGCGCTGTTGGACCGTGCCCGGTTGGGCGGTCGCGGCGCCGAGCAGACCGAACCGGACCGGCATGCCGAGGAGGCCCCGCCGGACCCGCTGCCCCGGCGCGCGGCAGGCAACGGTTACGCCGGCCGGGCCCCCGCCATCGGGCACCCCTCCGAGCTGTCGTACGGCGCGGAGCCCGGTTACCGGGCCGAGGGGACCTACCGCGTCGACAGCGCCTACCGGGCCGAGCCGGACTACCGGGCCGAACCGGCGTACCGGTCCGAGCCGGACTACCGGGGCGAGCCGGCGTACCGGTCCGAGCCGGCCTATCGGGCGGAGCCGGCCTACCGGAGTGAGCCGGCGTACCGGTCCGAGTCGGCGTACCAGGCGGAGCCGGCGTACCGGTCCGAGCCGGACTACCGCGCCGGGCCGGACTACCGCGCCGAGTCGGGTTACCGGAGCGAGCCGGGTTACCGCACCGAGCAGCCGGGCTACCGCGCCGCGCCGGACTACCGGGCCGCGCCCGAGCCGGACTATCGGGCCGCGCCCGAGCCGGACTATCGGGCCGCGCCCGAGCCGGACTATCGGGCCGCGCCCGAGCCGCCGCGCGGCTCCGAACCTGTCCCGTCGCGCTACGCCCTGCTGGACAACGGCTACCGGCCGGGCGACCAGCCGGTCGAGTCGCGCTACGCCCTGCTGGAGACCGGCTACCAGCCGGAGACCGGCTATCCGGTGGCCGCGCCACCCCCGCCGGTGGCCCCGCCTCCCGCGCCGCCGGTCACCCGGCCGTCCGTCCCGCCGACGCCACCCGCCCCGGCGGTCGGCTCGGCGGTCGCCGAGCGCTCCTACCCGGCCCGGATCGAGTGGCGCCCGCAGGGCGTCGACCAGGAGCAGGAGCGCGCCAACGGGGTGCTCCGCCGGGACCTGGGCACGCCCCGGGTGTTCGCCTTCGCCAACCCGAAGGGTGGGGTGCACAAGACGACCGCCACGGTGCTCGCCGCCGCCACCGTCGGCAGCGTGCGCGGCAAGGGCGTACTGGCCTGGGACGACAACGAGCTACGGGGCACCCTCGGCCTGCGCGCCGGCAGCGCCCGGCACGCCCGGACGATCCGGCACCTGGTCAGCGAGCTGGCCCAGATCGAGATCCTGGAGGGCGCGACCCTTCTGGACCGGCTCGACGACTACCTCCGGCACGCCTCCGACGGCTCGTACGACGTGCTGGCCGGCGAGGAGAGCCCGCGCTTCGCGCAGCGACTGGACCAGTTCACCGTCCGGCGGGTGCTGGAGCTGCTGCGGCGCACCCACGAGGTGGTCTGCGTGGACACCGGCAACAACGTGGAGAGCCCCAACTGGCGCACCGTGATGCAGGCCGCCGACCAACTGGTGGTGACGACGGTTCCCCGCGAGGACGCGGCGTTCAGCGCGGACTGGATGCTCGACCTGCTGCACGAGGAGGGCATGAGCGAGCTGGCGGACAACGCCATCACCCTGATCTCCTGCCCGACCCCGGGCCGCTCGCCCCTCCAGGACGACCTGGAGCGGCACTTCGCGACCCGCACCCGGGGTGTGGCGGTGGTGCCGTACGACCCGGCGCTGGAGACCGGCTCGTCGATCGAGTACCACCAACTCCAACCGGAGACCCGACAGGCGTGGCTGCGGGCGGCGGCCATGATGGTGGAGCCGTTCGCCCGGTGAGCGGGTCCGCCGCCACCGGAGCCCCGGCCGGGTACCGGGCCTGAGAGGATCATCGGGTGAGCCCGGACAACCCCGATCCCGCGCGCCCCGTCGACGAGCCCGACCGACCCGCCGCTGCCCAGCCGGCGGGCGCCACACCGCCGCCCGCCGGGTCACCGGCCGACCCGCCACCGGGCGCCGGCACCCCACAGGCGGTCACGGCGGACGGGACGCCCGGACCTGTCGCGCCGGTCGCGCCGTCGGTGGGCGGCCCCCTTCCGGACGGTGGCGCCTCGGCGGCGTACCAGAGTTCGTTGGAGCTGCGGTTCGACGAGCCTCGTCGCCCGCTGCGCACGGCGGCGACGGTCCTCGGCGCGGTGCTCGCGCTGGCCGCGCTGGGCATCCCGCTCGGGTTGCTCTGGGCCGCGCTCGCGCCGGACACGCCGGTGCTCAAGACCGCCGAGGGGGCGATCTACGCCGAGCCGCAACCGGAGCAGCCGATCGCCGCGGACGGCTGGTTCAGCCTGCTCGGTCTCGCCTTCGGGCTGCTCGCGGCGTTCGCCCTCTGGTTCGTGCTGCGTCGGCAGCGCGGCCCGGTCGGACTGCTGGCCGCGGTGCTCGGCGCGCTGGTCGCCGCGCCGGTGGCGTGGCAGGTGGGGCGGCGCGTCGGCCTGGCCACCTTCGACCGGTTGCTGGCCACCGCGCCGGCCGGCCAGTCCTTCGGCAAGCCCGCGGACCTGCGGGCGGGCGGCGTCGACTGGCTGCTCGGGGTGCTGCCGGTGCCGCACGGCAACCTGCTGCTGCCGGCGTTCGGCGCCGCCGTCATGTACACCCTGCTCGCCGGCTGGTCCCGGTGGCCCAACCTGCGCCCCGAGCCGGCGCAGCTCAGTTGGGTGTCGGTGGGGACGCCAGCTCCGCCAGCGGCACCGGAACCGCCCGGACCTGACGCAACAGAGCCGCCTCGCGGTTGAGCAGCCGCAGCTCGGCGCGGAGCCGGGAGGCGGTGTCGTCGATCGCCAGCAGGCGCTGCCGGTCGTCGACGGTGAGCGCCGCGGTCGCCGCCACCAGGTGGGAGAGGACCGTCGGGTCCTCCGGCAGCTGCTCGGAGATCTCCTCCGGGTCGGCGCGGATCAGGCCGAGATACTGCCGGAACACCGCGATCACCCGGGCGGCCAGCAGATCGGCGACCTCGTCCGGCCCGCCCGGATCGGGCAGCCACTCGACGTCGGCGGTCAGGTAGGGCGCGGCGTTGTCGTCGACCTCGGCGATCCGGAACCGCCGCCGGCCGACGGTGACGATGTCGAAACCGCCGTCGGCCAGCTCGGTCACCTGGCGCAGCTCGGCGGTGCAGCCCACCTCGTGCAGCGTGACGTCGCCGACGCCCGCCGTCGCCCGTTCGCCGGGGCCGGCGGGCGCGACCTCCCAGCCGGCCTGGATGGCCACCACGCCGAACTCGCGCGGGGCGCCCTCGGGCAGGTCGACCAGGTGTCGGACCAGGGCCCGGTAGCGCTCCTCGAAGATGTGCAGCGGCAGCACCAGACCGGGAAAGAGCACCGTTGCGAGCGGGAACACCGGCAGCCGTGCGGTCACATGGTCGAGCCTAACCAATCTCGCCCTGCCGGGCGTGGCCCGGCTCACCGTCCCGGCGTACGGGCGGCCCGGGTGGACGCCGGGTGGGCCGCCTAGACTCGCAAGGGTGCTGAATCGGATCGACCTACGCGACGGTCTCGACGACCCGCGTCGCCTGCTGCCCCGTGCCCAGCTCGACGTGTCGGTCGCCGTCGAGCGCATCCGGCCTCTGGTGGAGGCGGTCCGCGAGCATGGTTACCCGGCGATCCGGGAGGCCAGCGAGCGTTTCGACGGCATCTCCCCGGAGGTGCTGCGGGTGCCGGTCGAGGCGATCGCCGAGGCCGAGGGGGTGCTCGACCCGGCCGTCCGCGCCGCGCTGCTGGAGTCGATCAGCCGGGCCCGGCGGGTGCACGAAGACCAGCGGCGCACCGACCACACCACCCGGGTGGTGCCCGGCGGCACCGTCACCGAGCGGTGGCTGCCGGTCGACCGGGTCGGCCTCTACGTGCCCGGCGGCCTGGCGATGTACCCGTCGACGGTGGTGATGAACGTCGTTCCCGCCCAGGCGGCCGGGGTGCGCTCGCTGGTGGTGGTGAGCCCGCCGCAGCGGGACAACGGCGGCCTGCCCGACGCCCGGGTCCTCGCGGCCTGCGCGTTGCTCGGCGTCGACGAGGTGTACGCGGTGGGCGGCGCCCAGGCGGTGGCGATGCTGGCGTACGGCGCGGCGGTGGACCCGGCGGGGGAGCGGCGTTGCGATCCCGTCGACCTGGTCACCGGCCCGGGCAACATCTGGGTGACCGCCGCCAAGCGGCTGCTGCGCGGCGTGGTCGGCATCGACGCCGAGGCCGGCCCGACCGAGATCGCCATCCTGGCCGACGACACGGCCGACCCGGCGCACGTCGCCGCCGACCTGATCAGCCAGGCCGAGCACGACCCGCTCGCCGCGAGCGTGCTGGTCACCCCCTCGCTGGCGCTGGTCGAGGCGGTCGAGCGCGAGCTGGCCCGCCAGGTGCCGGCGACAAAGCACGCCGAGCGGGTGACCACCGCGTTGACCGGCGAGCAGAGTGGCGTGGTCCTGGTCGACGATCTCGAGGCCGGGCTGCGGGTGGTCGACGCGTACGCGGCCGAGCACCTGGAGATCCAGACGGCCGACGCCCGGGAGTGGGCGCTGCGGGTGCGCAACGCCGGGGCGATCTTCGTCGGCGCGTGGTCGCCGGTGTCGCTCGGTGACTACTGCGCGGGCTCCAACCACGTGCTGCCCACCGGCGGCTGCGCCCGGCACTCGTCCGGCCTGTCCGTGCAGTCCTTCCTGCGCGGCGTGCACCTGATCGAGTACACCGAGGCGGCGCTGCGTGACGTCGCCCCGCACGTGGTCACCCTGGCCGGCGTCGAGGACCTGCCCGCGCACGGCCAGGCGGTGCAGGCCCGCTTCCCGGGAGGGCTGGCGTGACCGGTCTGGAGGACCTGCCGATCCGCGCCGACCTGCGCGGGCTGTCGCCGTACGGGGCGCCGCAGCTCGACGTGCCGGTGCGGCTCAACACCAACGAGAACTCGCACCCGGTGCCGGAGCCGGTGGTCGAGGCGATCGGCAAGGCCGTCGCCGCCGAGCTGCGCGAGCTGAACCGCTACCCGGACCGGGACGCCGTGGCGCTCCGCGCCGACCTGGCCGAATATCTCGGCCACGGGCTGACCGTCGAGCACGTGTGGGCGGCGAACGGGTCCAACGAGATCCAGCAGCAACTGTTGCAGGTGTTCGGCGGGCCGGGGCGCAGCGCGCTGGGATTCGTCCCGGCGTACTCGATGCACCCGTTGCTGGCCCTCGGCACCGGCACCCGGTGGGTGCCGGCCGCGCGCGGCGTCGATTTCGGGTTGACCGCCGCCGAGGCGGTCGCGCAGGTCCGCGAGCACCGGCCCGACGTGGTCTTCCTCTGCTCGCCGAACAATCCCACCGGCACCGCGCTGGACCCGGCGGTGGTCGCCGCGGTGCTCGACGTCGCGCCGGGAATGGTGGTCGTCGACGAGGCGTACGCCGAGTTCGCCAGGCCCGGGACGGTCAGCGCCCTCGCGGTCCTGCCCGGCCACCCGCGGCTGGTGGTCACCCGGACGATGAGCAAGGCGTTCGGCTTCGCCGGCGGGCGGCTGGGTTACCTGGCGGCCGACCCGGCGGTGGTGCGGGCGGTGCAGCTCGTCCGGCTGCCGTACCATCTCTCCACGCTCACCCAGGCCGCCGCCCGCGCGGCGGTGGCCCACCGGGACGCCCTCCTCGGTACGGTGAGCGCGATCATGGCGCAGCGGGACCGGATCGTGGCGACGCTGCGGGAGCGTGGGTTGCGGGTCGCCGACAGCGACGCCAACTTCGTGCTGTTCGAGGTGGGCGGCGACCAGACCGTCGTCTGGAACGCCCTGCTGGCCCGGGGGGTGCTGGTCCGCGACGTGGGCCTGCCCGGCTGGCTGCGGGTGACCGCGGGCACCGCCGCCGAGACCGACGCCTTTCTTTCTGCGATGGAGAATCTTCAATGAGCCGGACCGCCCGGGTGGAGCGGATCACCAAGGAGACCAAGGTCCTCGTCGAGATCGACCTCGACGGCACCGGCGCCGCCGAGATCAGCACCGGCGTCGGCTTCTACGACCACATGCTGCACCAGATCGCCCGGCACGGCGGGTTCGACCTCACCGTGCGCACGGTGGGTGACCTGGAGATCGACGCGCACCACACGATCGAGGACACCGCGCTGGCGCTGGGCGCCGCGTTCGACGAGGCGCTGGGCGACAAGGCGGGCATCCGGCGGTACGGTTCGGCGACGGTGCCGATGGACGAGGTGCTGGTCCGGGCCGCGGTGGACCTGTCCGGTCGGCCGTACGTGGTGCACGACGAGCCGGTGCTGGCCCCGTACATCGGGCCGGTGTACGCGACGAGCATGACCCGGCACATCTGGGAGTCGTTCGGCCAGGCGGCCCGGGTGACGCTGCACGTGGACGTGTTGCGGGCGGCCCGGCCGGGCGGGCACCCGGACGCGCACCACGTGGTGGAGGCGCAGTTCAAGGCCGTTTCCCGGGCGCTGCGCGAGGCCACGGCGATCGACCCGCGGTCGGCGGGCGCGATCCCGAGCACGAAGGGTGCGCTCTGATGAGCGCGAGGAGTGCAGCGAAGCGGAGCCCCGCAGTCGCGAATGGAAGGTGTCGCTGATGACCGCGTTGCCGACGTTGTTGCTGATCCTGGCCGGGGTGCTGGTCGGTGGGGCGTGGTCGCTGCACCGGCAGGGCGCGCCGAAGGGAGCGGTGATCATCACCGCGCTGCTCGCCGTGCTGGCCACGGCCGGCGGGGTGTTGTGGCTTCTGCCCGGGGAGAACGCGTGAGCGACGTGGTGGTGCTCGACTACGGTTCGGGCAACCTGCGCTCGGCCGAGCGGGCCCTGGCCGCCGCCGGCGCGGACGTTCGGGTGACCGACGACCTGGCCGCCGCGGCTGCCGCCGACGGTCTGGTGGTGCCGGGCGTGGGGGCGTACGCCGCGTGCATGGCCGGGATCGAGGCGCTCGGTGCGGGTCCGGTGATCGCCGAGCGGGTGGCCGCCGGCCGGCCGGTGCTGGGCATCTGCGTGGGCATGCAGGTGCTCTTCGAGCACGGCGACGAGCACGGGGTGGTGACCAAGGGGCTCGGGTTGCTGCCCGGCGGGGTGACCCGGCTGGCCGCCGACCGGTTGCCGCACATGGGCTGGAACACCGTCCGGGCGCCCCGGGAGTCGGTGCTCTTCGCCGGGCTGGGCGAGCAGAGCCGGTTCTACTTCGTGCACTCGTACGCCGTGGGCGACCCGGCGGCGCTGGCCGCCGCCGGCGCCACCGTGACCATCGCACACCACGGCCAGGACTTCGTCGCCGCGGTGGAGCGCGGGCCGCTCGCGGCGGCCCAGTTCCACCCGGAGAAGTCCGCCGACACCGGTGCCGCGCTGCTGCGCAACTGGTTGGCCACACTGCCCAGCGGTGGGTGAGCGTCGTCGCGCGACGTCCGGTCGTGGAGTGTCGCGGTGAGTCGGGAACGCGCCCGTCGCCGGGCCCAGCGGGAGGCGGAGCAGGCCCGGGAGCGGGCGGTCCGGCAGCGCCGGGTCGCCCGTCGGGAGCGCCGTCGCGCGGTGTTCCGCCGGTTGACGCCACGGCTGCGGCGGGGCCGCTCCGGGCGGTTGGCCCGGCACACCCGAGGTGAGCGGGCCGCGATCGTGCTGCTCACCGGCGCGGCGCTGATCCTGATCTGGACGCTCGTCGACAATCTGGCGTTGCGTGTCGCGCTGATCGTGCTCTTGTTGCTCGTACTGCCGGCGATCGTGGTGATCGCACTGGACCGTCGTACCTGATCGAGGAGAAGACGTTGAGCCTCACCCTGTTGCCCGCCGTGGATGTCGCCGACGGCCGGGCCGTCCGGCTCGTGCAGGGCGCACTCGGAAGCGAGAGCGTCTACGGTGACCCGTTGGAGGCCGCACTGGCGTGGCAGCAGGACGGCGCGGAGTGGATCCACCTCGTCGACCTGGACGCGGCCTTCGGGCGGGGCACCAACGCGCACCTGCTCGCCGAGGTGGTGCGGCAGTTGGACGTGAAGGTGGAGCTCTCCGGTGGCATCCGGGACGACGAGTCGCTGCGCGCCGCGTTGGGCACCGGAGCGGCCCGGGTCAACATCGGCACCGCCGCGTTGGAGGACCCGGTCTGGTGTGACCGGGTGGTCGGGGAGTACGGCGACCGGGTGGCGATCGGGCTGGACGTGCGGGGTCGCACCCTCTCCGCGCGGGGGTGGACCCGGGACGGCGGTGACCTGTACGAGGTGCTGGAGCGCCTGGACAAGGCGGGCGCGAGCCGGTATGTGGTCACCGACATCACCAAGGACGGCACGATGCGCGGGCCGAACCTGGACCTGCTGCGCGAGGTGTGTGGCCGTACCGACCGTCCGGTGATCGCCTCCGGCGGGGTGTCCACACTGGACGACCTGCGGGCGTTGGCGGGTCTGGAGTCGGTGGGGGTGGAGGGCGTGATCGCCGGCAAGGCGCTGTACGCGGGCGCCTTCACGGTGGCCGAGGCGCTGCGGACGCTGGCCGAGGCGTGACCGTCACCCGGCTGGGCTCGGGCGGTCCCTGGGAACAGCGGTACGGCTACGCCCGGGTGGTGCGGGCCGGTGACCGGGTCTTCACCGCCGGCTGCACGTCGACGGTGGACGGTCGGGTGGCGCACGTGGGTGACGCCGCCGCGCAGACCGCGCAGGCGCTGCGGATCGGCTTGGCGGCGCTCGCCGAGGTGGGAGCGGAGCCCGGTGACGTGGTCCGGACCAGGATGTACGTGACGGACCGACTGCACGCCGACGAGGTGGGTCGGGCGCACAACGTCGTCTTCGGCGCGGTCCGGCCGGCGGCGACCCTTGTGGTGGTCGCCGGCCTGCTGGACCCGGAACACCTGGTGGAGGTGGAGTTGGAGGCGTACCTCGGCGACCGGTGAGGTACGCCGGACGACCCCGGCCCCAGCCCGATAGGTTGTGCACAACCTAATTGCGCGCTACGGTTCAACGGTGACCGATGACCTGGTGCTGCGCCGGCAGGTGTGCTTCGCGCTCTACACCGCGTCGCGCGCGCTCACCGACGTCTACCGGCCGCTCCTCGACGAGTTCGGGCTGACCTACCCGCAGTACCTGGTGCTGCTGGCGCTCTGGGAGCGCCCCGACGACGCCCGCACCGTGTCCGAGTTGGGCGCCGAGCTGCGACTGGATTCCGGCACCCTCTCCCCGCTGCTCAAGCGGCTGGAGGGGGCGGGCCTGGTGGTCCGGCGGCGGTCGGCCCTCGACGAGCGGCGGGTCGAGGTGGGGCTCACCGACCAGGGTCGGGCCCTGCGGCAACGGGTCGACCACGTCCCGCTGTGCGTCGCCCGGGCCACCGGGCTGGACCTCGACGAGTTGGTCACGCTGCGCGACACCCTCACCCGGGTCACCGACACCATCCACCGACAGAAGGAGCAGTGACCATCATGCAGGTTCTCTACACCGCGTCCGCCACCGCCAGCGGCGACGGCCGGGACGGCCACGTCGAGACCTCCGACGGCACGTTCGCGCTCGACCTGGCCGTGCCGAAGGAGATGGGTGGCGCCGGCGGCGCGGCCAACCCCGAGCAGCTCTTCGCCGCCGGCTACGCCGCCTGCTTCCACAGCGCGCTGCGGGTGGTGGCCCGCCGGGCCAAGGCCGACGTGAACGGCTCCGTCGTCGGCGCCGAGGTCGGCATCGGCCCGAACGGCAGCGGCGGCTTCGGGCTCACCGTGCGGCTCGTCGTCGACCTGCCCGCCGTGCCCCGCGCGACCGCCGAGCAGCTGGTCGAGCAGGCCCACCAGGTGTGCCCCTACTCGAACGCCACCCGGGGCAACATCGACGTCGCGTTGACGGTCCGCGAGACCCTGTCGGCCTGACCAGCCCTGCCGGCCAGAACCCCGGACGAGAGGACGACCACCCCGTGACCAGCAACCGCGAGATCCACCTGGCCAGCCGCCCGAACGGCTGGCCGGCCGAGGAGAACTTCCGGCTCGTCGAGACCGACGTCCCGACCCCGGGACCGGGCCAGATCCTGGTCCGTAACCAGTACATGTCCGTCGACCCGTACATGCGCGGGCGGATGAACGACGTCAAGTCGTACGTCGCGCCGTTCGCGCTCGACGCGCCGCTGGACGGGGCCGCGATCGGCGAGGTCGTGGCCAGCGGGTCGGACGACGTTGCCGTCGGGGCCACGGTCCTGCACGGGCTGGGCTGGCGGGAGTACGCGCTGCTCGACGCCGGCGCCGCCCGCCCGGTCGACCCGACCCTCGCCCCGGTCAGCGCCTACCTGAGCGTGCTGGGCATGACCGGGCTGACCGCGTACGCGGGGCTGCTGGAGGTGGCCGCGATGAAGCCCGGCGAGACGGTCTTCGTCTCCGCCGCGGCCGGCGCGGTCGGCAGCCTGGTCGGCCAGATCGCCAAGCTCAAGGGCGCCGGGCGGGTGATCGGCAGCGCCGGCTCCCCGGCGAAGGTCGAGCGGCTGCGGGCGCTGGGCTTCGACGCCGCGTTCGACTACCACGACGGGCCGGTCCGCGACTCGCTGCGGGTGGCCGCGCCGGACGGCGTCGACGTCTACTTCGACAACGTCGGCGGCGACCACCTGGAGGCGGCGATCTCGGCCATGAACCTGCACGGCCGGATCGCCATCTGCGGCATGATCGCGCAGTACAACGCCACCGAGCCGCCGGCCGCGCCGCGCAACCTGGCGCTGGTCATCGGCAAGCGGCTCACCCTGCGCGGCTTCCTGGTCAACGACCACAACGACGTGCGTACGGCGTTCGTGCGCGATGTCGCCGGCTGGCTGCGCGAGGGCACGCTGTCCTACGACGAGACGATCGTGGACGGCATCGAGAACGCCCCGGCGGCGTTCCTCGGCCTGCTGCGTGGCGACAACCTCGGCAAGATGCTCGTCCGCCTGTGAGTGCCCTCTCGCCGCACGGGGGTGACCCGCCGCACCGGTCGGTCACCCCCGCGTGGGCGGGGGATAGGCTCGCGGCATGACGGTGGCGGTTCGGGTGATCCCGTGTCTGGACGTGGACGCCGGGCGGGTGGTCAAGGGGGTCAACTTCCTCGACCTGCGCGACGCGGGTGACCCGGTGGAGCTGGCCGCCGCGTACGACCGGGCCGGCGCGGACGAGTTGACCTTCCTCGACGTCACCGCGTCCTCCAGCGACCGGGGCACGATGCTCGACGTGGTGCGCCGCACCGCCGAGTCGGTGTTCATCCCGTTGACCGTCGGCGGCGGGGTCCGGCAGGTCGGCGACGTCGACACGCTGCTGCGGGCCGGCGCGGACAAGGTCGGTGTCAACACCGCGGCCATCGCCCGGCCGGAGCTGATCGCCGAGATCGCCGACCGGTTCGGTCGGCAGGTGCTCGTGCTCTCCCTCGACGTACGCCGGGCCACGACCGACGCCACGCCCAGTGGCTTCGAGGTGACCACGCACGGCGGCCGGCGCGGCACCGGGATCGACGCCGTCTGGTGGGCCCGTCGGGTCGCCGAGCTGGGCGCGGGGGAGATCCTGCTCAACTCGATGGACGCCGACGGCACCAGGGCGGGCTTCGACCTGGAGCTGATCGCCGCCGTGCGGGCGGTGGTGGAGGTGCCGGTGGTGGCCAGTGGCGGAGCGGGCCAGGTGGGCCACTTCCCGCCCGCGATCGGCGCCGGTGCGGACGCCGTGCTCGCCGCCAGCGTCTTCCACTTCGGCGAGCTGACCGTTGCCGAGGTCAAGGACGCCCTGCGCCGCGACGGCCACCCGGTGCGCTGAGCGCTGCGGCCACCCGGTGCGCTGAGCTGGTCAGCGCTCCCCGGAGTGCCCCTCCGGCGATCGCCGGGGCGTGGGGATCGAGCGGACCGCGTATTCCTGAACGGCGGCCGCGTGCTCGGCCTCGTCCAGGATCCAGTCGGCCCGGCCGGGCGCGTGCCGGCGGGTCAGCACCCCCTGGACCGTGTCCACCATGGTGGCCACCCCGGCGCGCGGACGGGTGCGCCAGAGCCGCTCACCCTCGGGTGTGATCCGGAACCAGCCGTCCACGACGCTGACCAGGCCGGCGCCGACCAGTCGCTGGACCGCGGCCTCCACCTCGTGCCGCTGCGGGATCGAGTGGTTGAGGTGGTCGGCGGTGGAGAGCACGTCGGCCAGGCGCACCCCCTCCGGCCGTCGACTCGTCGCCGAGCGTCGGTGTCGTCCGGCCCCACTCGCGATGACGAGCGACACGAAAATCCAGGCGTCTGTCCGGTGCCAGCCGTTCTCCCCCATGCAGAGATGATGACGGCGCGCGTGGCGGAAGGGAACACCCACTCTCCATCCTGGTATCTCGTACCACCAGGACGTACCGGTTCGCGAACGGTCGGTGAGGGTCAGCCGACGGGGGCGACCGGCGCGGCGCCGTCGGGCGCGGGCGCGACGGTGTCGGACACCGTGAACGGCGGCAGGAACAGCTGGGTCAGTGGACCGATGGCCAGCGCGTACGCGACAGTGCCCACGCCGACAGTGCCGCCGAGTAGCCAACCCAGGGCCAGCACGGTGACCTCGATGACGGTGCGGACCAGTCGTACCGAGAGGCCGGGCCGGCGGGCCACGAGACCGGTCATCAGCCCGTCGCGGGGGCCGGGCCCGAGCCGGGCGCCGAGGTAGAGGGCGGTGGCGGCGCCGTTGGCCACGATCCCGGTGACCAGCAGCGCGATCCGGAGGCCGAGCGGGTCCGTGGCGGGCATCAGGGCCAGGGTGGCATCCACGACCAGGCCGATCACCACGACGTTGCTGACCGTACCGAGGCCCGGTCGCTGCCGCAGCGGGATCCAGAGCAGCAGCACCAGCGCGCCGACGCCGATGGTGACGGTGCCGAAGGACAGCCCGGTGCGCTCCGCGACGCCCTGGTGGAACACGTCCCACGGATCGAGGCCCAGGTGGGAGCGGATCATCAGGGCCATGCTGAGCCCGTAGAGCACGAGCCCGAGGTACAGCTGGGACAGCCGCCGGAGCGGCCGGTGCCGCAGATTGCCAATCAGTGCCATGCATGCCACCCTAGGTGCCAATCCTCGGCAAGGAAGAAGCCAATATCGGAGGAGTGGCCATGACGGGGCAGGTGCGAGGCGTCCAATTGGCACGTCTCCTCGGGCAGTGGCATGCCCTGCCGGGGCGCCGTCGCAGCCCCGACTACGCCGCCCTGGCCGGCGCGGTGCGCGGTCTGCTCGCCGATGGCCGACTGCCGCTGGGGGTCCGCCTGCCCGCCGAGCGGGAGCTGGCCGAAGCGCTGCGGATCAGCCGGACCACCGTCACCGCCGCTTACCGGCAACTGCGCGAGACCGGGCACCTGGCCAGCCGGCGGGGCGCCGGCAGCTGGACGATGCTGCCCGGCAACCACCGGGTGGCCAGCACGGGCCTGTGGACGCCGACCGACGACCGGGAGATGCTCGACCTCGGCGTCGCCGCGCTGGCCGCGCCGCCCCAGCTGCTGGCGGCCGCCCGCGCCGCCACCGAGGACCTGCCCCGCTACCTGGGCGGGGCCGGCTACCACCCGACCGGCATCGTCGAGCTGCGCGAGGCGGTGGCCGCCACGTACGCCGCCCGGGGCCTGCCCACCACGGCCGACCAGATCATGGTGACCAGCGGCACCCAGCACGCCCTCGACCTGGTGCTGCGGCTTGCCCTGGCCCCCGGCGGCAGTGTGCTGGTGGAATCACCGACCTACCCCAACGCGCTCGCCGCGCTGGCCGGCCGGCGGGCCCGGATCACCACCCACGGCCTGGCCGCCGACGCCGGCTGGGAGCCCGACCTGCTGCTCGGCAGCCTCCGGCAGACCCGACCCAAGCTGGCCTATCTGATACCGGAGTTCCAGAATCCGACCGGGCACCTGATGCCCGCGGCGCTCCGCGAGAGCGTGGTGGCCGCCGCCCACGCGGTCGGCACCGACCTCGTCATCGACGAGTCCTTCGTGGACCTCGCGCTGGACGGCGCCGCGCCGCCGCCTCCGGTCGCCGCCTACGACCGGCACAGCCGGGTGGTCAGCATCGGCGGAATGAGCAAGCTCTACTGGGGCGGTCTGCGGATCGGCTGGGTGCGCGCCTCCGCGCCCCAGGTGCAGCGGCTGGCCGCCGTCCGGGTCGGGGTGGACATGGCCAGTCCGGTGCTCGACCAGCTGGTGGCGGTGCGTCTGCTCGCCGACGCCGACGTGGTCGTCGCCGAGCGTCGGGTCCAACTCGCCGCCCAGCGCGACGCCCTGCTCGGCGCGCTCGCCCGGCGGCTGCCGGAGTGGCGGGTCACCGTGCCGCAGGGTGGCGTGACGCTCTGGGCCGAGTTGGACGGGCCGGTCTCCAGCGCGCTGGCACGGGCCGCGGAGGAGGTCGGCGTACGGCTGGCCCCCGGCCCCCGGTTCGGCCTGGACGGCACCCTGGAGCGTTTCCTGCGGCTGCCGTTCACCCGGCCCGCGGCGGACCTCGTGGAGGCCGTCGAGCGGATCGCGGCGGTCCGCTACGACCTGGACCGGGCCGGTCGCCAGCGGTGGCGGGAGCCGGCGGTCATCGCCTGAGCCCCCGACCGGGCGCGGACGCCGGTGGCCCCGCACCCGGGCGGGTACGGGGCCACCGGCGACGCGTCACAGCTCGGCGAGGGTGCCGGCGTACATCTTGTCGATCTCGCCGGCGAAGTTGCTCTCCACGCTCCGTCGCTTGATCTTCAGAGACGGGGTGATCTCGCCATCCTCGATGGTCAGGTCACGGGGCAGGATGGCCACCTTCTTGATCGTCTCCCAGCGGTTGAGCTTCGCGTTGAGCTGCGCGACGTACTCCTCGACCATCGTCTGCGCCTCCGGCGAGGCGACGATCTCGGGGTAGCTGCGCCCCTCCAGCGGGCCGCCGGCGACCCAGCCGCGGATCGCCTCCGGGTCCAGGGTGACGAGCATCGTGCAGAAGTTGCGGGCCTGACCGATCACCACCGCCTGCGAGGTGTACGGGCAGATGGCCTTGAACATCCCCTCGATGTGCGACGGAGCGATGTACTTGCCGCCCGAGGTCTTGACCAGGTCCTTCTTGCGGTCGGTGATCCGGAGGTAGCCCTGCTCGTCGAGGCTGCCGATGTCACCGGTGCGAAAGTAGCCGTCCTCGGTGAAGGAGGCGGCCGTCTCCTCCGGCAGGTTGTGGTAGCCGCGCATCACCGGCCGGCCGCGCACCAGGATCTCCCCGTCGGTGTCGATCCGGCACTCCAGGTCGCCCATCGCCCGGCCCACGGTGCCGATCCGCAGACCGTCCGGCGGGTTGACGAAGTTGCCGGCGCTGGTCTCGGTGAGGCCGTAGCCCTCGGAGATCGGCAGGTTCGCCGCGGCGAAGAAGGTGGAGATCTCCGGGCTGAGCGGGGCGGCGCCGGACACCAGCACCCGCATCCGGCCGCCCAGCCGCGCCTGGAGCTTGCTGAACACCAGCTTCTCGGCCAGCCCGTAGCGCAGCGCCAGCCCCGCCGGCACCGGCTTGCCGGCCTGCTCCAACTCGACCTTCTGCTTGCCGACGCCCACCGCCCAGGTGAAGATCTTCGCCTTCGCGCCGCCGGCGCCCTGCGCGGTGGTCACGGCCTTGTTGTAGACCTTTTCGAACACGCGGGGAGCGCCGCACATCAGCGTCGGACGGATCACCGCGAGCAGGTCGACGAGCTTGTCCACCCGTCCGTCGACGTAGGTGGGCAGGCCGACGTGGATGGCGCCGCAGAGCAGGGTCTTGCCGAACGAGTGGGCCAGCGGCAGCCACAGGTACTGCAGGTCGTCGTCGCGCAGCAGCCCGACCTCGGCCTGCGCCACGGCCTCCCAGCACCAGCCGCCGTGCAGCAGCTCGACGCCCTTGGGCCGGCCGGTGGTGCCGGAGGTGTAGATCAGGGTCGCCAGGTGGTCCGGGCCGATGCCGGCCACCAGCATGTCGATCAGGTCCGGCTCGGCGGCCAGCGCGGCAGCGCCCCGCTCCTCCAACTCGGCGAGCGTCAGCTGCGGAACCGCCGCGGCCGGGTCGACGGCGCCGTCGAGGAGCACGACGTGGGTCAGCGCGGGCAGGTCGGCGCCGGCGATCTTCGCCGCCTGGGCCGGGTTCTCCGCGAACAGCACCTTCGACCCGGAGTCCGCGATGATGTACGTCGCGTCCGCCGGCTCGGTGGTGGGATAGACGGTGGTGGTCGCGCCACCGGCGCACATGATGCCGAGGTCCGCGATCACCCAGTCCAGCCGGGTGTTGGCGAGGATCGCGACCGGGTCCTCCTGGCCGACGCCCAGGCCGTGCAGGCCGGCGGCGACAGCCTTGGCCCGCTGACCCACCTGGGCCCAGGTGAGCCAGACCGGCGCGGAGTCGTCGGGGTTCGGGGACGCGAACGCGTTCCGGTCGGGGGTGGCCGCCACGCGCTTGAGGAACATGTCCGGGATGGAGCGGTACGGTACATCGAGAGCCATCGCTGTAGCCGCCTTCGGGGGTGGTGGCGTGACGGTCGTCACGTCATGATGGTTACCGAAGAGTATTGCCTGGCGGTGCGCATCGGCTAGTCCTGGTGATCGTCCGGCCGTCCCCTCCTGACCGCCGGTAGGGCGGATCAGGCGTACCGGGCGGCCAGCACCGACCAGTCGTAGGTGGCCCGGACCCAGTTGCGCCGGGCGGCCAACGCCTGCCGCATCACGTCGTCGCCCTCGGCCAGGATCGCCTCCTCGGCGTCCAGGAACGTCGCCAGGCCCTCATTGAACCGGTGCGCGGCGGTCCGCAGCGCGGTGACCTCGTCCGCCGCGGCGTCCTGGGCGAGCACCGTCACCAGGTTGTGCGCGTCCGGGTCGGCCCGGCTCTCCTTGCCGTAGGAGAACAGGTCGTTGCACCAGCAGACCAGGTCCACGGCGAGCAGATCCAGGGCGACCAGCCCGGGATCGGCGCGCTGGGTCGGCCCGGTGGGTCGCGTCGAGGCCAGGTCGGTGAGCGTGAGGCACGGGTGTACGCCGCCGATGTGCCGGCGCAACTGGAGGTACTCCGCCACCTCGGGCACCCGGTGACGCTCCCGGTTGCCCGCCTCCCAGAGCAACGCCAGCAGGTACTCCCGCATCTGGCTGACGAACCGCAGCAGCAGCGCCGCGTGGTCGTGCAGCCGGGTCCGACGGCAGAGGTCGTGCAGCGCGTCCCCCAGCGGCCCGACGGCGGGCGGCACGATGTCCGGGTCGCCGCACCGGTCGAGCACGTCGAGCAGCGTGCTGATCGCCGGCCCCAGGCGGACCGGGTCCGCGCCGAGACCGTCCTCGTCGCACGCGTCGTCCATCACGAACAGCCAGCTGATCAGGTCGGTGAGCAGCCGCAGGCCGTCCACCGACCCGTCCGGGCAGGCGCGACCGGCCAGGCCGGCGGCGTCGGCCAGCAGCAGCCGATGCACCCGCTGACCGGAATCGACCAGCCCGAACGCCCGCGCCCACTCGATGCTCTCGCTCGCCACCTGCTCCGTGGCGCTATGGCGGCGCGTGGGAAACGGGGGTTCCCGCAGCGCCGACATCGCGAAACTACGCACAGTGCGCCCCCACTTTCGTGCCGCCCGGCGCGGAGCGGCGCGGTGAAGCGTACGGGAGGGCGCATCCGCGTGTTTCGCTGGGTGTGGGGAATGACACAGGGTTTTCGTGACCGTTTGGGCGCAGAGAGTCAGAAGCCCAGGCTGGCGGCGCGCAGTCGCTGTGCGGCCTCCACCGCACCATTCACCTGCACCCGGGCGACCCGCTGCCGACCGGAGAAGAAGAGCACCAACTCGCCCGGTGGGCCGACCACGCGCAACCGCTCGCCACCACGCCCGACCGAGACCTCGCCGTGGTCGGGCGCCTGCACGTAGAGGTCCGCCGGAAACCGGCGCAGGGCCAGCCGGGCCATCGGGGCCGCTCGCTTCCAGAGCGCGCGTTGCAGGCCGGCGGGCAGGTCGCGGGGCCGCCACCCCGGGGCGGCCCGCCGGACGTCCTCGTGATGGATGAAGAACTCCATCAGGTTCGCGACCTCGTCGGTCAGCGGGTTGCTGATCGGGCTCCACAGCGGCGGCCGTCGCACCCGGGCCACCAGCTCGGCGTAGGGCGAGTCGGCGAGCCGACGGCGGACCCGCTCGGCGTGGCCGCGCAGCGGCGGCAGCACGATCCCGCCCGCCGCGTCCGGTCGGCGCTCCCGGAGCACCAGGTGCGCGGCGAGGTCGCGGGTGGCCCAGCCCTCGTTGATCGTCGGGGCGTCCGGCCCGAGGGCCAACAGGAGATCGGCCAGCGCCTCGCGCTCGGCTCGGGCGTACCGCGGCATGACCCGATCGTAGGCCGGGCGGGCGGTCGCTGCTGGGCGGCGGGCGACCGTCGACAACGCCGCCGGCCCCCGTCCGGTACGTGACGGTCGACATATCCGGTCAGGGTCGGCGGTGCCGGCCGCGAACGGTAAGGATGAGGGAGATAATTGCGGCTTACGGCGGGGGAGAGCGTGGCGAGCAGGACAAGTCGGGACGTTCTCAGTCGAGGGCTGGGCGTCCTGCGGCAGGCGATCCGGGAGCAGCCGCGGATCTTCACGGTGGCGGTCGTCGGCAGCGTGCTCTTCGGCGGGATGATCATCGTCAGCGCCCGGGTCGTCGGGTCGGTCGTCGGCGGGGTGGCGCTGCCCGCCATCGAGCGCGGCGAGGTGGGCGCCGGCGCCCTGGCGCTGGCCGCGACCGCGTTGTTCGGGATCAGCGTGCTGCGGGTGGCGGGCATCTTCGGCCGCCGGCTCGGCGCCGGCTACATGCAGTACCGCCTCCAGGCGGCCTACCGCCGCCGGGTCACCCGTCGCTACCTGGAACTGCCGCTGTCCTGGCACCACCGCAACTCCACCGGCACCCTGCTGTCCAACGCCAACTCGGACGTGGAGGCGGCGTGGTATCCGATCGCCCCGCTGCCCTTCGCCGTCGGCACGCTGGTGATGCTGGTCGGGGCGATGGTGTCGCTGTTCGCCACCGACTGGGCGCTCGCCCTGGTCGGTCTCGCGGTCTTTCCCGCGCTGTTCGCGCTCAACGTCGTCTACTCCCGCCGGATGGCTCCTCGACAGGCTCGGGCGCAGCGGCTGCGCGCCGAGGTCAGCGGCATCGCCCACGAGAGTTTCGACGGCGCGCTGGTGGTCAAGACGATGGGCCGCGAGGCGCAGGAGACCGCCCGGTTCGCGGGCCGCGCCGGCGAGCTGCGCGACTCGCTGATCGCCGTCGGTCGGTTGCGCGGCGTCTTCGACCCGCTGTTGGAGACGCTGCCCAGCCTCGGCACGCTCGCCGTGCTCGTGGTCGGGGCGTTCCGGCTGCGGCAGGGCGCGATCAGCGTGGCCGAGCTGGTCAGCGTGGCCTTCCTCTTCACCGTGCTGGCCTTCCCCGTGCGGGCCATCGGGTGGGTCCTGGCCGAGCTGCCGCGCAGCGTCGCCGGCTGGGACCGGGTCCGCCGGGTGCTCGACGCCACCGGCGAGATGCCGTACGGGCGGCGCGCGCTCGACCCGACGGACGCCGGCCCGGCCACTCTCGCCTTCGACGACGTGCACTACTCCTATCCGCCGGCCGAGGCCCACCAGCCCGGCGCGCGGGTCCTCGGCGAGGTCAGCTTCACGGTGCCGGCCGGTCGGACGGTGGCCCTGGTCGGGCCCACCGGGTCGGGAAAGTCCACGATCGCCTCGCTGGCGGTGCGCCTGGTCGACCCGGACGCCGGCTCGGTGACGGTGGACGGGGTGGACGTGCGCGAGCTGACCGCCGCCTCGCTGGCCGGCACCGTGGCCCTGGTCGCGCAGGTGCCCTTCATCTTCGACGACACCGTCCGCGCCAACATCGCCCTGGACCGGCCGGGCGTCGACGACGAGGTGGTCTGGGCGGCGCTGCGGCTCGCCGAGGCGGACGGGTTCGTCGCCGCGCTGCCCGACGGGCTGGACACCATGGTCGGTGAGCGGGGCACCTCGCTCTCCGGCGGCCAGCGGCAGCGGCTCACCCTGGCCCGCGCGTTGGCCGGCCGGCCCCGCCTGCTGGTGCTCGACGACGCGACGAGCGCCGTGGACCCGCGGGTCGAGGCGGCCATCCTGGCGGGGCTGCGCTCCTCGACCGCCGAGGCGGGGGTGCCGGTCGCGTCGATCCTGGTGGTGGCGTACCGCCGGGCCACCATCGCGCTCGCCGACGAGGTCATCTACGTGGAGCAGGGACGGGTGGTCGCCCGGGGCACCCACAGCGAGCTGCTGGCCACCGTGCCCGGTTACGTGGACCTGGTCACCGCCTACGAGCAGGCCGAGGTCGACCGCGCACAGGACACCCCGTACGACGACGAGGTCGCGCCGTTGCCGTCGGGCCTAGAAATCGAGGTGGACCGGTGAGCGCGAGGAGTGCAGCGGAGCGGAGCCCCGCAGTCGTGAACGGAAGGCGGGCCCGGTGAGCGCGAGCGCAGCCACGGAAACGAGTGACAAGCGGGAGGAGACGACCTGGCAGACCCTGCGCCGAGGGCTGGCGCTCTCGCCGGAGTTGCGGACGGGACTGGCCGGCACGTTGGCGTTGGCGCTCGTGTACATGGTCGGTCGGGTGGCCGTACCGGTGGCCGTGCAGCAGGGCATCGACCGGGGCATCGTCGGTGGCCTGGACCTGGAGGTGGTCTGGACGGTGGTCGCCGCCACCGCGGCGATCCTGGCGGTCACGACCCTCTGCGGTTACCTGATGATGCGTCGACTGTTCACGGTCAGCGAGACGGCGCTGGCCAATGTGCGGACGAGGGCGTTCCGGCACGTGCACGACCTGTCGATGTTGCACCAGCAGTCGGAGCGGCGTGGCTCGCTGGTGTCGCGGGTGACCAGCGACGTCGACCAGATCACCCAGTTCCTCCAGTGGGGCGGCGTGATCCTGCTGGTCAACCTGGGTCAGCTGGTGGTCACCACGGCGGTCATGCTGGCGTACTCCTGGCAGTTGACGCTCGTGGTGTTGGCCGCGTTCCTGCCGGCGGTGTTCATCATCAGGCAGTTGCAACGGCGCCTCGGCGCGGCGTACGCGACGGTACGGCAGCGGACCGGCACCTTGCTCGGCGCGATCGGCGAGAGTGTGGTGGGCGCGCCGGTGATCCGGGCGTACGGGATCGCTGGGCGCACCGAGCGTCGGCTGGACGAGGCGATCGACGCGCAGCGCCTGGCCCAGCAGCGGGCGATCCGGATCAGCATCGTGGGCAGTTCGGTGGGGGAGCTGGCGGCCGGGTTGGCGCTGGCGGGCGTGGTGGTGCTCGGCGTGTTGCTGGGGGTGGACGGCACGCTGTCGATCGGCCAGCTCACCGCGTTCCTCTTCCTGGTCACGCTCTTCATCCAGCCGGTGCAGATCGCCACGGAGGTGCTCAACGAGGCGCAGAACGCGATCGCCGGTTGGCGTCGCGTGCTGGACGTGCTGGACGTCGCCCCGGACGTCGCCGACCCGGGGGAGCAGGGGCGGGAGCTGCCGGGTGGGCCGCTGGACGTCCGGTTCTCCGGGGTGCGGTTCGCCTATCCGGGTGGCCCGCCGGTGCTGCACGACATCGACCTGGAGATCGCGGCGAAGAGCCGGGTGGCGGTGGTCGGCGAGACCGGCAGCGGCAAGACGACGTTCGCCAAGTTGCTGACCCGGCTGATGGACCCGTCGGCCGGGGCGGTGCTGCTGTCCGGGGTGCCGCTGGCGGACGTCCGGTTCGACTCGCTGCGTTCGCGGGTCGTGATGGTGCCGCAGGACGGTTTCCTGTTCGACGCGACGGTGGGGGAAAATGTCCGGTTCGCCCGGCCGGAGCTGACCGACGAGCAGCTCACCGCGGCCTTCACCGAGCTGGGGCTGTCGGACTGGCTGGAGGGTCTGCCGGCGGGCCTGGACACGCCGGTCGGGGAGCGCGGTGAGGCGCTGAGCGTGGGCGAGCGGCAGTTGGTCGCGTTGGCCCGGGCGTACGTGGCCGACCCGGACCTGCTGGTGCTCGACGAGGCGACGAGCGCTGTCGACCCGGCGACGGAGGTGCGGTTGCAGCGCACCCTGGACGCGGTCACCCGGGGTCGGACAACCCTCGCGATCGCGCACCGGCTCTCCACGGCGCAGGCCGCCGACGAGGTCATCGTCGTGGACCGGGGTCGGGTGGTGCAGCGTGGCCCGCACGACGAGCTGGTCCGCGAGGCCGGCTCGGTCTACGCGCTGCTCTACGCCTCCTGGCTGGAGCAGACCCGGTGACCGGGTGTGGCGGTGTCGGTGGACGGCGCGGGGCGGGTGCTCTAGTCTCCGGTTAGGTAAGCCTAACCTTTGAAGGAGTCGCGCCCATGCGGCCCAATCCCGCCGAGATCGTCCGTACCCTCGTCGCCGGTCGCCTACCCGGTCTCGTCCACCTGGCCCACCGGCCGGGCCCGCACCACGCCCGGCACGTGACCGACCCGGACGGGCGGGTGCTGCTGTTGGTGCCGGTGGCCAGCCACCTGGCCGCCGCCCTGCAACCGGCCACCGGCGGCAGTGACGTCGCGGTGGTGCTCGACGTGCTGGACCTGCCACCCGCCGCCGGCGCGCCCGGCCTGGGCCGCGCCTGGGTCTCCGGCTGGGCGGCGGAGCTGCGCGGCGACGAGGCCCGGCACGCGGCCGTCGACTTCGCCGCCGTGGAGCCGACCGGCGACCTGCTCGACCTGGGCACCCGGTTCCGGCTGTTCCGCTTCGAGGTGGTCGAGGTCCGCTGGGAGCGGGCCGGCGTCGTGCGCCGGGTCGACCCCGGGGAGTACGCCGAGGCGGAGCCGGACCCCGTGCACCCGGTGGAGGCGCGCCTGCTCGCCGACCTCGCCGAGCGCCACAGCACCCGGGTGACGGCGTACCTGCGCCGGCAGCTCGGCCTGACCGAGCAGACGCCCGACGGGCCGCCCCGGGTGGTACGCGTCGACCGCTACGGTCTGGTGGTGGCTGTCGGCCGCCCCGGTGCCCGGCGGCGAATCCGGCTCGCCTTCCCCGGCCCGGTGGCCGATCCGGCGGAGCTGTCGTGGTTGCTGCCGCCGCTACGCCAGCCCGCCGAAGCCCACCCACCAACCTGACCTCATCAACGAGGCCGCGCTCCCGCGCTCCCGCGCTCCCGCGCTCCCGCGCTCCCGCGCTCCCGCGCTCCCGCGCTCCCGCGCTCCCGCGCTCCCGCGCTCCCGCGCTCCCGCGCTCCCGCGCTCCCGCGCTCCCGCGCTCCCGCGCTCCCGCGCTCCCGCGCTCCCGCGCTCCCGCGCTCCCGCGCTCCCGCGCTCCCGCGCTCCCGCGCTCCCGCGCTCCCGCGCTCCCGCGCTCCCGCGCTCCCGCGCTCCCGCGCTCCCGCGCTCCCGCGCTCCCGCGCTCCCGCGCTCCCGCGCTCCCGCGCTCCCGCGCTCCCGCGCTCCCGCGCTCCCGCGCTCCCGCGCCCGCCGATCTTGCACTTTCGGTCGACGATCTTTGCACTTTGTACCTTTAGTCGCAGCACAAAGCGCAAGATCGCGGAGTGCGGCCGGGCGCACCCTCGCGCCACGCCCTTGCCAGCGTCGATCTTGCGCTTTCGGTCGTTGATTCGCGCGGTATGCCCTTTAAGTCGCAGCAGAAAGTGCAAGATCGACGGGCGCGGTGGGGGCGGGGCGGGGCGCGGTGGGGGCGGGGCGGGGCGCGGTGGGACGGGGCGGGGCGGTGGGGTGTGAGGGTTGGTGTTAGTGGGGTAGGGGGCCGGTGAGGTAGCGCTGGATGGTCGGGCCCACTGCGGCGGCCAGGGTCTCCGCGTCCGCGGAGGCGACCGGCTCCAGGCGCACCACGTGCCGCATCATGGCCAGGCCGATCATCTGGGTGGCGACCAGGGAGCCCCGCAGTGGCAGTTGGGCCGGGTCGACGTCGAGTTGTTCGAGTACCCGGCGCAGCACCTGGGTGGTGATGAACTCGCGCAGCAGCCGCGCGGTCCACTCGTTGCTCACCGCCGAGCGCAGCAGCGCCACCCCGGCGCTGCCGGCCGGGGAGTCCCACACACCGAGGAAGATCCGCACCATGCGTTCGCCGACGGTGTCCAGGTCGCCGGTGAGCACCTTCGGCACCAGTTGACTGGGATCGACGGGGAAGTTCATCGCGGCCAGGAAGAGTTGGTCCTTGCTGCCGAAGTAGTGGTGCACCAGCGCGGGGTCGACCTCCGCGCCGGCGGCGATGGCGCGGATCGAGGCGTTGTCGAAGCCGCGCTCGGCGAACGCCGTGCGCGCCGCGTCGAGAATCGCCTCCCGGGTGCCCGGTTTGCCGGGTCGCCGGCCGGTCCGCCGCGTCATCGCCGCCCCTCGTTCGTCCACCCGGGCCTGTCGTGGATCACCGGACCCGCGCCAGGTCGTCAGCCCGGCCCGCGCCAGGTCGCCCGGCCCGCGCCAGGTCGTCCGGCCCGCGCCAGGTCGTCCGGCCCGCGCCAGGTCGTCAGCCCGGCCCGCGCCGGCGACTGGCCCGGCCCCGGCGGTCAGCCGGTGCGTCGGCGCAGGGTGGCCGCCGCGAGCACCAGCGCCAGCACCACCGCGCCGAACACCACCGCCACGTCCGCCCAGGTCCGGCCGGTCGGCTCGGCGTGCGCGCCGACCTCCTGCAACGCCTCGATGGCGTACGACAGGGGAAGGGCGTCACTGAGCGCCTGGAGCCAGCCCGCCATCTGGTCCCGGGCCACGAACAGCCCGCAGAGCAGCAGTTGCGGGACCACCACGACTGGCAGGAACTGTACTGCCTGGAACTCGGTGCGCGCGAAGGCACTGCACAGCAGCCCGAGCGCGACGCCGAGCACCGCGTCGAGCACGGCGATCCCGAGCACCAGCCCGATGCTGCCGGCGGTGTCCAGGTCGAAGATCCAGTACGCCACGGCGGCGGCGACGGCGGCCTGCGCGGCGGCGGCCAGCCCGAACGCGATGCCGTAGCCGAAGAGCAGGTCGAGCTTGCCCAGCGGCGTGGTGAGCAGCCGTTCCAGGGTGCCGGAGGTGCGTTCCCGCAGCATGGCGATGCTGGTCACCAGGAACATGATCACGAAGGGGAAGATGCCCAGCAGCACCAGCGCGATCCGGTCGAAGGCGCTCGGCTGCCCCGGTGGGGTCGGCTGGTCGGCGTACATGAAGTAGACCAGGGTGAGCAGCGCAGCCGGCACCACCACGAGCAGCGCGATGGTCCGCCGGTCGTGCCGGAGCTGACGCAGGATGCGGCCGGTGGTGGCGGCCAGGATTCGTGGGTTCACGCGGTCGCCTCCCGGGTGGCTGTCGTGTCGGTGCCGGTGGCGGCGGCCTCGCCGGCGCGGATGAGTCGCAGGAACGCCTCGTCGAGGTCGTCCACCCCGGCGGCGGCGCGGATCGCGGCGGGGCTGTCGTCGGCGATCAGCCGTCCCTGGCGGATCAGCAGCAGCCGGTCGCAGCGGGCCGCCTCGTCCATGACGTGGCTGGACACCAGGAGGGTGGTGCCGGCGGCGGC
This sequence comes from Micromonospora sp. WMMD1120, assembly GCF_029626235.1. Classification (NCBI taxonomy): domain Bacteria; kingdom Bacillati; phylum Actinomycetota; class Actinomycetes; order Micromonosporales; family Micromonosporaceae; genus Micromonospora; species Micromonospora sp. WMMD1120. The sequence continues at coordinate 134,763 of NZ_JARUBO010000005.1, read as the reverse complement.
CATCGCGTGGAACCGGGCCCACAGGTCGGCGCGCAGCACCGGGTCCTGCCCGACCGTCGGCTCGTCGAGGATGACCAGTTCCGGCTCCCCGACCAGGGCGCAGGCCAGCGAGGCCCGGCTGCGTTGGCCACCGGAGAGGGTGGCGACCAACTGGCCGGCCGCCGCGGCCAGCCCGACATCCTGGACCGCCTGGTCGGCCTCGCTCCGCCCACGGCCGTAGAGGGAAGCGAAGTAGCGGACGTTCTCCCGGACGGTCAGGTCGGCGTAGACGCTCGGCGCCTGGGTCAGGTAGCCCACCCGGTGCCGCAGCGCCGGGGTGCCCGCAGGTTGGCCGAGCACGGTGACGGTGCCACCGGCGACCACCTGCACCCCGACCACCGCCCGCAGGAACGTGGTCTTGCCGCTGCCGCTCGGGCCGAGCAGCCCGGTGACGGCGCCGCGCGGCACGCGGCAGCTGATCCCGTCCAGCACCCGCCGTCCACCCCGGTTCACGACCAGGTTCTGGACGGCTATCGCGTCGTCCATCACGCACCTCCCAAGAACTCATCATCTGTTGAAATCAACGCTAGATGAAATCTTCGGCGGACCGCAACGGTCGTGACGGGTGGCCGACCGTCGGGCGTCGCAGGTGGCGCGAGAACGGGCAGTAGGCTCCGGACCGGACACGAAGTCCGCCAACGGGCATTGCGCGCTGATCGGACGTGCGGCACGATGGCGCGGTGGGTCACGCTCCGTTACCGGACAGCGGTTTTCTCGAGGATTGGGCCGCGCGGTTGCGGCAAGCCGCCGAGCGGCCGGTCGTCGGCATCCTGTTACGCGGCAGCCACGCCCGTCACGCCGCCACCGCACACAGCGACGTCGACCTCGACGTGCTGGTGGGTGGTGGCGCCCCGTACGCGGCGCGGCAGGCTTACCTCGCGGAGTCCGCGGGCCAGGTCACCCACGTCTCGGTGGCCGCCCGCGACGTCCACTCCTGGGTGCACCGCCTCGGCGAGCCGGCCGACTGGGCGTTCGGGCTGCCGGTCACCGCGCCCGCCCGACTGCTCTGGGCCGACCCGCACTGGCGGCCCCGGATCGACCTGCCGGTGCTCTGCCAGCCCGCCGAACCGCCCCGGCTCGAGGAGCTGATCGCCACGCTGGGTAAGGCCGCCTCCGCCCGCGCCACGCGCGACCGTATCGGGATGCGGCTCGCGGTCGCCGACCTGGCCCGGCTCTGCCCCTCGGTGCTGCGCCCGGCCAACCCGTCGGTGCGGGTCCACTCCCGTCGGGCGGCCTTCGCGGCGGCCCTGGACCTGCCGGTGGCCCCGCCCGGCTACCGGGCGGACATGCTGCTCTGCCTCGGCCTGCGCCCGGGTGCCACCGGGCAGCTCTGGGCCGCCGCCGTACGGCTGGTCGCCGGCACGTTGCCGCTGATCCGGCCGTACGCCGAGGAGATCGCCGAGGCGGCCGGCGCGGACCTGGCGGCGGCCCTGGTCGACGGTCGCCTGGGTCGCTACGTCGCCCAGTTGGCCCGGCCCGCCGGGTCGCGGCCCGCGCCCCGGCGGGAGCGGTTCCCCGTGCCCGCGCCGCGTGCGGGAGAATTGGCGACTGTGCCCGTACCTGACCCGCCGGTGACCGGCGTTCCCAGCGATTCGACCGAGACGGTCCCGCCGGCTCGCCCGTCCCGGCTCGACCCGGCCATCGCGGCCCGGCTGCGGCGCAGCGCCGACGGCCTGGTCGCCGCGGTGGTCCGCGCGCACGACTCCGGCGAGGTGCTGATGGTCGCCTGGATGGACGACGAGGCGCTGCACCGCACCCTCACCACCGGCCGGGCCACCTACTGGTCTCGCAGCCGCCGCGAATACTGGGTCAAGGGCGCCACCTCCGGCCACCACCAGTACGTCCGGTCCGTCGCCCTCGACTGTGACGGGGACGCGCTGCTGGTCAGCGTGGACCAGGTCGGCGCGGCCTGCCACACCGGCCACCGCACCTGTTTCTTCACCGAACTGCCCGTCACGACCCCGGAGGCACTCCCATGACCGACGGCGCCCTGAGCCCGAGCCTGGAGAGCTTCACCGCGCTGGCCGCCGAGTGGCGGGTGGTGCCGGTCACCAGGCGGTTGCTGGCCGACGCGGAGACCCCGGTGGGGGTCTACCGGAAGCTGGCCGGCGGACCGGGCACGTTCCTGTTGGAATCCGCCGAGCAGGGCGTCGGCTCGGCCGGCATGGCGTGGTCGCGGTACTCGTTCATCGGTGTCCGCAGCAGCGCGACCCTCGTCGAGCGCGACGGTGTGGCGACCTGGCTCGGTCAGCCGCCGGCCGGGCTGCCCACCGAGGGTGACCCGGTGCGGATGCTGCGGGAGACCGTGACGGCGTTGGCCGGCCCGGCCGGGGACCCGTCCGGCGACCTGCCGCCGCTGACCGGGGGAATGGTCGGCTACCTCGGGTACGACCTGGTCCGGCGCTTCGAGCGGTTGCCCGACCTGACCGAGGACGACCTGGGCGTGCCGGAGCTGGGCATGATGCTCGCCACCGATCTGGTGGTGCTCGACCACTACGACGGCTCGGCGATCCTGGTCGCCAACGCGGTGCTGCCGCCGCTGGACGCCCCGGACCGCGCGCCGCAGGTCGCCGCCGCGTACCACAACGCGGTGGGCCGGCTGGACGCGATGACGACGGCGCTGTCCCGGCCGATCCCACCGATGATCTCCACGGTCGAGCGTCCGTCCAGCGGCGAGGTCCTCTGTCGTACGCCCGAGGGCGGTTACCCGAAGGCGGTGGAGGCGGCGAAGGAGGCGATCCGGGCCGGCGAGTGCTTCCAGATCGTGCTCTCCCAGCGCTTCGAACGCACGACCCACGCCGACCCGCTGGACGTCTACCGGGTGCTGCGCACGACCAATCCCAGCCCGTACATGTACCTGCTGCGCTTCGACGGGTTCGACATCGTCGGCTCGTCCCCGGAGGCGCACCTCAAGGTGACCGGCGCTCCGGACGGGCGGCGTCGGGCGTTGCTGCACCCGATCGCGGGCACCCGGCCGCGCGGCGACACCCCCACCGCCGACGCCGCGCTCGCCGCCGAGCTGCTCGCGGACCCGAAGGAGCGGGCCGAGCACGTGATGCTCGTCGACCTGGGCCGCAACGACCTCGGGCGGGTCTGTCGGCCGGGCACCGTGGAGGTGCCGGAGTTCGCCACCATCGAGCGGTACAGCCACGTGATGCACATCGTCTCCACCGTCACCGGCACCCTGCGTGACGACCAGACCGCCTTCGACGCGCTCGCCGCGACCTTCCCGGCAGGCACCCTCTCCGGCGCGCCCAAGGTGCGCGCCATGGAGATCATCGAGGAGCTGGAGCCGGTACGCCGGGGCGTCTACGGCGGCACCGTCGGTTACTTCGGTTTCGGCGGCGACCTGGACATGGCGATCGCCATCCGTACCGCGCTGATCCGTGACGGCCGCGCCTACGTCCAGGCCGGCGCGGGGGTGGTCGCCGACTCGGACCCGACGGCCGAGGACGAGGAGACGCGGAACAAGGCCAGGGCCGTGCTGGCGGCCATCGCCGCCGCCGAGACACTGAGGCCGGCCCGGTGAGCGCGAGGAGTGCAGCGCAGCGGAGCCCCGCAGTCGCGAACGAAAGGCCGGCCCGGTGAGCGCGAGGAGTGCAGCGCAGCGGAGCCCCGCAGTCGCGAACGAAAGGCCATCCCGGTGAGCGCGAGGAGTGCAGCGCAGCGGAGCCCCGCAGTCGCGAACGAAAGGCCATCCCGTTGAGTGACGGGGAGCGCTCCGCGGGGGGTCGGCGGGCTCTGACGTACGCCGTGCTGCTCTGCCTGGCGGGCGCGGGCCTGGCGCTGTGGGCCGCGACGCGGGGCTGGTCGGTGGAGTTGACGGCGCGGCCGGCGCCGCTGCCGCCGGTGCGGGGCACCCGTACCGGCGCGAGCCTGCTGCCCTGGCTGCCGGCGTTGGCGGTGGTGACCCTGGCGGGCGCCGGCGCGGTGCTGGCGACCCGGGGCCGCGTGCGGCGGGTGCTCGGGGTGCTGCTGGCCGCGCTGGGTCTGGTCGTGGCCGGCGGCGGCGGGTACGCGCTCGGCGCCGACCTGGGTGGCCCGGTCAGTCGGCAGTGGCCGGCGCTCTGCCTGCTCGGTGGCCTGGCGGCGGCGGTGGGGGGCGGATGGACGGCGCTGCGGGGCGGCGACTGGCCGGCGATGGGCGCGCGGTACGAGCGTCCCGCCCGGGTGCCGGAGGCCGCGACGGCGGCGGGGTCGTCGACGCCGCTCGCCGGGCGACGCACCACCGAGGCGTGGAACGCGCTGGACCGGGGCGAGGATCCGACGGCCGACTGACGCCGGTGTCGGGTCAGCCGACGGGCTGGCGCTCCCACGCGGCGCGGCGGTCGGCGGCGCGGGCGGCGGTCAGCTCGGCGACCAGGCGGTTCAGCTCGGCGCGTTGGTCGGCGCGGGCCCGGTCGGCGCAGACCGCCTCCCAGGCGTTGCCCCGCGCGGTGCGCATCCGTCCCTCGCCCACCACGGCCCGTTCCACGGTGTGCACCACGCCGACGGCGAGCGACGCCACCGTCCGTGAGATGGTGGTCAGTCCGATGGTGGGAAGCGGCTCGGGATTGCTCATGGTCACCTCGCACGAGTTGCGGCGGTCGGAGCGGGCGCGTCATCGAGTCTGCCCGAGGACGATGCTGGCCGGCCGACGTTTCGCCGCCGTGACGGACCGGTCAACTGTCCCGCCGGGCTCCTGACCAGGCCCGTCCGGGTCGCCTTGAGCTTGCTCACAGCATCGACCGAGATCGCTGCCGTCGGGCGGCGGCCGGGAACTGGTGGCATGATCGATGGATCGGCCGTGGTCTACAGCGGTCGACAGACTCCGTACCTTCTGACGGTCGTCGATACCGGAGGTGGCGCTGCGTGACACCCCGTTCACGGCAAGTCGGCCATTATGCCGCAGCCCTTTTCGTGAGCAGCGCCATACCCCCGGCATCTGCCGTCGGTCGGCTGCCCCTAGCATCGGCCCATGACGCCCGGAGAGGGGAGTCCGTTGGTGACTGCTGAGCATGCGCACGCGGAGGGGGACGACGCCGGTCAGGCTGCGTCCGTAAGCGTGCTCGACGAGATCCTGGCTGGCGTGCGTGAGGACGTCGCCCGACGCCAGGAGCAGGTTCCGCTGGAGCGGATCCGCGAACTGGCCGCGGCGGCGCCGCCGGCGATGGACGCGTACGCGGCGCTGCGCAAGCCGGGCGTCGCCGTGATCGCCGAGGTGAAGCGCTCGTCACCGTCCAAGGGTCGACTGGCCGAGATCGCCGATCCGGCCGACCTCGCCGTCGACTACGCGGCCGGCGGGGCGCGGGCGATCAGCGTGCTGACCGAGGGGCGCTGGTTCGGCGGCTCGCTGGACGACCTGGCTGCGGTTCGTGCCGCGGTCACCGTGCCGGTGCTGCGCAAGGACTTCGTGGTCTCCAGCTACCAGGTGCACGAGGCGCGCGCGCACGGTGCCGACCTGGTCCTGTTGATCGTCGCCGCGCTCGAACAGAACGTGCTGATGGGCCTGCTGGAGCGGATCGAGTCGTTGGGCATGACCGCTCTGGTCGAGGTGCACGACGAGGAGGAGGCCGACCGCGCCCTGGAGGCCGGCGCGCAGGTGATCGGGGTCAACGCCCGCGACCTGCGTACCCTGGAGGTCGACCGGTCCGTGTTCGAGCGCATCGCCCCCGGCCTGCCCAGCAGCGTCGTCAAGATCGCCGAGTCCGGTGTGCGCGGCCCGCACGACCTGATCCGGTACGCCTCCGCCGGCGCCGACGCGGTCCTCGTGGGCGAGGGCCTGGTCACGCAGAAGAGCCCCCGGGAGGCGGTGGCCGAGTTGGTCAACGCTGGCAACCACCCGGCAACGCCCCGACCGGTGCGCTGACTTCGCGCCGGTGTGACGTCCCACCGAGAGGAATCCCCATGAGCGCCGACGCGCTGGCCCCGGTGGCCGGCCCGCAGCCCGACTCCGCCGGTCACTTCGGCCGCTTCGGCGGCCGCTTCGTCCCGGAGGCCCTGGTGGCCGCGCTGGACGAGCTGGACGGGGCGTGGCGCACGGCGATGGCGGACGACTCCTTCCGGGCCGAGTTCGCCGCGCTGCTGCGCGACTACGCGGGCACGCCGTCGTTGCTGTACGAGGCCCGGCGGTTCTCCGCCAAGGTCGGCGCGCGGGTGCTGCTCAAGCGGGAGGACCTCAACCACACCGGCGCGCACAAGGTGCGCAACGTGCTCGGTCAGGCGCTGCTCACCAAGCGGATGGGCAAGACCCGGGTGATCGCCGAGACGGGCGCCGGCCAGCACGGCGTGGCCACCGCGACCGCCGCCGCCCTGTTCGACCTGGAGTGCGTCGTCTACATGGGCGAGGTCGACACCGAGCGGCAGGCGCTGAACGTGGCGCGGATGCGGATGCTCGGCGCCACGGTCGTCCCGGTGACGAACGGCTCGCGCACGCTCAAGGACGCGATGAACGAGGCGATGCGCGACTGGGTGGCGAACGTCGACGCGACGCACTACCTGATCGGCACCGCCGCCGGCCCGCACCCGTTCCCGGCGATGGTCCGCGACTTCGTCCGGGGCATCGGTGACGAGGCTCGTCAGCAGTGCCTCGACCTGACCGGCGCGCTGCCGGACGCGGTCAGCGCCTGCGTGGGGGGCGGCTCGAACGCCCTGGGCATCTTCCACGCGTTCGTCGGCGACGAGGCGGTGCGGCTGTACGGCTTCGAGGCCGGCGGCGACGGGGTGGCCACCGGGCGGCACGCGGCGAGCATCACCGGCGGGTCCGCCGGGGTGCTGCACGGCACCCGGACGTACGTGCTCCAGGACGCCGACGGGCAGACCCTGGAGTCGCACTCGATCTCGGCGGGCCTGGACTACCCGGGCGTCGGGCCGGAGCACGCCTGGCTGCACGACACCGGCCGGGCACAATATCTGCCGGTCACGGACGACGAGGCGATGGCCGCGTTCGAGCTGCTCTGCCGCACCGAGGGCATCATCCCGGCGATCGAGAGTTCGCACGCTCTCGCCGGCACCGTCGCGCTGGCCCCGAAGCTCGCCGCCGAGCTGGGTCGCGAGCCCACCATCGTGGTCAACCTCTCCGGTCGGGGCGACAAGGACGTCCACACCGCCGGCGACTACTTCGGCATCCTCGACAAGGAGCGGTGAGATGAGCCGGATCGGAGTGGCCTTCGACAAGGCCCGCGCCGACGGGCGGGCGCTGCTGGTCGGCTGCATGCCGGCCGGGTTCCCCACCGTCGAGGGCAGCATCGCCGCGATGACCGCGATGGTCGAGGCCGGCGTCGACGTGATCGAGGTGGAGATCCCCTACTCCGACCCGGTGATGGACGGGCCGGTCATCCAGCGGGCCAGTGACATCGCGCTGGCCGGGGGCGTCCGCACCGCGGACACGATGCGCATCGTCGAGGCGGTCGCCGCCACCGGCGCGCCGGTGGTCACCATGACCTACTGGAACCCGGTCGAGCGGTACGGCGTGGACGTGTTCGCCCGTGACCTGGCGGCCGCCGGGGGCACCGGCCTGATCACGCCCGACCTGATTCCCGACGAGGCGGACGAGTGGCTGGCCGCCTCGGACGCGCACGGCCTGGACCGCACGTTCCTGGTCTCGCCGTCGTCGACCGACGCGCGGCTGGCGATGACGGTCGGGCACTGCCGTGGTTTCGTCTACGCGACCGCCGTGATGGGGGTGACCGGCGCGCGGGCGCAGACCTCCGCCGCCGCGCCGACGCTCGTCTCCCGGGTCCGGGAGGTCACCGACCTGCCGGTCGGGGTCGGGCTGGGCGTGGGCACCGGCGCGCAGGCCGGCACCGTCGCCGGCTACGCCGACGGGGTGATCGTGGGGAGCGCGCTGGTGCGGTGTCTGCTCGACGCCTCCACCGAGGCGGAGGGGCTGGACGCTCTGCGTACCCTCAGCGCCGAGCTCGCCGAGGGCGTCCGCAACCCGACCCGCTGAGCGATCCGCCGGTCCGCGCACACAGGGGTCAGCGACGCACTGACGGGTCCTCGGTTTCGCCGCGTTGCGCCGGTGGCTGCCTCGCTCCCGTCGGCGCGGCGCCCCCGGTGCCGGTCGCGCCGGTAGACCAGGGAACCTCGCGGAGCACCCCGGAGTGGCCGGCGGCCGCGTCGACAACGGCGGCCCGGGTCAACGGGGTGACCGCCTCGGGTAGCGCGGCCGGGGAGTGCCACGACAACCGGCAGTCCGGCGACGGGTCGGCCGACGGGCCGGGGTCGGCGGCCCGAGCGCGGAACACGTGCACGAGGACGTCCGGCAGGGGCCCGGCGCGACCGGCCCGGGTGCCCCCGGCGGGGCCGGTCAGGTGGTAGACGCCGACCAGGTCGATCACCGTGATGTCCCAGCCGGTCTCCGCGCGGACGTGCCGCACCGCCGCCCGCGCCGGGCTCTCGGCCGGGCGCAGCCGCCCGCCGGGCAGCGCGTGGCGGCGGGTGCCCCGGCCCTGCCGGCAGAGCAGCACCCGACCGGCGTCGTCGAGCACGACCGCGGCGACCGCCCAGGTGAGCGCGCTCATGGACAAAGAGCCTACGGTGGCGCAAACCAGAAGTCACCGAGATGCCCGCTCCGGTGGCCCGGGGTGCCGCTGTGGGGGTGTGCAGCGGTAGCGTGTGCACCCGTGACCCTCGCCTCGCTGTCCCCCCAGGCGGCCCTGCCCAGTCCCAGCACCGCGGTCTGGCAGCTCGGGCCGGTCCCGATCCGGGCGTACGCGCTCTGCATCATCGCCGGCATCGTGCTGGCCTGTTGGGTGACGGAGCGCCGGCTGCGGCAACGCGGCGTCGCGCCCGGCGCGGTCCTCGACATCGCCGTCTGGGCGGTGCCGGCGGGCATCATCGGCGCCCGGATCTACCACGTGATCACCTCGCCGGAGAAATATTTCGGCGCCGGTGGGGACCCGATGAAGGCGTTCGCCATCTGGGAGGGTGGTCTCGGCATCTGGGGCGCGGTCGCCGGTGGCGCGCTCGGGGCCTGGATCGCCGCCCGACAGCTCGGCATTCCGTTCGGCGTGGTGGCCGACGCGCTGGCGCCCGGGTTGCCGCTGGCGCAGGCCGTCGGTCGGCTCGGCAACTGGTTCAACAACGAGCTCTTCGGTGCCCGGACCACGCTGCCGTGGGGCCTGGAGATCCACCGGATGGACCCGGACAACCCCGGCCGGGCGCTGCGCGACGACGCCGGTCAGCCGATTCTCGAGCCGGGCCTCTACCAGCCGACGTTTCTCTACGAGTTGCTGTGGAACCTCGGCGTCGTCGCGCTCGTCCTGCTCCTCGACCGCCGGCTCAGGTTGGGTCGGGGTCGGGCGTTCGCGGTCTACGTGATGGGCTACACCGCCGGTCGCTTCTGGATCGAGCTGATGCGCACCGACGAGGCCAACCAGATCCTCGGTGTCCGGCTCAACGTCTGGACGGCCGCGCTGGTCTTCCTCGGCGGGTTGATCTACTTCGTCCGGGTGCGAGGCCCCCGGGACTACCTGATTCCGCTCGGCGCGGCGACGACCCCGCCGCCGGCGTCCGACCTGTCCCAGGTCGACCTCTCCGAACGGGAGACCCCCACCCGGGCCGCCGCGCCGGAGGGCTACCGGGTGGTGAGCGAGGAGCAGTACGCGACCTGGCGGGACACCGGTGTCGTACCCCCGGAGGCGGCAACCGACGACGACCGGCCGGCCGGCGACGGGCCGTCCGGGGACACCACGCTCGTCGACGGGCCGTCCGACGCCGAGGAGCCGGCGGACGGGTCGCCGGTGCCGCGCGCCGACCGGGCCGACGCCACCGGCGCGCGTCCGGCCGACCGGGACAGCTGAACGGGGGTACGGCGATGCGAAGCGCGGTGGTGGTCGGCGCAGGGGTCGGTGGCCTCGCGGTGGCCGGCGCGCTCGCCCGCTCCGGCTGGCAGGTGACGGTGCTGGAACGCGCCGAGCGGGTCCGTCCCGAGCCGACCGCCGTGGTGCTCTGGCCCAACGGCGTCCGGGCGCTCCAGGCTCTCGGCCTCGGCGCCGGCCTCGCCGCCATCGCCACGCCGCTGTCCGACGGCGGGGTCCGTCGCCCGGACGGGCACTGGCTGGTGCAACCCCGGCCCGTGCCGGCCGACCGGATGCCGGTCGTGGTGCACCGGGAGGACCTGCACGACGCCCTGATCGCCGGTCTCGGCGACCGGGTCGAGCTGCGGACCGGGGTGACGGTGCGGCACGTCCGCGTCGAGCCCGGTCACCGACCGGGGGTCAGCGACGGGCGGCACACCATCGAGGCCGACCTGGTCGTCGCCGCCGACGGCACGGACAGCGGCATCCGCCGGCAACTCGCCCCGGAGTCCCGGGTGGTCAGCTCCGGGTGCGCCGCCTGGCGGGCCGTCATCCCCTGGTACCAGGCGCCCCGACTGCCCGACGACCAACCGCTGGCCGGCGAGATCCTCGGCGCGGGCTACCGGTTCGTGGCCGCCTCGCTCGGCGAGCGGGGATCCTCCGGTGGTTCCAGCCGGGGTGGCATCTACTGGGTGGCCACCGCCGCCGGCGCGCCCCGCCCGGAACCTCCGGAGACCCAGCTCGCGCTGCTGCGCCGCTGGTACGCGGGCTGGCCCGCCCCGGTCGGCGCGCTGCTCGACGCCACCGATCCGGCCGACCTGGTGCAGCAGGAGGTGCGCGAGCTGCGCCCGCTGCCCCGGGCGTACGGCTTCCCGGTCGGGCCGGGTGGGGTGGTGCTGCTCGGCGACGCGGCGCACGCCATGCCGCCGCACCTCGGTCAGGGCGCCTGCCTGGCGTTCGAGGACGCCGCCACGCTCGCGTCGCTGCTGCGAGAGGCGCGGCTGCCCGACGCCGTGCAGGCGTACGACCGGGTGCGTCGCCCCCGGGCCGCGACGGTGGTCCGGCAGACCCGGCGGATGTCGGCGGTGTTGCAGACCCGGGGCCGGTTGGCGCTGCGCGCCCGGGACGCCGCGCTGGGCACGATCAACACCCGACTGCTGTCCAGCGCCGCCGCGTCCGCCGCGCAGTGGCGCCCGCCGGCCTGACGGTCAGGGGATCAGGGCGGCGGGCTCGGCGATGCAGGCGGTGCCGATGCGACGGAAGCCGACCCGCAGGTAGACCCGCGCGATGTCCTCGCTGCCCGCCGAGAGGAAGACCAGGTCGGTGCCGGCGGCGCGGAGTTCCCGGGCCAGGGTGGCGGTGACCGCGGCGCCCAGGCCGCGTCGCCGGGCGGCCGGCAGGGTGGCCACCCCGGCGATCTCCGCGACGTCGCCCACCCGCATCGCCATGCCGCTGGCCAGCGCGCCCTCGTCCGGTGTGCCGGCCAGCACGGAGATTCGCCGGCCGTCGGCGATGCGGGCGCGCTCCTCGTCCAGCGCGGCGAGTTCGAGTTCGGTGACGGCGGCGTCGCGCTCGGCCGGTCCGGCCGGACCGGGAGCGGTGCCGGCGGCGGCGAACGACACGGTGGCCACGGCGCGTCGGGCGGCGACGTCGGCGGCGAAGCCGGGGGAGTCGGCGGCCAGCACCCGGATCGCCGCGTCGGTGAGCGTCGCCGGGTCGGGCAGCGCGCTCGGGTCCAGCACCATCAGCGGCGCCTCCAGCACGGAGAGCCCCGCCGAGCGGGCCACCGCCAGCAGCTCGGGGGTCGTCTCGTGCACCCATTCGAAGGCTTCCGGCAGGCCCAGCTTGCGCTGCCGTTCGCGGACCGCCATCACGTCGGCCAGGGACGGCGGCTCGGTGGCGTCGATCCTCGGGCGGGCGTAGAACGGCCAGCCGACGTGCTCGCGGACGAACAGCACCAGCCCGCCATGCTCCTCCGCACCGGCGACGTCGCGGGGTACCGCGTCGTAGAAGTGCTCCAACCGGTCGAAGACGTGCTTGTGTCGCGGCTCCACCGCGCGAGACTACACGTCCCAGCCAATGGACGGTGTGATCAATCTCGGGTGGCCGTACGACCTGAGCCCTAACGTAGACTCAATAGACCCACGGGCCGACGTCGTCCCCACATGATCAACCTGAGTGACGACAGGAGGCCCGGTGGCTCAGCCGTACCCGGACAAGAACCAGCCGTCCCCGCGCAGCCCGCAGGTGTCCCCCACGCCTGATTCCCGCCCGTCCGCCCAGGGCCTCTACGACCCGGCGCAGGAGCACGACGCCTGTGGGGTGGCCTTCGTGGCGGACCTGCACGGCCGGCGCTCGCACGGGGTCGTCGCCAACGGGCTGGGCGCGCTCTGTCGACTGGACCACCGGGGCGCCCGCGGCGCGGAGCCGAACACCGGCGATGGCGCGGGCATCATGATCCAGGTGCCTGACGCGTTCCTGCGCGCGGTCGCCGACGTGCCGCTCCCCCCGGCCGGCGAGTACGCCACCGGCCTGGTCTTCCTCCCGGACGACGACACGGCCGAGGCGCGCGCCCGCCAGGTGGTCGAGAAGTACGCGTTGGTCGAGGGCGCCGACCTGCTCGGGTGGCGGGAGGTGCCGACCGACCCGAGCGACCTGGGGGAGACCGCCCTGGCGGCGATGCCCCGGGTCCGTCAGCTCTTCCTCGCCGCGCGCCGGCTCACCGACACGCCCGACGGGCCGGCCGGCTCCCCGCTGCGCGGCATCGAACTGGACCGGGTGGCGTTCTGCCTGCGTAAGCAGGCCGAGCGGGAGACCGCCGAGCGGGGCGTCCCGGCGTACTTCCCGTCGCTGTCCAGCCGCACCATGGTCTACAAGGGCATGCTGACGCCCGACCAGTTGCCGGCCTACTACCCGGACCTGCGCGACGAGCGGGTGGACAGCGCCATCGCGCTGGTGCACTCCCGCTTCTCCACGAACACGTTCCCGTCCTGGCCGCTGGCGCACCCGTACCGGTTCATCGCCCACAACGGCGAGATCAACACGATCCGGGGCAACCGGAACTGGATGCAGGCGCGCGAGGCGTTGTTGCGCTCGCCGAACCTGCCCGGCAACATCCGGCGGGTCTTCCCGGTCTGCACGCCCGGCGCCTCCGACTCGGCGAACTTCGACGAGGTGCTGGAGCTGCTGCACCTGGCCGGCCGCAGCCTGCCGCACGCGGTGCTGATGATGATCCCCGAGGCGTGGGAGAACGACCCCGGCATGGAGCCGGGCAAGCGGGCCTTCTACCGCTTCCACGCGAGCCTGATGGAGCCGTGGGACGGGCCGGCGTCGGTGGCCTTCACCGACGGCGAGATCGTCGGCGCGGTGCTGGACCGCAACGGGCTGCGCCCGGGGCGCTGGTGGCAGACCGACGACGGGCTCGTGGTGCTCGGCTCCGAGGCGGGCGTGCTGGATCTCGACCCGGCCCACGTGGTGGCGAAGGGGCGCCTCCAGCCGGGTCGGATGTTCCTGGTCGACACCGTCGCGGGTCGGATCGTGCACGACGAGGAGATCAAGTCCGAGCTGGCCGCCGCCCAGCCGTACGCGGAGTGGCTGCACGCCGGTCTGATCGAGCTGGACGACCTGCCGGCCCGCGAACACATCGTCTACACCCACGACTCGGTGCGCCGCCGGCAGCAGACCTTCGGCTACACCGAGGAGGAGCTGAAGATCCTGCTCGGGCCGATGGCCCGCACCGGCGCCGAGCCGCTCGGTTCGATGGGCACGGACACCCCGATCGCGCCGCTGTCCACCCGGCCTCGGCTGCTCTACGACTACTTCCACCAGCTCTTCGCCCAGGTGACGAACCCGCCGCTGGACGCCATCCGCGAGGAGTTGGTGACCAGCCTGGCGTCCACCATCGGGCCGGAGGGCAACCTGCTCGACCCGGGCGCGGCGAGCTGCCGGCAGATCGTGCTTCCGCACCCGATCCTCGACAACGACGAGCTGGCCAAGATCCTCTCCATCGACGAGGACGGCGACCTGCCCGGCTTCAAGGCGGTCCGGGTGTCCGGGCTGTACCGCATCCGCGAGGGCGCCGCCGGGATCAAGGCCCGGCTGACCGAGATCTGCCGGCACGTGTCCGAGGCGATCGAGGACGGCGTCCGCATCCTGGTGCTCTCCGACCGGGACTCCAACGCCGACCTGGCGCCGATCCCGTCCCTGCTGCTCACCGCCGCCGTGCACCAGCACCTGGTCCGTGAGCAGACCCGGACGCAGGCGGCGCTGGTCGTGGAGTCCGGCGACTGCCGGGAGGTGCACCACGCGGCGGTGCTGATCGGCTACGGCGCCGCGGCGGTGAACCCGTACCTGGCGTTCGAGTCGGTGGAAGACATGATCCACACCGGCAGGTTGGCCGGGGTGGAACCGGCCGCCGCGGTGCGCAACTACGCCAAGGCGCTCGGCAAGGGCGTCCTGAAGGTCATGTCGAAGATGGGCATCTCGACCGTCTCGTCGTACTGCGGGGCGCAGGTCTTCGAGGCTGTCGGTCTGGAGACCCGCCTGGTCGAACGGTATTTCCGGGGCACGCCCAGCCGGATCGGCGGGGTGGGGCTTGCCGGTGTGCACGCCGAGGTGGCCGCCCGGCACGCGTTGGCCTGGCCACCGGCCGGCACCGCCACCTCCAACCGGCTGGAGGTCGGCGGCGAGTACCAGTGGCGGCGCGAGGGCGAGCTGCACCTGTTCAACCCGGAGACGGTCTTCCTGCTGCAACACGCCACCCGCAGCCGCCAGTACGACGTCTTCCGGCAGTACACGGCGAAGGTCGACGCGCTCGCCGCGCAGGCCGGCTCGCTGCGCGGGCTGTTCACCCTGCGCACCGGGGTCCGGCCGGCGGTGCCGATCGAGGAGGTCGAGCCGGCCACCGAGATCGTCAAGCGGTTCGCCACCGGGGCGATGTCGTACGGCTCGATCTCCGCGGAGGCGCACGAGACGCTCGCCATCGCGATGAACCGGCTCGGCGGCAAGTCCAACACCGGTGAGGGCGGCGAGGACGTCGAGCGGCTGCACGACCCGGTCCGCCGCTCGGCGGTCAAGCAGATCGCCAGCGGTCGGTTCGGGGTGACGAGCGAATACCTCGTCAACGCCGACGACCTCCAGATCAAGATGGCCCAGGGCGCCAAGCCGGGCGAGGGCGGTCAACTGCCCGGCAACAAGGTCTGGCCGTGGGTCGCCCGTACCCGCCACGCCACCCCCGGCGTGGGTCTGATCTCCCCGCCACCGCACCACGACATCTACTCCATCGAGGACCTCGCCCAGTTGGTGCACGACCTCAAGTGCGTCAATCCGGCCGCCCGGGTGCACGTCAAGCTGGTCAGCGAGGTCGGCGTCGGCACCGTCGCCGCCGGCGTGGCGAAGCTCAAGGCGGACGTCATCCTGATCTCCGGGCACGACGGCGGCACCGGCGCGTCCCCGATGAACTCGCTGAAGCACGCCGGCACGCCGTGGGAGCTGGGGCTGGCCGAGGCGCAGCAGACGTTGCTGCTCAACAAGCTGCGCGACCGGGTCACCGTGCAGGTCGACGGCCAGCTCAAGACCGGCCGGGACGTGCTGATCGCGGCGCTGCTCGGCGCGGAGGAGTTCGGCTTCGCCACCGCTCCGCTGATCGTCGAGGGCTGCGTGATGATGCGCGTCTGTCACCTGGACACCTGCCCGGTCGGCATCGCCACCCAGAACCCGGTGCTGCGGGAGCGGTTCACCGGCAAGCCGGAGTTCGTGGAGAACTTCTTCCTCTTCCTCGCCGAGGAGGTCCGGGGCTACCTGGCCGACCTGGGCTTCCGGTCGATCGAGGAGGCGATCGGGCAGTCCGAGCTGCTCGACGTGGCCCCGGCGGTCTCGCACTGGAAGGCGCACGGGCTGGACCTGTCACCCGTCCTGCACCTGCCGGAGGTGCCCGCCGACGCCGCCCGTCGTGGTGTCCGCGCCCAGGACCACGGCCTGGAGCAGGCTCTGGACAACGAGCTGATCGCGCTGGCCGGTCCGGCCCTGACCGACGGGTCGCCGGTGCGGGTCGAGGTGGCGGTGCGCAACGAGCACCGCAGCGTCGGCGCGATGCTCGGTGGGGAGGTGACCCGCCGCTTCGGCGGCGCCGGCCTGCCCGAGGACACCATCGAGTTCGTGCTGCGCGGCACGGCCGGGCAGTCGTTCGGCGCGTTCCTGCCGCGTGGGGTGACGCTGCGTCTGCACGGCGACGCCAACGACTACGTGGGCAAGGGCCTCTCCGGTGGGCGGCTCGTCGTCCGCCCGGACGCCGCCGCGCCGTTCCTCGACCCGGACGCCGAGCCGGGCCGGCGGGCCGAGGACCAGATCATCGCCGGCAACACCATCCTGTACGGGGCCACGGCCGGCGAGGTCTTCCTGCGCGGTCGGGTGGGGGAGCGGTTCGCGGTGCGCAACTCCGGCGCCGTCGCCGTCGTCGAGGGTGTCGGTGACCACGGCTGCGAGTACATGACCGGCGGCACCGTGGTGGTGCTCGGCGCGACCGGCCGCAACTTCGCGGCGGGCATGTCCGGCGGCACGGCGTTCGTGCACCGGCTGGACCGCGACCGGGTCAACGCGGAGCTCGTCGACCTGACGCCGCTCGGCGAGCAGGAGCAGGCGCTGCTGCACGAGCTGGTCCAACGGCACGTGGCCGAGACCGGCTCGGCGGTCGCCGAGGAGTTGCTCAAGCGGTGGCCGGAGGCGGTCACCGAGTTCACCGCGGTGGTCCCCCGCGACTACCGCCGGGTGCTGGAGATCATGCGGGCCGCCGAAGCCGCCGGCCGCGACGTCGACGACGCGGTCATGGGCGCGCTGAGCGCGCCGGTCGCGCCGGTGCCGCCCGCCCCGCGGGTGGCGGCCCAGGAGGTGGCACGTGCCTGACCCGAACGGTTTCCTGCGCTACGACCGGCGGCTGCCGGCCCGCCGCCCGGTGCCGGTGCGGATCAGCGACTGGCGGGAGGTGTACCCGCCGGCCGGCGAGGAGTTGATCCGCGAGCAGGCCACCCGGTGCATGGACTGCGGCATCCCGTTCTGCCACGACGGCTGCCCGCTGGGCAACCGCATCCCGGACTGGAACGACCTGGTCCGCACCGGCAACTGGGACGCCGCTGTGGAGTCGCTGCACGCCACCAACAACTTCCCGGAGTTCACCGGCCGGCTCTGCCCGGCGCCCTGCGAGGCGGCGTGCGTGCTCGGCATCTCCGGCGGCCAGCCGGTCACCATCAAGCAGGTCGAGGTGGAGATCGCCGACGCCGCGGCGGCGCGCGGGTTCACGCCCCGCCCGGTGCCGGCGCCGTCCGGCCGGTCGGTCGCCGTCGTCGGGTCCGGGCCCGCCGGCCTGGCCGCCGCCCAGCAACTGGCCCGCGCCGGTCACGCGGTGACGGTGTACGAGCGCGACGACGCGATCGGCGGCCTGCTCCGGTACGGCATCCCCGATTTCAAGTTGGAGAAGCGGCACATCGACGCCCGGCTCGCCCAGCTCGCCGCCGAGGGGGTGCGCTTCCGCACCGGCGTCGACGTCGGAGTGGACGTCACCGCCGAACAGTTGCGCGCCGAGCACGACGCGGTGCTCCTGACCTGCGGCGCGTTGCAGGGTCGGGACACCCCGGAGACCCCCGGGCGGGCGCTGCGGGGCGTACACCAGGCGATGGCGCATCTCGTCGCGGCGAACCGCGCGGTCGCCGCCGCGGCCACCGGCCAGCCCGGCGAGGGCCGGCCGGCCACCGCGGCACTGCCGGACGGCACACCGATCGACGCGGCCGGCAAGCACGTCGTGATCATCGGTGGCGGCGACACGGCGGCCGACTGCCTCGGTGTCGCGCACCGGCAGGGCGCCGCCGGCGTACACCAGCTCGACCTCTACCCGCAGCCGCCCCAGACGCGCGACGAGGCGCGGGACCCGTGGCCGACCTGGCCGTGGATCCTGCGCAGCTACCCGGCGCACGAGGAGGGTGGCGAGCGGGTCTTCGCGGTGGCGGTGCAGGAGTTCGTGGACGACGGCACCGGCCAGGTGCGGGCGGTACGGATCGCCGAGGTGACGGTCGAGAAGGTGGACGGACGCCGGGTGGTGACGGTGGTTCCGGGCTCCGAGCGGGAGCTGCCGGCCGACCTGGTGCTGCTGGCCATCGGCTTCGAGGGCACCGAGCAGCAGCCGTTGCTGGCCCAGTTCGGGGTGGTCCGCAACGCCCGGGGCGCCATCGACGCCCGTGACGACTGGCAGACCGACGCCGACGGCGTGTTCGTGGCCGGTGACATGCACCGGGGCGCCTCGCTGATCGTCTGGGCCATCGCCGAGGGGCGTGCGGCGGCCGCCGCCATCCACACCTATCTGGGCGGTGTCGGCGCGTTGCCGGCCCCGGTGGGTCCGCGCGCGCAGGCTCTCGCGGCGCGCTGAGCCGAGGGCGTCCGGTCGGTGTGGCGGCATCGCCGCCCACCGGCCGGACCACGCTCGGCGGCCGCTGGCAGGTGTCGCAACATCCTCATGTCGCCTGTAGAGCTGCCCCGCGGGTGGGGCAGCTCTACAGGCATGCGACGGGACACTGCCCGCCCGGTCCAGTCGGCCGAAGCACCCACGCCCCGGTGGAAGCGGATGCCCCGGCCGACAGCAGCCTCTAGTGCGCCAGCAGGTGGTGCGACTCGCGGATCTTCGCCCAGGACTTCGGCTCGGCCGGCGGGGCCGCCTGGCGGGCGGCGCTGGCCACGTCGGGTCGGCCGGCGGTGAACAGCCAGGCGGTGAACACCTCGTCCAGGTCCAGTCCGGAGATCCGCTCGGCGAGGGTCTGGAACTGCGCGATGGTGCCGTTGCCGTAGCGGTGCTCGCTGGCCCACGCCGGCAGGATCTCGAAGAACGCGTCGTCGCCGACAGCCAGCCGCAGCTGGTGCAGGGCCATGGCACCCCGGTCGTAGACGGCGCCGTCGAAGATCCGGTCGGCGCCCGGGTCGCCGGGCAGCACCTGCCAGAACCCGCTGTCGGCCGGGTAGCTGCCGTAGTAGAAGTCGAACAGCTCCTGCGCGGTGCCCTCGCCCTGCTCCTCGGACCACAGCCACTCGGCGTACGTGGCGAAGCCCTCGTTGAGCCAGATGTGCCGCCAGTCGGCCACCGAGACCGAGTCGCCGAACCACTGGTGGGCCAGCTCGTGCGTCACCACGTAGGTGTTGGCGCCGCGTCGCCAGAAGCCCGGCCCGTACACCGGTCGGGTCTGCGTCTCCAGGGCGAAGGCGATGCCGTCCGGCGGCCCGGCCACGCCGCCCTGCGCCTCGAACGGGTACGGGCCGAAGATCCCGGCGCACCAGTCGACGATCTCGGCGGTCCGCTCGATGCTGGCCCGCGCGGCCGGCCCGAGCTCACCCAGGGAGGTGCTGTACGCGTTGACCACCGGCTGGCCGCCCGGGGTGGTGTCGGTGACGATGTCGTACTGGCCGATGGCCAGGAACGCCAGGTAGGTCGCGGTGGGGGAGGTGGTCCGCCAGCTCCAGCGGGTGCGGTTGCCCGCCTCGGCCAGCGGCGGCCTGGGCTGCACGCCGTTGCTGATCACCTCGACGCCGGTGGGCACCGACACGGAGATGTCGAAGGTGGCCTTGTCCAGCGGGTGGTCGTTGCTCGGGTACCACCACCACGCCGACTCGGGCTCGCCGACCGCCAGGGCGCCGTCGTCGGTACGCGTCCAGCCGGTGTAGCCGCCGACCAGGGTCTCCGAGGGGACGCCCGAGTACCGCACGACGATGGTGAGCTGCTGGCCCCGGGTCACCGTACGCGCCGGGGTGACCACCAGCTCGTGCACGCCGGCGGTGCTGGTGCCCGCCGCCCAGCCGTTGACCCGGACCGACTCGACGTCGAGCAGGAAGTCCAGGTTGAACGACGACAGGTCGGCGGTGGCGGTGGCCAGGATGGTGGTGGTGCCGGTGAGCAAATCGGTGGCCGGGTCGTAGCGCAGCCGGACGTCGTAGTGCTGGACGTCGTAGCCGCCGTTGCCGTAGTCGGGGTAGTAGCTGTCGCCGATCCCGGGCGCGCCGGGTTGCGGCGCGGCGGTCACGACGGGACGGCCCCAGCCGGTCGGGGCGGCGTGGCCTGGGGTGCCGGCGAGCATGGTGCCGGCGGTGGTGAGGGTCAGGGCGGTGGTAGCCGCCGTGAGGACTCGTCGCACGGGGTGGACTCCCTCCATCGGGTGTTCGCCACGCCAACCTAATCGACAACCGTGAACATCGCCGGCCCACCGTCGGTCGATCCCTGGCGTATGTTGCACCGCAAGGTCACACTGTGTGCATCGGAGGTGACGCGTGCGCCGGTCGGAGGTGTCCAAGCGGGAGTTGATCGGCCAGCGACAGGTGCCCGGGAGCCGGGACCGGCTGCCGGCCGGTGGGCTCGAGTTCTTCGGTCTGCTCGCGCGGTTGCTGCGTCGCCCCCGTCGTGGTGAGCGCCGGCTGCCGCTGCTCTGGCTGGTCCGCGCCGACCCGCAGGACCTGATGGTGCCGCTGCGCCGGTTCCTCGGCCAGGGTCCCCGACGACGGGTGCCGCACGCGGTGCTGGACGCCGACGTGCCACCGGGCGCCGGGGACGTGCCGGCGGTGCTGCGCGAGCTGTACCGGCAGCTCTCGCTGGAAGCCTTCGGCGCCGCCCGGCTGCGTTTCCGGCACTACCCCCTCGCCGACTGGCTGATGCAGCAGAGCCTCAACGTCAGCGTCGACGCCGACGACAGCCGCGCGGCCCTGGTGCGCCGGCTGCGCGACCGGCGGGGCCGGCGCGCTCCGGATGCGCCGCCCTCCGGCGGTGACGCCGTCAGCATCGTCTCGCAGTTGCTGCTCTGGCTGGTCCGCCGCGCCGTGCCCGGGGTGCTCTTCCGGGCCGCCGTCTCCGGTCGGGTGCCGCTGCTCGGCCGGCACTACCGCTGGTTCATGCGCCAGCAGTACCTGGCGCCCCGGCAGTCGGTGACGTTCCTCGGCTTCGCCGAGCGTCTCACCGCCGGTTGGCGCGACGGGGAGCAACCCGACCAGGTGAACAAGCTGCTGCTGCACGCGTTCCTGGAGGATCTGCGCCAGGCGTACCGGCGTCGGTTCTGGCGTCCGTCGGACTGGCGGCGCACCGCCTACCCGGCGCTGCTGCTCGACCACGTCGCCCCCGACAACGTCGGCGGGGAACTGGTCCGGCTGCTCGGCGACGTCCGCACCGAGACCGGCCGCAACGACCCGCTGCTCGTCGTCGCGTCCGGTGGGCACGCCCCGCCCGAGTTGCCCGAACCGCATCCGCTGAGCGAGGCCGAGGAGGCGTACGACGAGTGGACCGAGGCGTTGCCGGAGATGCGGCGACTGCGCCGCCCGGCCGCCTGGCTGGTGGCGCTGCGTCCGGACGACACCGACACCGGCCCGCCGTCCCGGGCGGGCGTCCGACCCTTCTCCGCGCCCGACCCGCCCTGGTGGTCGCGGCGTTTCCTGCCGGCGGCGCTCTGCCTGGTGCTGGTGGCGGCGCTGGGTCTGTGGGTGGGCGCCCGGTGGGGAGCCGGCTGCCACCCCTCGCTCACGGGTGGCCGGGTCTCCGTCGAGATCGCCGCCGGCGGCGAGTGCGTCGGCTACAGCGACAGCGCCGCCCACGTGTTCAACAACGACCCCGGCCAGGACCGGCGGGTTCTAGCGATCCCCGCAACACCCTGAAATCCAGGGAGTTGCGGGGATCGTGGGTTTTGAGGACTTGAAGGTGAAGTTCTTCGAGGCGCTGGACCGGGAGAACGGCAGCGTCTCGGGAGCTGCTCGGGCGGTCGGGGTGAACCGTGCGACGGCGTTCGGGTGGGCGCGCAAGGCCGGTGTTCGTGGTCGTGGGAAGACGGGCACGAGCGGGCATCCGGGTCGGGTGGAGTATGAGCGGCTTCGGGCGTGCGGGGTGCGACGGCGCGACGCTGCGGCGCAGGTCGGGGTCCACGAACGCACTGCCCGGGACTGGGACCGTGGTATCCGGAAGATCGGCAACGCGCGCCTGCACCCCGATGGACGCAGGATCGACTACACAACGGGCATGACCAGCCTCATTGCCGCCACGTCAGCGTCGTCTCTCGCGGCGGTCGAGGCCGAGTTGCACGCTCGGTTCCTCACCGTCGGTGAGCGGGAATTGATCGCTGACATGCGTCGTGAGGGCCGGTCACTACGCGCGATCGGACGGGAACTGGGCCGACCGGCATCCACCGTCAAACGCGAGGTCGATGCCCGTGCAGTCGATGGTGTCTACCAGCCGCATCGGGCGCAGCGGGCGTGGGCGAAGAGCCGGTCACGCCCCAAGGAGTCCAAGCTTGCCCAGGACGGTCCGCTGCGCGAGTTCGTCGCGGACAAGCTTCGGGAACAGTGGTCACCTGAGCAGATCTGTCACGCTCTGCTCATCGAGTTCCCCGACGACGAGAGCATGCGGGTGAGTCCGGAGACGATCTACCAGGCGATCTACGTCCAGGCCCGTGGCGGGCTGCGCCGCGAGGTCGCGGTCGCACTGCGCACTGGGCGCACCCGCCGCAAGCCACACCGCGGTCCGCAGCAGCGCACCCGCCGCTTCGTCGACGAGATGGTGATGATCTCCCAACGACCCGCCGAGGTCGAGGACCGGGCGGTTCCCGGCCACTGGGAAGGCGATCTGATCGTCGGCCCCCGCAGCGAAAGCGCGATCGTGACTCTGGTCGAGCGCTCCACCCGCTACGTCCTGCTCGGGCACCTGCCCGGCGGACACACCGCCGAGGAAGTCCGTGACGTGCTGGTGCCCTTGATCCAAACCCTGCCCGCACACCTACGCGGCTCGCTGACCTGGGACCAGGGCTGCGAGATGGCCGCGCACAAGCAGTTCACCGTGGCCACGGGCGTGCCGGTCTACTTCTGCGACCCGCACTCACCCTGGCAACGCGGATCAAACGAGAACACCAACGGCCTGCTGCGGCAGTACTTCCCCAAGAGCACCGACCTGTCCGTGCACAGCCCCGAAGACCTCGAACACGTCGCGCAACGACTCAACAGCCGACCACGCAAAACGCTCGGCTGGCGAACCCCAGCCGAGCGCCTGCGTGATCTACTGACGACCACATAAACCATCAGGTGTTGCGAGGACCCCAAGAATCCGCCACCGGCTACGGACCGTCCAGCGGCGGATCTTCGCGCAGAACCGCGCCGCCGAGGAGGTCTGGGAGCGCAGCGACCGGCGGCGGCCCTTCCTCACCCTGGTCTACCTGGGCACCCTCACCGGCAACCTGACCCGCAAGGACGAGGAGTCGTACGTCTCCGAGCGGGAGGAGCTGGAGGGCATGGCCACCGCCCAGTACGCGCTGCTCAAGGAGTCGGCCGGCGCCGCCGGCGCCGCGTTGCTGCGGATCGTGGTCGCCAACGCCGGCCACCAGATGGTGCACGCCGACCGGGCCGTGGCGATGCTCGCCGAACTGGCCCACGACGACCCCACGGTGCTGGGGGTGGTCGGGCTGGTGGAGAGCCGGACCAGCACCGCCCGTGCGCTGCGCGAGCTGAACCAGGTCGGGCTGCCGGTGCTGGCGCCCACCCTCTCCGCCGACCGGATGGACGCCAACTCCCGCCTCTACCTGCAGATCTCCGCGCCCAACGCCGACCAGGTGAAGCTGGTCGACGCGTACGCCACGCAGGTGCTCAAGGTCGACGAGGCGCACGTCTACTACACGACGTTGGAGGGCAGTTCGCTCACCGAGGACCTCTACGTGGGCACCCTCGTCGACGGGCTGCGGCAGCGGTTCGGCAGCCGGATCACGCGGCTCGACGAGTGGCGCACCGGGCAGCGGCTGACCGGCGAGTGCGGCTACGCCGGTCTGCTCTTCTACGCCGGCCGGTGGGCCGAGTTCGACGATTTCCTGCGGGCGCTGCGCGAGTGCGGCGGCAACCCGCCCCGGCACCTCGTCGCCGACGACTCGGCCAACCGCTACATGGCCAACCCCGGTCTGCGCGCCGCCGCGCCCGGCAACCTGCCCGTCACGTACGTCTCCAAGGCGGCCCTGGCCACCTGCGCCGCGCTGCGGACAGCCCAGGACCGGCGCGACGACGCGCGGGCCAGCTTCCTGTCCTGGGTCCAGGCCGACGACCTGCTCGACCCGCCGCGGTGCCGACCCGACTCCGAAGTGCAGGTCGGTGAGCGGGTCAGCCTCGCCTACGACGCGGCGATGATGCTCATCCGGGCGGTGGAGAGCCTCGCCGCCCGGCTGAAACACGCCGACCCGCGGCAACGCTGGGAACCGGAGTCGGTCAACCCGGTCGCCGTGCACGCCGAGGTGCTGCGGCAGAACGCCGGCCAGGGCTACCCGGGGGTGGCCGGGTTGATCCGGTTCACGCCCGACTCCGGGGAGCCGGTCGACAAGCGGCTGGCGCTGATGCGGGTGGAGCAGGTGCCCGACGTGGCCACCGCGCCGGTCGAGGTGTTCCGTTGTGGAGTGGCGGACGCGACCGGCCCGGCGGCCTGCGGTCCGGCGTGACCGACCCGCTGTGACACGTCCTCGCAGGACTGTCCGGGTGCCACCGGTGTCCGTTAGGGTTCCTGGGACCAGACGGCCGTAGGCGTTGGGGGCAGAGGGTGGGCAGGCTCGCGTCGGCGTACGGGCAGGCGGTCAACTCCCACCGGGCGGCCCGGGCACACCTGGACAGCGCCCGTGGCGCGCTCGGCTCGGCACCGACCGCCGCCGCCCCGACCGGCGTCGACGAGCTGGTGGCCCGTCTCGCCCGCCTCGGCGGCGCGCTGGCCACACCGGCCCCGGGCGCGACGCCGCTGACCGACGAGCCGACCCCGGTGCGGATCGGCGAGGCGTCCACGGCGGACGGTGTCTTCCCGGTGCTGGTTCCGCTCGGCGGCGGCCACCACCTGGCGGTGGACACCGACGCCCGGGACCCGCAGGTCGCCGGGCTGCTGCGGGCGCTGGTGCTGCGCCTGGTCGCCACCGCGCCACCCGGTCAGGTGCGCGTCGCCGGCATCGACACCGCCGCGCTCGGCGCCACGTTCGGCCCGTTGCGTCCCCTGCTCGACGCCGGGGTGCTCGACCCGCCGGCCACCGGGGAGGCCGAGGTGGTCGCCCTGCTGGACGCCGCCGAGCAGCACGCCCGCGCCGCGCAGCACGGTCAGCCCGCCGCGCGGAAGCTGCTGGTGGTGGTCGCCACCGCCGCGCCGCCGCCGCGCGAGCTGGCCCGGCTCGCCGCGCTCACCCACGCCGGCCCGGCCGCCGCGGTCTGCGTGCTGCTCGCCGGCCACCCGTCCCGGGTGCCGGGCGAGAGCGCGCCACCGCTGGGCGGCACCACGGCGGTCCGGCTCCACCAGGGGTACGCGCAGGTCGGCGACCCGCCCGGCACACCGTTCAGCGCCGACGGCAGCGGGCTCGCCGCACCGGTGCGGCTCGACGGTGACCCGCCGCCCGCCTCGGTACGCGCGCTCGCCGAGCACCTCGGCACCGCCACCCGCCGCGCCGACGCGTTGCCCTTCAGCGAGCTGCTGCCGGAGCGGCGCTGGGCCGAGTCCGCCGGCAACGGTCTACGGACGGTGATCGGCCGGGCCGGCGGCGCCCCGCTGACGCTCGCCTTCGACGACGTCACCCCACACTGGCTGGTCGGCGGGCGCACCGGCGCCGGCAAGACGGTCTTCCTCCTCGACGTCCTGTACGGGTTGGCCGCCCGCTACGCGCCCGCCGAGTTGCAGCTCTACCTGCTCGACTTCAAGGAGGGCGTGAGCTTCAGCGAGTTCGTGCCCACCGGCCGGGACCCGTCCTGGCTGCCGCACGCCCGTGCCGTCGGCATCGAGTCCGACCGCGAGTACGGCCTGGCCGTGCTCCGCGAGCTGCGTCGCGAGGCGCAGCGCCGGGCCACCGCGCTCAAACGGCACGGCGTCACCAAACTCGCCGACCTGCCCCCTGACAATCCGCTGCCGCGCGTCGTGGCGGTGATCGACGAGTTCCACGTCCTGCTCGCCGGCAACGACGCGTTGGCCCGGGAGTCGGTGGACCTGCTGGAGGACCTGGCCCGCAAGGGCCGCTCGTACGGCATCCACCTGGTGCTCGCCAGCCAGAGCATGACCGGCATCGAAGCCCTCTACGGGCGGGCCGAGGCGATCTTCGGGCAGTTCGCGCTGCGGGTGGCGCTGCCCGGTGGCGGCGGCGTGCTCGACCAGCTCAACGACGCCGCCGCGGCCCTTCCGATCGGCTCCGCCGTGGTCAACACCGCCGCCGGCGCGGTCGGCGCCGACACCGTGCTGCGCTTCCCCGACGCGCACGCCGCCGCGGCCGACCTCGCCGCGCTGCGCCACGAGCTGTGGCAGGCCCGTCCGCCGGGCTCGCGGGCGCCAGCGGTCTTCAGGGGGTACGAAGCCGCGCGGATCGAGGACGACACCACCTTCGCCGGGTTGCGCCCCGGCGGGCGACGCCCGATGGCGCTGGTCGGCCGGACCGTCGACGTGCACGGCACCACGGCGCTGTTCCTGATGGACACCACCCCCGGCCGGCACCTCGCCGTGGTGGGCACCGCGCCGGCCGGCGCGGACGTGCTGCGCGCGGCAACGCTCAGCCTGGCCCGCCAGCACACCCCCGGCGACGCCCGGTTCGAGCTGGCCTGCCTGGTCGGCGCCGCCGATCCGGTCGCCGACGACACCGAAGCCGTGCTGCGCGCCGCCGGCCACCGTGTCGGACGACTCGACGCGGCCGGGCTGCGCGAACGGATCGCCGCGCTGGCCGCCGAGCCCGCCGGCCGCGAATACCTGGTGGTCTTCGGCATGGACGCCGCCGCGCCGGTCCTCGGGGCCACCGACCCGGGCACGTTCCGCTCCGGCCTTGACGACCTGCGTACCGTGCTGCGTCAGGGCCCCGGGCACGGGCTGCACCTGCTCGGCTGGTGGCGCGGGCTGCGCCGGCTCGCCGACGACCTCGGCGGCACCCAGAACCGCGACGACATCGCCTGCCTGGTCGCGCTCAACGTGCCCGGGGCGGAGCTGGCCCTGCACCTCGGGGCGCACGAGCTGACCTACACGCCCCGCGCCGACCGGGCGCTGCTGATCGACCGGCACGACCAGCGCACCCGGCTGATCGTCCCGTTCGTCGGCGACGGGCACGAGCCGGACGGGGAGCGGTGACGGTGTCCTTCGAGGAGTACGCGGCGCTGGCCCGACAGCTCTCCGAGCAGCGTCGTGCCGGCGAGCACCACGCCGCCGCCGAGTCCGCGCGCCGCCGTGACCTGAACGCGGCGGTCGACTATCTCCAGCAGCGGCTGACCGCTCAGGGGCAACGCCTCGACCAGCTCGGCCGCGCCATCGGTGTCGACCAGCCCCCACCCGGCCCACCGGCCGCCACCGGCCCCGGCCCGGCTCCCGGTGCCGGTGGTGTTTCCGCCGCTGGGAGCCCCGGACCGGTGCACGGGGCATTCGACGGCGCAGCCGGCGTGCCAGGGCGGTCGGATGTCGGGGCGTACCCCCCGTTGCCGGCGGGGGAGACGCGGTTGGCGCTGCCGACGGCGGTGAGCCCGGCGGGCGTGGGGGTGCCGGCGCAGCGCGCGGCGATCGACCCGGCGGTGGAGCTGGAGCTGGCCCGGCGGATGGCCGACGAGGCCGACCGGCACGGGCAGCAGGCGGAGCTGCTGGCCCAGCGCCCGGCGCTGCTGCCCACGTGGTCGCCGCTGGCCCGGGCGGTCGCCGTCTACGCGGCCTGCGGGACCGCCGCCGGGGTGCTCATGCTGATGCTGGTGGTGGCCTCCGGGGTCGGTCTGGTGGACGGGTTCACCCTCGGCGCGTGGATCTGCGCGGGGTTGCCGGCGGTGGCGTTCTTCGCCGGCTACCTGGTGCTGGGCCGGTGGGGCCGGCCCGCGATGGTGGCCGGCACCCCGCCGCGCTACCTGCCGCTGGGTTTCCTGATCTGCTTCCTGCTGGTGCCGATGGCCTACTGCGCCTACCTGCTGCTGGTGCGCGGCCTGCGCTGAGCGCCCTCCCATGATCAACCCGATTTCCTTGACATCGGGGCATCCAAGCCGGCGGGACAGCCCGGCTTTACGGAACCCGAGTCGATCCCGCCACAGTGGCGCGGGCCAGGGCGAACCGCACGATCGTCGCCTGGGGCCTCGCAATCGGCCTGGCCACTGCGGCGTCCAGCGCGGGCGTGTTCTGTGTGCTGCACGCCGTGGCGGGCGGAGACTGGAACGGGGTGGCGGTCTGGGTGGACGCCATCGTGACCGGTGTGATGGTCGGCAGTGGCACCAAGCCGCTGCGCGACCTGATCAACCGGGCGCAGAACGGCCCGCCGGCCGCCTAGCGCGAGCCCGGCCGCGTCGGCGGCCCGCCTCGGGCGTGATCAACTCGGTATCAATAAAGTCGGGGTATCCGTGCCAGCGGGATACCCCGACTTCCACGAACTCGTGTTGATCTCGCGCTCACCCGCGATCGGTCTCGACGGGTGCACCTGTCGACACTCCGCGCCCTGCGCCGAGTCGTCCACCGCGTGGGCGGCGGCCGCCAGGATCTCGTCGACCTTGCTGTCGGTCAGACCCTCGTCTTCCAGCAGCCCGAGCAGCAGCACCGTCCGCGCGACCAACGCCGCCGCGTCGTCGGGCGCTGGCGGGCGCTCACCGAGCGCCGCCCAGACCAGCGCCTCGGCGAGCGCCGGGTCCACGTCGCGCCCGGTCGCGTCGTAGCGTTCCCCGGACCGAGGCCACAAACCGGATCACCGGCCCCCGATCCTGCCCGGCCACGAACCGCCGCCGCACCGCCACCAGCAGTGCCCCGGCGAGCAGGTCCGCGTACCGCCGCCAGTCCGCCTCGGCAAACCGGCGCAGCCGCCGCTCGTGGCCGCGCATCCGTCCCGTCAGCAGACCGCGTAGCGCCGCGTGCGGATCACTCACCATCGTCGCCTCCACATCAGTGCCCGTGTGGACCTGCCTCGCCCGCTTCGTCGGACCCGCCGGACCACCAGGGCGCTCGCCGTCCGGCAGCCGAGGGCTATCTCCGCGGCCGTCGCCCGGCTCTGCGGCCCGACGGTGGGCGTCGTGGTCGCCTCACCGGTCAACACCCCCACCGACCGGTCGAGTCGGCAACCGCCGACCGCGAGCCGGGCAACGACCACGTCCAACCGCGTGATCGCCGCCGCGAACCGCCGGGCCGCGACAAACTGCCGTCGACTTCGGAGTTGTGCCGTCAGCACGACGTGTCGGCGATCGTGGTTCGCCAAGCCATCAACGCCCTCAAGATCGAGGGCTTGGTGGAGGGCGTCGGCGGCGTGGGTGTGTTCGTGGCCGAGCGCTGATCGTTCGACGGCCCCGGGCTCCGCTGGTCGACCCGACCGACGATCGGTTGGTCCCGATGGGGTCGCCGCGTCGGTGGCGCGAGATCTTGGACAGTTTCCGTTAGCGCAAGACGGAAAGTGTCCAAGATCTGGGTTCGGCGGACCTGCACGCCTGCCTCGCTCGGTGACGATCGGGAAGGCGGCGGTCGCGCTCGGTGCGCGAATCTCGTACTCTCCCTTGTGGTCTTCGCCGGTGCGGCGGTGGAGATTCTGGTCGACCACGGGGAGGTGCGCGTGAGCGCGGCACAGATCATCGCGAGGTTGGCGGCGGCGTCGCAGAAGCTGGACGAGGCGAAGGCGAAGACCGCGGCGGCAGCCCAGGACGCGGCCGAGGCGCGGGCGCTCGTCGCGGGCGCGTTGGAGGGCGTGGCCGCCGGACCGCTGGTCGGCATGATCGACTCGTACCGGCAGGCGCTCGCGCAGGCTTCCCAGGGCGGCGACCCGGCCAAGCAGCACGTCCAGGAGACGATCGCCAAGGTGCGAGCGCTGGGAAACTGACCACGGGTGGTGGCAGCGCAACCCACCAACCACCCGCAGCGACCGGAGTCACCCTGCGACCGGCAGTACCAAGCGAAGCATCAGCCGTCGCGCCCAGCGCTGGCAGTCTGTCTCCTGCCTTCCGAGATCAGAGTGCTGCCGAGGCCCCGAGTCCAACGCGCAGAGAGAGCGGTGTCGGGCTTCATCCTTATCGACCTGCACGGTGCGAGGCCCACTCCGCAGCAGGTGAATGCTTTGGCTGAGGAGATCAGCCGTATGGAGGCATGGGCAGCCGTCAGTGTGGGTGAAGCCGCCTCCTTCATGAACGCCGTTGTCGCTGGTCAGCCCTTGACCGAGCGGTTCACACCCCCGAACGCTGTGGTCTTGGCGTTCGTCGTCGCGGGCAGCCTGCTCTCGGCAAAGCCAATGCCTGAGGGGCAGTGGTGGTTCAACTATCTGGACAAGGTGGAGGCTGCAATCGAGGCGGCCGGATGACGGTCGTGATAGACCCGGCGTCCCGGGACGGCGGCGAGTTGGATGGCTTCCGCATCGGTCATCTGCCGCCGGACGTCGGCGACCTCGCGTCGGATTTCGCCTCCGAGTGGGAGGAGGTCAGTTTCTCCACCCGAATGTGGGAGCGCCAGGTCGAGGACGGTCATCGGGTCGATCTGCGGGTGCACGTGCTCCGGGGCGATCGCCTGAGCAGCCTCGCCGAATTGCGCGATTTCCTGGCCGAATATCACGAGCGCGATCCCGCCGACTGGGCGTTGAGGGGGTTTCAGCACGGCGAGGAACCCGGCCTCATCGGTGCCGCCGAGGCGTTCTGGCTGGTCGAGCCTGGTGTGGCTCTCGACGTGCTCCTCGATCCGGAGCGGTTCACCCCGGACGCCCTGCGGGCGATCGCAGTGGGGATTACCGCAGCTCCGACAGATCCGGCGCAGCCCGGTGGAGCCAGGTGATCTGCCCGTCCCTACAGGTTGTACCAGCCGCCGCCGGGAAGCTGTAACCGCCTGGATCACCACATTCGGTGACGAACATTCTGAGGCTCGGCCGACGGATGACTGACGATCCGGAGTGCTCGCGGGGGAGTCGCCGCGAGCACTCCGGTGACGGTCAGCGGGTGATGCGGATCTCGCCGTCGAAGCGTGTCGAGTAGTCGCAGTCGATCTCGGTGCACAGCTCGATGCCCCCGTTGACGAGCGCTATGCCCCGGTTGAAGGCGTAGCCTCCGGCCTCCGCGTACACCCGGCCGGTCACGGCCTGCGGCGCGCCGGTGCAGTGAACGGCCGACCAACCACTGCCGTAGGCGACGTGGTCGTCGGCGCGCTGACGCAGACTGAATTCTGCGCCGCCGTTCTGACTGGATTCGCAGGTCACGGTGATGGTGATGTCGACGGCGACGCCGCGTGCGACCAGTTTCGCCGAGGTGACCTCGACGGTGGCGGCCGCGCTCGCTGGAGTTGGTACCAGCAGCGCGGACAGGGACAGGCTGAGCAGGGCGATGGTGGTGGCGACGCGGCGCACGGCGGTCCTCCTCAATGGAGTGGGTGCGTTTCCCACGGTCACCGTAGCCATCACCGGGGCTCACCACCATCAATCGATCGTGTTGGGCCGAGGCCCCGAAGCTCCAGCCTCGAAGCCCGGCACCCACCCGGGAGCGCCATCAGGCGCGCGAGCGCGGCAGGCAGCACTTCTTGTACTTGGTGCCCGAGCCGCACCAGCAGGTGTCGTTGCGGCCCGGCGGCCACGACGTCACGCCCGTGTCCTCGAGGCTGTCGGCGTACTCGTCGAGGGTTTCCTCATCGATGGGTTCGGTGCCGGCGAAGGCCGCCAGACCGTCGACGCTGCCGGCGACCACGCCGAGGCCGGTGCCGCCCAGTCCGGAGGTCTCGACGAACGCGCGCTCGATCTGGGCGCGGTGTCCGTCCCAGGTGGTCGGGTAGCTCTCGGCGAGGGCCGGCCAGCGCACCAGCAGCGCGTCGAACTCCGCCTTCGGCCAGAACAGCAGTGTCGCCGGGCCGTCGTCGAGCGCGTCGAGGGCGTGGCTGGCCGCGTCGCGCAGCCGGTCGGCGAGGGTGTCGTACTCGTCGTGCGGGAGGCCCATGTCCTCGCGCAGGTCGTGCCGCTGCTGGGCGAGGCCGTAGATCATGGCGGCCGCCGCGTCCTGGGCGTCCTCCGACTCGTGCTGCTGGGCGCGGCTGCGTTCCAGCAGCACGTCGAGCGCGCCGGTGAGCCACTCGACCGCCGTGTCGGTGTGGCCGGCCCCGGCCAGCTCGTCGATCAGGTACGCGGCGTCGGGGTCGGTCTCCAGCAGCGGACGCAGGGCGGTCAGCTCGGCCAGGCCCTCGTCGGTGCGGTCGAGGCGCAGCAGCAGGCCGGCGCGCACCGCCCGGGCGTACGCGTCGTCGTCGGGCTGTTCGGCGATGGCGCGGGTGGCCAGGGCGAGGGCGTCGGCCAGGTCGCCCGCCTGCCGGAGGATGTCCGCGGCGACCAGCAGGGCGTACCCGGTGTCGGCGGGATCGGCGACCCGCCCCTCGTCGACGGCGCTGACCAGTTCGGTGACCAGTGCCGCCGGGTCGGGGCTGCCGGGGCCGGTGGCGCCGATCTCGTCGATGCGGTCGGCGGTCAGCAACTCGGACATGGGCGCATCCTGACGAACGAGGGGCGGGAAGCGGCCAGCGTACTCCGGAGCACGTCGCGGCCCGGGCAGCGAACCGCCCGGGCCGCGACACGAACTCTCAGCGGGTCGCCGGCATGGTGGCGAACTCGCCGGCTAGCTCGGACTCGACGATCGCCGTGGCGGACGGCCGGCGACCGGCCGCCGCCCGCCGGGCGGACGGGACGGCGAGGGCCGCGAGCGCGGCGGCCAGGGCGATCGCGGTGAGGACCAGAAACCCCGTCGTGAAGCCGGCCTCCCGGGGCAGGCCGCTGGCCTGCGGGTGCGCGGTGATCACGCCGCTGACCACCGCCGCGCCGATCGCACCGCCGATGGTACGGATGTTGGCGTTCATGCCGGTGGCCACGCCGGTCTGGCTGGCGGGCACGCTGGCGACGATCAGGTTGGCCATCGACGCGAACGCCAGGCCGATGCCGAGGCCGACCAGACCACCGGCGAGGGCGACCTCCCAGCGGGTGTCGTGGGCGGCGGCGAGCATCGCGGACGCGGCCACGTTGAACGCGGCGCCGGTGGCGAGCTGCGCCTTGGCGCTGAACACCGCCTGGAGCCGGCCGGCGACCAGGCCGGCGACGAACATCGCGACGAGCATCGGCAGCATGAGCAGACCAGCCTGGCTGATGCTGGCGCCGAAGCCGTAGCCGGCCGCGGTCGGGGTCTGCACGAACTGGGGCAGGAACGCGTACACGGAGAACATCGAGCCGCCGTAGAGCAGCGCGACCAGGTTGGTGGTCCAGACGCCGGGCAGGCGCATCATCCGCATGTCGATGAGCGGGTTACGCGAGCGCAGTTCGGCGATGAGCCAGCCGACCAGGAGCACCACGGCGAGGGCGAGCAGGCCGAGCACCCGGGTGCTGGTCCAGCCCCAGGCCGCGCCTTGGCTGATCGGCAGCAGCAGCGCGACCAGCCAGCCGGAGAGCAGCAGCGTGGCACGCCAGTCGATCCGGCCGGGCGTACGCACCGGCGACTGCGGGATGAACAGGTGGGCGGCGACGGCGGTCAGCCCCACCACGACCATCGGGATCCAGAACAGCCACCGGTAGTCGAGCGCGGCCACGATCGGGCCGGCCAGCACGACGCCCAGGCCGCCGCCGGCGGCGACGATCGCCGAGATGGCGGCCACGGCGGAGGAGACGCGGGCGGCCGGGAACTCGTCCCGGATGATCCCGAACGACAGCGGGAAGACCGCGCCGCCGATGCCCTGCACGACCCGGGCGACGATGAGCACGCCGATGTTCGGCGCGATGGCGGCCAGCAGGCAGCCGAGCGCGAGGGCGGCGAGCGAGACGACGAGCATCCGCTCCTTGCCGACCATGTCGCCGACCCGTCCGAGGATCGGCGTGAAGATCGACGCGCTCAGCAGGTAGGCGGTCAGCACCCAGGTCACGGTGTTCTGCGAGGTGTGCAGGTCCTGCTGGATGGTCGGCAGCACCGGGGTGATCA
The DNA here is from genome assembly GCF_029626235.1 of Micromonospora sp. WMMD1120. Lineage (NCBI taxonomy): Bacteria > Bacillati > Actinomycetota > Actinomycetes > Micromonosporales > Micromonosporaceae > Micromonospora > Micromonospora sp. WMMD1120. Next base: position 101,056 of record NZ_JARUBO010000005.1, on the reverse strand, counting down.
GCGACTGGAGCATCGCGAAGAACCCGGCGCCGGCCGCGAGCACGGTGAAGGTGAGCCGACGCGAGCCGCGTCGGGAGGTCACTGTCACGAGAGAAAACTCCCTGATTACGTACGGAAGGAGGTGTGTCACCCGTCGTCCAGGGGACGGGCTGGCTGTCGGGGGCCCGGGCGATCGGGTGGCCAGGCGGATCGGGCGGGTCCTGGAGTAAGCTAACCGGAGGCAGGCCTCCGGGGTTTCCGGAGGGGTGCCTCCACTAAGCTAGCGGAGGGTTGCCTCCGGTTGCAACCAGGGTGAGGTGACGTACGTCATGACCAGCGCGGGGCCGGCGTCCGAGGTGTTCGCCCGGCGGCCGAAGCGCGCCGACGCGCGGCGGAACTACGACGCCCTGATCGCCGCGGCGCGCGACGCGTTCGCCGAGCACGGGGCGGCCGCCTCCCTGGAGGACGTGGCCCGCCGTGCCGGAGTGGGCATCGGCACGCTCTACCGCAACTTTCCGAGCCGGCGGCACCTCTTCGAGGCGGTCTACGTCGAGGAGGTCCGGGCGCTCAGCCGCTCCGCCGAGGACCTGAGCGAGCTGCCCCCGTGGGACGCGCTGGTCGCGTGGCTGCACCGCTTCGTCGCGTACGTCGCCACCAAGCGGGCGCTCGCCGAGCAGTTGCTACAGGACTCGGAGATCTTCGGGACCTGCCGGACGGAGATCTACGCCGCCGGTGAGCCGCTGATGCGCCGCGCCCAGGCCGCCGGGGCGGTGCGCGACGACATCGGCTTCGACGACGTGGTGCGGCTGATCAGCGGGCTCACCATGGCCCAGTTCCCGTCGCCCGAGCAGCGCGACCGGGTGCTCGGCGTCGCCCTGGACGGCCTGCGCCCGCCGGGCGCGTCCCGCTGACGCCGCCCCAGCTTCAGCGGTCGACGAGCAGCAGCCACTCGTCGTCGAGCCGTTCCACTGTGGTGCCGGCCGGCCAGGAGTGCTCCGCGCCGGCCGCCGCGCGTGCCTGGTCGACGAGCGGCGGCCGGCTGAACCGGGCCCCGTCGAACCTGACCGCGCCCTCGAACCGGGCCCGGCCGAAGGTCGCCGCCCCCTCGAAGCGCGCCTGCTCGAAGGTGACGTCGGCGGCGAACACCGCCCACCGGAAGAGCGCCATGTCCGCGAAGCGGGCCGCGCGGAACCCGGCGTAACCGGCGAACTCGGTGTGCTCCATCGACAGCCCACCGAGGAAGGTCGCCTTGCGAAACCGGACCCCGTCGGCGAAGTGGGACGCGTCGAAGCTGCTCGGCTCGTGGAACGTCGCCCGGTGGAACGACGTCGGGCCGGCGAAGCGGGACCGCCGGCAGGACAGCCCGGTGAGGTCGGCCCCGTCGAAGCTGGCCCGACCGGCGACGCGGGCGTCGTCCAGGACGACCCCCCCGTCGGTGGCGAGCCCGTCGAAGACCACGTCCCCGAGGACCGCCGCGCCGAGGCGGAGCGGTCCGCGGGTGGTCGCGGCGGCGAAGCTGGTGGCCCCGTCGAAGACCGCGCCGGTGAAGTCCGCGTCGACGAGGGTGCAGCCGGTGGCGTCGAAGTCGACGAGCCGCGCCCCGCTCAGGTCCAACCTGGCCTCCGGCCAGTGGGCCGCGTCGTCCGCCCGCAGGTGCCGGGTGAGCACCCGCTGCGCGCTGCGCCGCACCTCCGTCTCGCGCGGCTCGTCGTCGGGCGCCGGCATCCGCAGGTACGCGCAGAGCACCGCCACGATCGTCGGCCGCTGCGCCGGATTGTCCTGGCCGAGGCGCTCCAGCGCGTGCAGGCCGCCGAGGCGTACCGCCGCGCTGTCGTTGCCCAGCAGCTCGACGGCGCGGGTGTAGAGCTCGGTCAGGCGACGCTCCGCCGCGTCGTGTTCGGCGGCGGTGGACTGCCGGTCCTGGTGGCGCTGCGCGGCCTCGGCCACCGTCTCGGCGTGCGCCTGCACCCGGTCCCGGTGCGCCTGGTCCCGCGCGGCGACGATCTCCTGGTGTCGTTGGGCGCGCTCGGTGATCCACTGCCGGCGGGCGGCCAACAGCAGCGCCAGCCCTCCGCCGGTGCCGGCGACCACTGTCAGCCCGGTCCGGATCGCGTCGATGCGCAGGGTGGCGCGGGTGTCCGGTTGGCTGGCCCGGTCCGCCTCGCCCAGCAGCAGGGCCAGGACCAACCAACCCAGGGCTACGGAAAGCAGCAGGCCGACCAGGACCAGCCACCACGGCATCACCCGCAACTCGCGCTCGGTGCGGGGTTCGTCGACAGCCACGGCCACAGCATGTCAGGCGCGCTCGGTGTCCGACATGGAGCGTGGCGGGTATGCCGGTTTACGCCCCCGCCGGCACAACGGGTTACCGGCGCGTAACAAGTCATTGACGTTTCTGGATTGTTGCGGGCATGATCGTCGCACGGTCGGCCGGACACCCCCACCCACCTGCCCGCCTCGCCGGGCGCCTCCCCCTGGAGGTGCAGCGATGCTGCTCCGAAAGACCGTCCTCGTCCTGGCCCTCGCCACCGCCGCCGTGCTCGCGTCCACCGGCGCGGCGAGCGCCGCTACCGCAGATCCCGTGCCCGCCCCCGGCCCCGCCGAAACGGCCACCGCCGCCGACGTCCGGGCCGCGGCGGCGGCCAACCCCGTGATCGTGGTCGGTGGGCTCAGCGGCGTCGCCGTCGCGTACGAGCCGATCGCCGGCCGGCTGCGCGCCGACGGCTACCGCACGTTCATCTACCAACTGCCCGGCCTGGGCCTCGGCGACATCCCCACCTCGGCCCGGGCGTTCGCCACCTACGTCAGCCAGGTGCGCGCCAGCACCGGAGCGTCGGCGGTCGACCTCGTCGCCCACTCCGAGGGCGGCCTGGTCAGCCGCTACTACCTCAAGCGGCTCGGCGGCACCGCCTCCGTCGGCCGGTACGTCAGCCTGGGCACCCCGCAGTACGGCACCTACGTGGCCAACATCGTGGCCTTCCTCGGGTTGGGTAGCTGCGCCGGCGTGGTGGCCTGCCAGCAGATGACCATCGGCTCGTCGTTCCTCGCCGATCTCAACGCCGGTGACGACACACCGGGCGCGGTGCGCTACACCACCATCCGCACGCTCCAGGACGAGCTGGTCCGGCCGACCGGGAACGCGGCCGTCAACGACGGCGCGACGAACGTGCTGATCCAGGCGTCCTGCCCGCTGCGGGTGGTGGGTCACCTCGGTCTGGTGCTCGACGGCACGGCGTACACCATCGTGCGCGGCGCCCTGGTCGACGGCCCGGTGCGACCCAACTGCCTCGCGCTCTGACCCGGACCGTGGGGTGGTCCCGGTGGGACCACCCCACCCGGAGTGTCGGGTCGGCGACGATGACGCGAAACGGTGTGGCGTCGCATCAGGCGTCCTCGATAGCCTGCTCCGGCTGTCCATTCCCGACAGTCGACGCCGCGCACGAAGGAGCAGCGCGCATGACCGAGCCGCACAGCGTGCCGCCGGAGAGCACACCGCCGACAGTGCCGCAACTCGACGTCCGGGCCGCCGAACCCCCGACCGCCGACACCCCGACGAAGACCGGTGGGTTCGCCGACCGGCCACCGGGCTATCCCAGCGCGCTGGTGTGGCTGCGCGCCGGCATCCTGCGGGACTGGCGGGGCGTGCTCGGCGCGTTCGTCGCCACCTGGTTCTACCTGCCGATCGGGCTGCTGCTGGCGTTCTGGGGCGGGCTCAGTCTCGCCGCTGTCGGCCTCTTCGCCGGTGGCCTCAACGCGGACGAGCAGATCCCCTCGGCGCTGCGCGACGCCCCGCTGATCGGCTCTCTGCTGGAGGCCTTCTTCGCCCGCTCCGGCGGCCTGCTCGGCGGCGTGGTCGGCTTCGCCGTCGGCTTCCTGGGCGGCTTCCTCGCCGTGCTCGCGCTGCCCTGGATGGGGGTCGCCGACGAACCGCTGGCGCTGCTCACCGGGCTGGTCGGCACCGTCGCCGCGGCGGCGCTGATCGGCGTCCTCTACACGCTGTACCGGGTGCTGCTCGAACCGAAACTGCTCGTGGTGTCCGGCGCCCGCCAGCCCAGCCGCCGCGAGACCGCGCGTCTGCGCCCGGTGCTGGAGGACTGCGCGCGACGACTCGGCCTGCCCAGCGTCCCCCGGCTGCTCATGGAGGACGACCCGGTGCTGAGCAACGCCCGCACGTACGCCCGGCACGTGGTGGTCACCACCGCCGTGCTGACCGAGCCGGACGACGAGGTGGCCGCGCTGCTCAGCCACGAGCTGGTGCACTGGCGCACCGGAGACGAGATCACCAGCGCCTTCGTCCGTGGTGTCGGCCTGCCGTTGACCCTCGCGCACGCCCTGCCCACCTGGCTGATGCGGACGTTCCCGCACCCGGCGACCAACTTCGTGGTCTTCCTGTTCTTCTGGCCGGTGCTGCTCACCATGCGGTACGTGGTGCTGCCCCTGCACGCCCGCGACGTACGGGCCGCCGAGTACCGGGCCGACCTCGGCGCGGTGCTGACCGGGCACGTCGACGGGCTGCGGCGCGTCCTGGAACGACGGCTGTCCTTCGAGAGCGGCCGCAGTGGCTGGGACGAGGCGGTCTGCGCCACCCATCCGCCGCACGAACTGCGGCTCGACGCGCTGGAGCGGGCGTCGGTGGCGGCGACTGCCGGTGTGCCCGACCGCGCGGCCGAGCCGGTCACCGTCGAGCGGCTGTTCGGCCACCCCGGGCCGGTCGGCACCCGCCGCACCTGGCTGCTGGTCGGCGCCCTCGTCCTCGCCGCCTGCCTCGGCACCAGCGGCCTCGGCGTGGTGCAGTGGGCGTTCTTTCGCCCCCAGGCGACCATCGACAGCTACTTCTCCGCGCTCGCCGACCGGGACAGCGAGGCGGCGCTCGACGTCCTCACCGACCAGGGCGCCGGCAGCGACCGTGACCTGCTCGCCAAACTGCTGCGCGGCAAGGGCTACCGACCGCCGACCGACGTCGAGATCAGCACGCTGGAACGCGACGGCGACAACGCCACCGCCACCGTGACGTACCGGCTGGCCGACGCGCCGCAGACCGCCACCCTCACGCTGACCCGCCGGGACGAGACCACCCTCGGGCTGTTCCACGGCTGGCGGCTGAACGGCGGGCCGATCCCGCTCAACTCGTCGATCGCCGACCCCGGCGTACGCCTCAACGGGGTGGAGCTGCCGGTCGCCACCGAGGGTCCGCCGCCGGTGCTGCTGCCCGGCGCGTACACCGCGACCGGGCCGTCCAGCGCGCTCAGCGAGACGCCCACCACGACGGTGACGGTCGGCCCGGGGCAGAGCGCCGCGACCCTGGAGCTGGTGCCGGTGCTCAAGCCCACCGCGATCGAGGCGGTCGAGACCCGGGTCCGGTCCTGGTTGGACGAGTGCGCCAAGCAGACTGTCGCCGCGCCGCCGAACTGCCCGTTCAGCTACTACGGGGGTTCGAGCACGCAGAAGGTGACCTGGAAGATCCTGGAGTACCCGAAGGTCGCCGTCGAGCTGACCGGTCCGAGCACCGCCCGGGTGTCCACCCCGGTGGAGACCCGGGGCCGGGTGCAGGTCAGCGGCACCAATACGTACTTCGGGGGCAGCTCGCCGTTCACCGACGACGACACGTTCACCGTCACCGGCGTCGCCACTGCCGAGGGCGACACCGTCAGCTTCCAACCGCCCTCCGACTGACCGGGAGACGACACAGTGACCGACAGCGACGTCGCGGCCCGGCTGCCCGTGCGGTTGACCATCAACCCCCGGCAGCGGCAGCCCACGGCGGTCGACCTGCTGACCTGGATCCACCGCCGCCCCGAGTACCGGCCGGTGGTGCGCCAGGGCGGCGGCGGTGGGGGGCGGCCCGGCTTCAGCGACGCCGTCATCATCGCGGTGCTGGCCCAGGGTCTGCTGCCGGGCCTGTTCAACCTGCTGCAGTCCTGGGTCGACCAGCAACGCACCGAGGCCAGTGTCCGGATCCAGGCCGGCGACGCCGAGGTGGAGATCCAGGTGAACGGCCGCACCGACTCCGCTCGCCTGCTCGCCCAGGCGACCGAGGCGCTGCGCGCCGCCAGGGAGCCCGGCCCGGACGCCGCCGACTGAGTCGACGCCTCCGGACCGGCGGTTCAGCTCGCCTTCGCGAGCGCCTCGAACTCGTCGTCGGTGAGCCGCACCTCGGCCGCGCCCACGTTCTCCTCCAGGTGCGCCACCGACGACGTGCCCGGAATCGGCAGCATCACCGGCGAGCGGCGCAGCAGCCAGGCCAGCGCGAGCTGCGCGGGCGACGCGCCGTGCGCGGTGGAGATCGCGTCCAGCGGGCCGCCCGGACGGGCCAGCTCGCCGGTGGCGATCGGGAACCACGGGATGAACGCGAGGTCGTTGCGCTCGCAGTACTCCAGCACGTCCTCGGCGCTACGGTTGGCGAGGTTGTACAGGTTCTGCACCGAGACGATCTCGGTGATCGCCCGGGACTCCTCGATCTGCGCGACGGTCACCTCGGACAGCCCGATGTGCTGGACCTTGCCCTCGTCCCGCAGCAGCGCCAGCTCACCGAGCTGGTCGGCGAGCGGCACCTGCGGGTCGATCCGGTGCAGCTGGTACAGCGGGATACTGTCCAGGCCGAGGTGGCGCAGGCTCAGCTCGCACTGCTGCCGCAGGTACTCCGGGCGGCCCACCACCCGCCAGTCGCCCGGCCCGGACCGGGTGAACCCACCCTTGGTCGCGATGACCAGGTCATCGGCGTACGGGTGCAGGGCCTCCCGGATCAGCAGCTCCGACACGAACGGCCCGTACGAGTCGGCGGTGTCGATGAACGTCACGCCCAGCTCGATCGCCCGACGCAGCACCCGGACGGCCTCGGCCGGGTCCTTGGGGTCACCCCAGACACCCGGGCCGGTGAGCTGCATCGCCCCGTAACCCAACCGGTTGACGGTGACGTCGCCGCCGATCCGGTACGTGCCGGACGCCTTCGCGGGCTGCTCACTGATGTTTGTCGCCATTGCCCGATCCCCAATCGTCTCGTCGTGGTGGACGGCGAACGCGCGGGCACGCGCAGCCGCCCCGCCACTGGCAGATCATCCCCCGTAACCGGCCCCGCACACCGCTCACCATCGGACTGTGTGCGCCGACACCGCCCGGACGAGTTGCCGCGAAGCGCGGGGTCGGACCGGGGCGTCCGTGCGACGCTGGCCGGAGCCGGTGCGGTCCGGCGCGCGACGGCGGAGGGAGCACCCATGGCGGGAGTGCCGCAGGTCAACTTCGCGCTCGACACGTACGAGTGCATCGTGATCTATCCCGGCGCGGCCGGACGGGCCCTGCCCACCGAGACCGTGCAGCGGTTGCAGGCCGAGCACGCCGAGCACATGCAGGCGTTGCAGCGCCGCGGCATCGTGCTGGTCGCCGGTTCGATCGACGGGACGACCAACAACCCGGAACCGCCGATCGGCTTCGGGCTGGCCCGCACCGGCAGCGTCGAGGACGTACGCAGCGTGCTGGAGGCCGATCCGGCGGTGCAGGCCGGGCTCTACCGGATCGACGTGCTGACCTTCCTCTGCCCGGCCGGCTCCCTCGAGTTCCCGCTGGTCAAGGCCGGGAGCTGAGCTGCTGGTCAGGCGGCTGTCGTGATGACGACGGCGCCCACCCGCCCGCCGGTGCTACGGTCGCGGCCAGCGAGGGCCGCCACCGGGGCGTACCCGGCGCGAACGGTCGGCCCCCGGTCGAGGAGTCGCCATGGTTCCCGCCGCCACCCCCGATGTCGCCACAGCCGCCGCTCGGCTCCGCGCCCTGCTCGGCGACCGGCTGCACGAGCCGGGCGATGCCGGTTATGCCACCACCACCCGACTCTGGAACGGCGCGGTGCGGCATACTCCCGCGCTCGTCGCGCACTGCCGCGACGCCGACGAGGTGGCCGGGGCGGTCCGCGTCGCCGCCCGGTGCCACCTGCCCGTCTCCGTCCGCTCCGGTGGGCACGACTGGGCGGGCCGGGCGCTGCGCGACGGCGGTCTGGCGCTCGACCTCACCGGCCTGGACGACGTCCGGGTGGACAGCGACGCGGCGACGGTGACCGTCGGCGGTGGGGCCACCGGCGCTCGGCTGCTCGCCGCCGCCCGGCCGTACGACCTGGTGGTGCCCACCGGCGTGGTCGACGCCGTGGGCATGGCCGGGCTGACCCTCGCAGGTGGGTACGGCCCGCTGTGCGGTCGGTTCGGTCTGGCACTGGACAACCTGCTCGGCGCGGAGGTCGTCCTCGCCGACGGTCGACGGGTCACCGCCGACGCCCGGCACGACGCCGAGCTGTACTGGGCGTTGCGCGGCGGCGGCGGCAATCTCGGTATCGTGACCGAGCTGCGCTTCCGGGCGCACCGGCTCCCGGCCGTGCTGGCCGGCATGATCATGTTTGCGCTCGCCGAGGCGCCGAGGGTGCTGCGCGGTTACCGCGCGCTCCTCGCCGAGGCCCCGGACGAGCTGACCGTGATGACCGGTTTCCTGCCCGGCCCGGCCGGCGAGCCGGTGGTCTTCGTCTGCCCGTTCTACAGCGGCCCGGACCTGGCCGCCGGCGCGCCGTGGCTGGACCGGCTGCGCGCGCTGGGCACCCCGCTGGTCGACCAGATCAACCCCATGCCGTACGCCGACGCGCTGCGGCTGTTCGACGGGGGGATGGTCGACGGCAACCACTACCTGCTGCGGACCCGATGGCTGCCCGCGCTCACCGACGGCGCGGCGGACGCGCTCGTCGACGCCGCCCGGCGGGTCAGCTCACCGTTCTCCGCGCTGGCCGTGCACCACTTCCACGGCGCGGCGACCCGGGTCCGCACCGCCGACACGGCGTTCGGCCTGCGCGCCGACCACCTGCTGACCGAGATCATCGCGGTCTGGCCGCCCGGTGAGCGGGACGACCCGCACCGGCGGTGGGCCGAGCGCGCCTCGACCGCGCTGGCCCCGCACGCCCTGCCCGGCGGGTACCCGAACCTGCTCGCCCCGGAGGAGACCGACCGGGTCCGGCTCGCCTACGGCCCGAACTGGGCCCGGCTGCGCCGGGCGAAGCACCGCTACGACCCCCGCGACCTGCTCGACGCGGTGCCCACCCTGCCGCCCTCGGTGCGCCCGGAGTGAGTCGCCGACGGGAGCACCCCGACACCACGCCCCGCCGGGGGCGTACGATTCCCGGCGCGCGGTCGCTGCTGCCCGTCGCCACAACGTTCCCGGTGCGCTTCCGCCCGCCGGCCCGACGCGCGCCGCGCGTCGTTGGACAATGTTCCGCTGCCTGCAAGGGGTCGGCCACGAGTCCGACCTGGAGGAGAGACTAGCCTGATGGGCGTGACACGCCGCGCGAAGATCGTCTGCACTCTTGGTCCCGCCACCTCGTCCCCGGAGCGCATTCGGGGTCTCGTCGAGGCCGGCATGAACGTGGCGAGGCTCAACTTCAGCCACGGCAGCCACGCCGACCACGAGGCGGTCTACCGACTGGTCCGGGAGGCGTCCGAGGCCGCGGGCAAGCCGGTGGCCGTCCTCGCCGACCTCCAGGGCCCCAAGATCCGGCTCGGCAAGTTCGCCGACGGCCCGCACGAGTGGCGCACCGGCGACTCCGTCGTGATCACCGGCGACGACGTCGTCGGCAGCAAGGACCGGGTCTCCTGCACCTACACGAAGCTGCCGCAGGAGGTGAAGCCCGGTGACCGCCTCCTGATCGACGACGGTCGGGTCGCCGTGGAGGTCACCGACATCACCGGCAACGACATCCGCTGCCTGGTCACCGAGGGCGGTCCGGTCTCCAACAACAAGGGTGTGTCGCTGCCCAACGTGGCGGTCAGCGTGCCCGCCATGTCGGAGAAGGACGCCGAGGACCTGCGCTTCTCCCTCGGCCTCGGCGTCGACCTGGTCGCGCTGTCCTTCGTGCGCTCGCCCGAGGACATCAAGCTGGTGCACGGCATCATGGCGGAGGAGGGCGTGTTCCGCCCGGTCCTCGCCAAGGTGGAGAAGCCAGAGGCGGTCGACCACCTCGAGGCCATCGTGCTGTCCTTCGACGGCGTCATGGTCGCCCGCGGCGACCTCGGTGTCGAGATGCCGCTGGACGAGGTCCCGTTGGTGCAGAAGCGCGCCGTGCAGCTCTGCCGGGAAAACGCCAAACCGGTCATCGTGGCCACCCAGATGCTCGACTCCATGATCGAAAATTCCCGCCCGACCCGGGCGGAGGCCTCCGACGTCGCCAACGCGGTGCTCGACGGCGCGGACGCGGTGATGCTCTCCGGCGAGACCAGCGTCGGCAAGTACCCGGTGCTGACCGTCAGCACCATGGCCAAGATCATCAAGACCACCGAGTCCGGCTCGATCGGGGTGCCGCGGCTCCAGCACGACCCGCGTACCCACGGTGGCGCGCTCACCGTCGCCGCCTCGTCGATCGCCCGGGCGATCAACGCCAAGGCGCTGGTCGCGTTCTCGCAGACCGGCGACACCGTGCGGCGGCTGTCCCGCCTGCACTGCGACCTGCCGCTGCTGGCCTTCACGCCGGTTCCCGAGGTGCGCGACCAGCTCGCCCTCACCTGGGGCGTGGAGACCTTCCTGATGCCGTTCGTGCAGCACACCGACGACATGTTCCGCCAGGTCGACCAGGCGCTGCTCGGTCTCAACCGGGCCAACCCCGGCGACTACGTGGTGATCGTCGCCGGCAGTCCGCCCGGCACTCCCGGCTCGACGAACACCCTGCGCGTACACCAGCTCGGCTCGCTGGTCGACGCCGCGTCGGCGCGGGCGCTGCAGTGAGCGACGGTCGGGTCGCTGTCGGCCAGGCGGCGGTGGACCAGCTGCTGGAGGTGCTGGACCTCGACCCGACCGGCGAGATGACCTTCCGGGGGATGAGCCCCCCGGTCGGCCCCCAACGGGTGTACGGCGGCCAGGTCGCCGGTCAGGCCCTGGTCGCCGCCGGCCGCACCGTCGACCCGGAGCGGTTCGTGCACTCGCTGCACGGTTACTTCGTCCGCCCCGGCGACCCGGCCGAGCCGATCGCGTACGAGGTGGAGAACATCCGCGACGGCCGATCCTTCTCGGTCCGCCGGTCGGTCGCCCTGCAACACGGTAAGCCGATCTTCTTCATGTCGGCGTCGTTCCAGCGGGCCGAGGAGGGCCTGGACCACCAGGTCACCGTCCCGCTGGACGTACCCCCGCCGGAGGACGTGCCGACGATGGCCGACCGGCTCGCCCGCTACCCGGAACGACTGGGCATCTGGAGTCAGATCCCGCGACCGATCGACGTGCGGTACGTGGGGGAGCCCGGCTGGGTCCGGCCGGGCGACCGGCCCGCCGACCCGCACCAGCGCGTCTGGATGCGCATCGAGGGCAAGCTGCCCGACGACCCGCTGCTGCACGCCTGCGCCCTCACCTTCGCCTCCGACCTCACGCTGCTGGACTCGGTGCTCTCCGCGCACGGCGAGGTGTGGGGGCCGGGCGGGCTGGTCGGCGCGAGCCTGGACCACGCGCTCTGGTTCCACCGGCCGTTCCGCGCCGACGAGTGGTTCCTCTACGACTGCCTGAGCCCGTCGGCGTCCGGGGCGCGCGGGCTGGCCACCGGCCGCATGTTCACCACCGACGGCCGGCAGATCGCCAGCGCCGTCCAGGAGGGCCTGCTCCGCCGCGTCGGCGCCTGACGCCCCGTCGTCGCCGGGCCGCGAGCCGGGCCGGGCGCGAGCCGAGCCGGGCCGGGCCGCGAACCGGGCCAGGTCGGGCGCCCGCCTGCCGTCCGCCCTCCGCCTGCCGCCCGGCTGCCGCCTGCCGCCCGGCTGCCGCCTGCCGTCCGCCCGGCTGCCGCCTGCCGTCCACCCGCCGTCCGGCTGCCGCCTGCCGTCCGCCCGGCTGCCGCCTGCCGTCCGCCCGGCTGCCGCCTGCCGCCGCCCGCCTGCCCACCCGTCGTCGCCGTCCGTCGCCGTCCGGCGTGGGCGGCTGGTGTTGTGGGGTCGGTGGCCGTTGTGGGTGGCTGGTGTTGTGGGGCGGCGGTGCTGTGCGCCAGGGCCGCCGGTGGACTGCTTGCCCGCCCGGTGGCCCCGACGGTCGTCAGGCCTGGTGGATGGCCTCGCCGGCGATCTCGATCTGCACCGTCCGGCCGACCAGCACACCGCCGCTCTCCAGCGCGACGTTCCAGAGCAGGCCGTAGTCCTCGCGGTTGATCTCGGCGGTGGCGCTGAAGCCAAAGATGTTCTGCCCGTACGGATCGCGACGCGCGCCGCCGAAAAGAACACTCAGATCGACGGCCCGGGTGATTCCCTTCACCGTCAACTCACCGATGAGAATGAATCGGTTGGGCGCCCCGCCGGACTGCGGCGGAACAGTGTGACTTCTGCCTCGTCCACCGAGTCGGTGGTTGCGCAGTCGGGCCCACTGGAAAATGGGGTTGTCGTTGCTTGCCCACCTGATCCCGGTGCTTCGATATTCGAGGGTGGGGTGGCGTTCCACGTCGAGGAAGTCGGCGCTCTTCAGGTGCGTGTCCCGGTCGACGCTGCCGGTGGTGAGGCTGGCCGACGTGATGGTGGCCGTCACCGACGAGAGCAGCGGATCCTCCGCCACCGTGATCTGCGCCGTGGCCTCGGCGAACTCACCGCGTACCGGGCTCACCATCATGTGCCGGGACAGGAAACCGATCCGCTTGTGCGCCTGATCGAGAAGATAGGTGCCGGCAACCGGGATGGTCATGCCATCCCAGGTGCGTGTCGCGGTGTCGGTCATCGTGTGGCCTTCCCCCCGGCGTGCCCGGGTGTTTGTCAATATCTGCCGGACGGTCGGGTAAACGGTCGGACAGCCGTACTCCCGCTCAGCATAGGGACGCCCCGCAGCCGCATTTCGGCCGCCACCTCATGGTGGATCATGACGCAGTTCACGGGTTCTCCCCGAGCGCCGGGATTCGCGGATATTCATCGATCTCGGCGTTGTCGCGACCGCCGGTCGAGGGTCGGCCGCCCGCCCGGTTGACCAACGGCTAACCTTGCCGGCATGCGCCTCTCCGCCCGGGTCGACTACGCCCTCCGCGCGGCCGCCGAGCTTGCCGCGACGGCCAGCGGCCCTGGGCGCGGTCGGCCGGTCACGGCCGACCAGATCGCCCGTGCGCAGGAGATCCCGCCGAAGTTCCTGGAGAGCATCCTGCTCCAACTGCGCCGGGGCGGCATCGTGCACGCCCAGCGTGGCCCGGAGGGTGGTTACTGGCTGGCCCGCCCCGCCGAGGAGATCTCCCTCGCCGAGGTGATCCGGATCATCGACGGGCCGCTCGCCCACGTCCGCGGCCAGCGCCCGGAGCAGCTCGGCTACCACGGTCCGGCCCGCGCGCTCCAGGAGGTCTGGATCGCGCTGCGCGCCAGCGAACGCGAGATCCTGGAACTGGTCAGCGTCGCCGACGTGGCGGCGGGAACCCTGCCCGCCCGTGTCACCGAGCTGGTCGCCGACCCGCGCGCCTGGACCTGAGCTAGCAGCGGACGCCTGACCCGCCCGTCGCGTCGGGCGGGCCGCCGACCCGCCCACCCGGACCTGAGCGCGCTGCCCGCGTTGGGCCTGCGGCATCGTCCGCCCAGGGCCTACCGCGCCGCCCGCGCCGGGCCTGAGTGCAGCCCGTGCCGGGCCTGAGCAGCCCGTGCCGGGCCTGAGCAGCCCGTGCCGGGCCTGAGTGCAGCCCGTGCCGGGCCTGAGCAGCCCGTGCCGGGCCTGAGTGCAGCCCGTGCCGGGCCTGAGTGCAGCCCGTGCCCCTGATCTGCCGATCGCCGACGGTCCGGCGCGGCCCCCACGAGATCTTGGACAGTTTCCGTCCACGCGGAACGGAAACTGTCCAAGATCTCATCGTGGCGATGCGTGCGGCCGTCGTGGAGGGGCGTCGGGCGGTTGGTTTGCGTTGATACGTCGCATCGCCGGGATACATCGTGCAGCGGCTCCGCCGGCCCGCGCCCGGCAGTGGCGTCCCATCCACCGATCGGGGGCTTGACCCGGGCTGCCGCGTACCGCATTGTCGACCAAGTCGATAGGAGATGCCGAAAAGTCAGGGGGCGCTCATGCGCAAGCTACTGGTCCTCGCTCTGGTCGGGCTCGTCGCGCAGTTGATCGATGGCTCGCTCGGCATGGCGTACGGGCTGACCTCGTCCACGTTGCTGCTGGTCGTCGGGGTTGCCCCGGCCGTCGCCTCGGCGTCGGTGCACCTGGCCGAGATCGGCACCACGCTCGCCGCCGGGGTCGCGCACTGGCGGTTCGGCAACGTCGACTGGCGGGTGGTGACCCGCATCGCCCTGCCCGGCGCGATCGGTGCCTTCGCCGGCGCCACGGTGCTCAGCTCGATCTCCACCGAGACGGCCGCGCCGTGGATGGCCGCCATCCTCTTCACTCTGGGCGCGTACCTGCTGGTGCGCTTCGCCCGGCCGCTGCGCACCGGCCGGGTCGGCGGCCGGCTCCGCGGACGTTTCCTCGGCCCGTTGGGCCTGGTCGCCGGCTTCGTCGACGCGACCGGTGGCGGCGGGTGGGGTCCGGTCGCCACCCCGGCGCTGCTGGTGTCCGGCCGCATGGAGCCGCGCAAGGTGATCGGCTCGGTGGACACCGCCGAGTTCGTCGTGGCCGGCGCCGCCAGCGTCGGCTTTCTGATCGGGCTGGGCACGGAGGGATTCCTGCTCCCCACCGTCGCGGCCCTGCTGATCGGCGGGCTCATCGCCGCCCCGCTGGCCGCCTGGCTGGTGCGCATCGTGCCCGCCCAACTGCTCGGCGCGGCGGTCGGGGGAGTCATCGTGCTGACCAACGCCCGTACCCTGATCCGGTCCGCCGAGCTGGACGGTCCGGTCCGCCCCACCCTCTACGTCCTGCTGGCCGCCGGGTGGCTGGCCGCCATGGTCCTCGCCGTCCGCGCGTTGCGGCGAACCCGTCGGTCCCACGCCGAGGCCGTTGCGACCGCCGATGCCGTTCCCGCCGCCGACGCCGCGAGCGCTGTCTCGACCGATTCCGTCGCTCCTGCCGGCGACGTGGTCCCGGCCGATCTGGCCGTGACGGGTACGCCGAGCCCGCGCTGATCCACGCGACGTCTGCCGCCCCTGGCTGGGCCGCCGGTCAACGCGGGCTGGCCGGAAGCCTCGCCGGGCTGACCGGAAGCGCGGCCGGGCTGGCCCCAAGCGCTGGCGGGCTCGCCGGAAGCCTCGCCGGGCTCGCCGGAAGCGCTGGCGGGCCCGCCGGACGGATCGTCGAGTGCCGCCGGCCCGGGGCGACGCGCATGATCGCGCTCGAACCTGGATGTCAACGCCGTTGCGTTTGGCGATCGGGGCTGGGGCTGTCTCGCTAACGGTGTTTCCGGCGATCTTGGTTAGTAGGTTTCAGCGGCTGGGAAGCGGTCGCTGAAGGTGATGGCGAAGGCGTTCAACGCGGGTTTCCAGCGCATCGTCCATCGGGTTCTGCCTGCTCCGGTGGGGTCCAGGGATCGGGTCACCAGGTACAGACACTTCAACGCGGCCTGTTCGTTGGGGAAGTGGCCACGGGCCTTCACGGCCCGCCGGTAGCGGGCGTTGAGCGACTCGATCGCGTTCGTGGAGCAGATGACCTTGCGGATCTCCAGGTCGTAGTCGAGGAACGGAATGAACTCGGCCCAGGCGTTGTCCCAGAGCCGAATCACCGCCGGATACCGGCCGCCCCACTTCTCCGCGAGGTCGTCGAACGCGGCCTTGGCCGCGTCAGCGTTCACGGCGGTATAGATCGGCTTGATGTCCCGCTTGAGCTCATCCCAGTAGCGGCGGGACGTGAGCCGGAACGTGTTGCGGATCAGATGGATGATGCAGGTCTGCACCACCGTTCGGGGCCACACGTTCGTGACCACCTCCGGCAGCCCTTTGAGGCCGTCGCAGACCAGGAAGAACACGTCCTTGACGCCCCGGTTGCGCAGGTCGGTCAACACACTCATCCAGAACTTCGCGCCCTCACCGCCGGCGCCGGCCCACAGCCCGAGGATGTCCTTATCACCGTCGAGGGTGACCCCGATCGCGGCGTAGAACGGCCGGTTGGCGACCTGCCCATCGCGGACCTTGACCACGATCGCGTCGATGAACACCGCCGCGTAGATCTCGTCCAAGGGCCGGTGGGACCAGTCGGTCATCTCCTCGATCACCTTGTCGGTGATCCGCGAAATCGTCTCCTTCGACACCGAAGCCCCGTAGATCTCGGCGAAGTGCGCCGAGATCTCCCCGGTCGTGAGCCCTTTGGCATACAGCGACAACACGACCTCGTCGACCCCGGACAGGCGGCGCTGCCGCTTGCGCACGATCTGCGGCTCGAACGTGCCAGCCCGGTCCCGCGGCACGTCGATCTGCACCGGACCGTTGGCCTCGGTCAACACGGTCTTCGACCGGGTTCCGTTACGGATGTTGCCCGACCCCGCCCCGGCCTGGTCGTGTTTCTCGTAGCCGAGGTGCTCGGTCATCTCCTCGTTCAGCGCAGTCTCCAGGACCGTCTTGGTCAACTGCTTGAGCAGCCCGTCCGGGCCGGTCAACGACAGCCCTTGCTCCTTTGCGGCCCGAACCAGCTCGGCGGCGGCTTTCGCCTCCGCCGACGGCTCGGGCCGCTTCCTGCGTCCGGTCTGCTCGTTCAGCGTCGCGGTCATCACGGCACCCTCCTCACCAGGCACAACGCCCGGCAGGTCAGGCCGGAAACACCCTTAGACCCACACTCCCAACGGCGTTGACCCGGATGTAGTGGCCTGGGCGTGTCGGTGAGGCCACTACATCGTGGTTCGAGCACGATCTTCGGCGCGGGGCGCGGGGCGCGGGGCGCGGGGCGCGGGGCGCGGGGCGCGGGGCGCGGGGCGCGGGGCGCGGGGCGCGGGGCGCGGGGCGCGGGGCTAGCCGGTGGAGAGGGTGTCGGCCGTGTCGGCCAGGATGGCCCAGGTTTCGTCGATGTACCGTTCGGTGGTCTGCGGTGCGCCGATCGCCAGCCGTAGCGTGTAGCGGCCGGCCACGCGGGTGTGGGTCAGGTACGCGCGTCCGGTGGCGTTGACCGAGGTCAGCAGAGCCGCGTTGGTGTCGTCGTCGGCGCATAGACGGAAGCAGACCAGGGAGAACGGGTGTGCCGCCGCCAGCTCGAACCGGTCGTCGGCCCGGACCCGTTCGGCGAATCGCGCGGCCAGCGCCACCCCGGTACGGATGTGCGCCCGCAGACCCTCGACGCCGTACCAGCGCAGCACGAACCACAGCTTCAGGGCGCGGAACCGGCGGCCGAGTGGCACCTGCCAGTCCCGGTAGTCGATCACCGCGCCGGACTCGGAGGCGGCGCTGCGCAGGTACTCCGGCAGCACGGTCAGCGCCTCGATCAGCTCGGTCCGGTCGGCCACCCAGAAGGCGTCGCAGTCGAAGCCGGTGAGCAGCCACTTGTGCGGGTCGAAGCAGTACGAGTCGGCGTACTCCAGGCCGGCGTGCGACCACCGCAGCTCCGGGCAGATGGCGGCGGCGCCGGCGTACGCGGCGTCCACGTGTAGCCAGATGCCGTACTTGGCGCAGATGGCCCCGATCTCCGGTAGCGGGTCGATGGCGGTGGTGGAGGTGGTGCCGATGGTCGCCACCACGAGGGCCGGCACGTCACCGGCGGCCAGGTCGGCCTCGATCGCCGCGCGGAGCGCGCCCGGCAGCAGCGCCTGGGTGTCCGGGTTCACCTCGATCGAGCGGACTCCGTCGCTGCCCAACCCGGCGATCCGGGCGGCCTTCTCGATGGAGGAGTGCCCGTGCGTGGAGGTGTACGCCCGGTAGCGCCGGTCGATGCCGGTGTCGCGCCACCGGCCTCCGCTGGCCCGGTGCAGCGCTGCCAGGGTGGCCACCAGGGTCGCCGAGGACGCCGAGTCCTGGATGACCCCGCCACCGGTGCTCGTGGACCGAAACCGCTCCGGCAGGTCCAGCAGGTGGGCCAGCCAGTCCATCATCACCGTCTCCAACTCGGTGCCCGCGGGGCTGGTGGCCCAGAGCATGCCCTGCACCCCGAGCCCGGCGCTGACCAGGTCACCGAGGACGCTCGGCCCGGAGGTGTTGGCCGGGAAGTAGCCGAAGAAGCCCGGGTGCTGCCAGTGGGTCAGCCCCGGTACGACGATCGAGTCCAGGTCGGCGAGGATCGCCTCGACCGGTTCGCCGCCGGTGGTGGGCGGCGCGGTGGGCAGGGCCGCGGCGACGGTGCCCGGCGGGTCGGCCGGCGCCACCGGTCGGTGCTGCACTGTCGTCCAGTAGTCGGCGATCCAGTCGACCACGGCGTGGCCGGCGCGACGGAACTCGGCGGGGTCCATGTGGTTGGCGCTCACCCGAACGAGTTGATCAGGCATCGATCGCCGGGGCAAGGCCGCCGCCGCCAGCCCGGAAGCTGCGCTCCGAACTCCGTCGCCGCCAGCCCGGTGGCTGCGCGCCGAACTCCGTGGCCGGCCAGCCCAGCGACATCGATCGATGTTGCGTGTCGGAAAGCGCTTGCCCTACGATGCGCGGTGAGTCGGATCCGTGAGTCCCAGGGCGTTCTCCCGACCAGATCGCCGTCCGCCGCCGTCGCGGCAGGTTCGCTCCACCGTGCTTCCCGGGCAGGGCCGGTGGGCCAAGGCGATCACCACCGGATCTCCGGAGGCAGTCCATGCACCCGTCCAGACATCGGCTGTTCCTGCTCGCCGCCACGACGGCGGTCGCCGCCACGACCGCCACCGCCGTGGTGGCCGGCACCCTCGGCGCCGTTGTCGCCTCGGCCGCCGCCGTCGGCTGTCGTGTCGACTACCAGATCACCAACCAGTGGCAGGGCGGCTTCGGCACGAACGTCACCGTCACCAACCTCGGCGACCCGGTCAACGGGTGGACGCTCACCTGGTCGTACGCCGCCGGCCAGCAGGTCACCCAGGCGTGGAACGCGACAGTCAGCCAGTCCGGCGCGCAGGTGACCGCACGCAACGTCGACCACAACGCCACCATCGGTACGAACGGCAGCGCGTCGTTCGGCTTCAACGGTTCGTGGACCGGCAGCAACCCGGTGCCGAGCAGCTTCGCGCTCAACGGCGTCACCTGCACCGGCGCGCCGCCCACCGGGGAACCGACCACCCCACCGCCCACCACCCCACCGCCGACCACCCCTCCGCCGACCACCCCTCCGCCGACCACCCCTCCGCCGTCGAGCGGGAGACTGCAGATGGAGAACCTGGACCGGGGGCTGGTCAGCGTCCGCTCCGGCAGCGGCAACCTGGTCTCCTGGCGGCTGCTCGGCACCGAGACCTCCGGCATCGCCTTCAACCTGTACCGGGGCTCCACCAGGGTCAACGCCAGCCCGATCACCGGCGCCACCAACTACCTCGACAGTGGCGCGGCGGCCGGGTCGGCGTACACGGTGCGGGCCGTGGTGGGCGGCGTCGAGCAGGCGGCGTCGGCACCGGCGGCGCAGTTCGGCGCGGGCTACCTGGACGTGCCGTTGCAGGTCCCGCCGGGCGGCACCACCCCCTCCGGGGAGAGTTACTCCTACAGCGCCAACGACGCCTCCGTCGGCGACCTCAACGGCGACGGCAGCTACGAGATCGTGCTCAAGTGGGACCCGTCGAACGCGAAGGACAACTCCCAGTCCGGCTACACCGGCAACGTCTACGTCGACGCGTACACCCTCACCGGCACCCGGTTGTGGCGCATCGACCTGGGCCGCAACATCCGGGCCGGCGCCCACTACACCCAGTTCCAGGTGTACGACTACGACGGCGACGGCCGCGCCGAGGTGGCCATGAAGACCGCCGACGGCACCCGCTCCGGCACCGGCCAGCTCATCGGCTCGTCGTCGGCGGACCACCGCAACTCCAGCGGCTACGTGCTGTCCGGCCCGGAGTACCTGACCATGTTCAACGGCCAGACCGGCGCGATCCTCTCCACGGTCAACTACGACCCGCCGCGCGGCACCGTCTCGTCCTGGGGCGACTCGTACGGCAACCGGGTGGACCGGTTCCTCGCCGGCACCGCCTACCTGGACGGGCAGCGCCCCTCACTGATCATGGCGCGCGGCTACTACACCAGGGCCGTGATCGCCGCCTGGGACTTCCGCAACGGCACGCTGACCAGGCGCTGGACGTTCGACTCGAACGCGTCCGGCAACGGCGCCGTCGCCGGTCAGGGCAACCACCAGCTCTCCGTCGCCGATGTCGACGGTGACGGCCGCCAGGAGATCGTGTACGGCGCGGCCACCATCGACGACAACGGCCGGCTGCTGTACTCCACCGGCAACGGGCACGGCGACGCCCTGCACGTCGGGGACCTCGACCCGAGCCGTACCGGCCTGGAGGTCTTCAAGGTCGACGAGGACGGCAGCAAGCCCAGCTCGTACTTCGCCGACGCGCGTACCGGTCAGGTGCTCTGGTCCACGCCGGCCTCCGGTGACAACGGTCGGGGCGTCTCCGCGGACATCTGGGCGGGCAGCCCCGGCGCGGAGTCGTGGTCGTCGGCGGCCTCCGGGCTGGCCAACACCAGGGGTCAGAACATCGGCCGGAAACCGTCCTCGGCCAACTTCCTCGCCTGGTGGGACGCCGACCCGGTGCGGGAACTGCTCGACGGCACGAAGATCGACAAGTACGGCACCGGCGGGGAGACCCGGCTGCTCGACGGCAGTTCGGTGGCGTCCAACAACGGCACCAAGTCCACCCCGGCGCTCTCCGGCGACATCCTCGGCGACTGGCGGGAGGAGGTGATCTGGCGCACCAGCGACAGTCGGGCGTTGCGGATCTACAGCACACCCACCCCGACCAGCGTCCGGATCCACACCCTGATGCACGACCCGCAGTATCGGGTGGCCATCGCCTGGCAGAACACCGCCTACAACCAGCCGCCGCACCCGGGGTTCTTCATCGGCAACGGGATGACCGATCCGCCCACGCCGGACATCTACCTCAGGTGAGTCGGATCGCCTAGGGTGGCAGGCACCGGGCCGCAGCCGCGGAATCCGCTCAGCTCCGGCCCGGTGCTCCACACCGCGGCATTCCCAACCCGTCCCGACCGGGAATGCCGTACCACCACCGGAACCAACATTAGGGACCGTCCGGGTCGGCGGGGTGACGCTGACGTGAAGATCGTGTTTCACGCCGGCTGGCGCAGACCGCCCGCCACCTGCTCGGCGACCAGTTCGTACGAGCGCACCCGGTCCTCGACGTCGTAGACGAGCGTGGTCAGCATCAGCTCGTCCGCCCCGGTGCGCTCCTGCAACTCGGTGAGCTGCCGGCGTACCGTCTCCGGGGAACCCATCGCCTGGCCGTCGCGACGCGCCAGGACGAACTCCCGCTCGACCTCCGTGTACGGGTAGGCCGCCGCCTCGTCGGGCGTGGCCAGCGGCTCGGGGCGTCCGGAGCGCAGCTTCAGGAACGACAGGGCGCTCGGCCCGGCCAACCACTCGGCCCGCTCGTCTGTCTCCGCGCACACCGCGTTGACCGCCACCATCGCGTACGGCTTGTCCAGCCACTGCGACGGCCGGAAGTGCTGCCGGTACAGGGCCAGCGCCGGCAGGGTGTTCGCCGAGCTGAAGTGGTGGGCGAAGGAGAACGGCAGACCGAGCAGGCCGGCGAGCTGGGCGCTGAAACCGCTGGAGCCCAGCAGCCACACGGCCGGTTGCTCACCCCGACCCGGCGTGGCGACGATCTGCCCCGGCTTCTCGCCGCTGAAGTAGTTCATCAGGTCCGCCAGCTCGCGGGGGAAATGCTCGGCGGACAGGCCCTCCATGGTGCGCCGAAGCGCCAGCGCGGTCACCTGGTCGGTGCCGGGCGCCCGGCCGATGCCCAGGTCGATCCGGCCCGGGTGCAGCGCCTCCAGGGTGCCGAACTGCTCGGCCACCACCAGCGGCGCGTGGTTGGGCAGCATCACCCCGCCCGACCCGAGCCGGATCGTCGAGGTGTTGGCGGCCAGGTGCGCCAGCAGCACCGCCGGCGCCGAGCTGGCGATGGCCGGCATGTTGTGGTGCTCGGCCACCCAGAACCGGTGGTAGCCCAGCTCCTCGGTGCGCCGGGCCAGCTCGGTGGTGGCCGCCAGGGCCGCGCCGGCGGTGGCGCCCCGGGCCACCGGAGCAAGATCAAGAACAGACAACGGTACGGTGATCACACGTGGTGCCAACCCGTTGGCCTGCCCGTTCATTCCGCCACCATCAACCCATCCCGCGCGCCTGCTCGAAGATCAGGCTGGTCTGCGTGTGCTGCACCGCCGGGTCGACAGCGAGCTGGTCCAGCACGAAATCCCGCAACGCGTCCCCCGACGCCGCCCGCACGTGCAGCACGTAGTCGTCGGCGCCGGCCACGTGGAACACCGACACCACCCCCGGCAGCCGCACCGACCGGGCCCGGAAGGCGTCCACCGCCGCGCGCTCGTGCGCGGTCAGCCGTACCGACACCAGCGCCTGCAACGGCAGGCCGAGCGCGGCCGGGTCCACCTCGGCGTGGAAGCCGCGGATCGCCCCGCGATCGCGCAGCGCCCGGGTGCGCGCCAGGCACGTCGACGGCGCCACCCCCACCCGCTCGGCGAGGGCGTTGTTCGGTAGCCGGCCATCCGCCACCAACTCGGTCAGGATCGCGCGGTCCACGTCGTCCAGCGCCGGATACGGCCGCAGAACATTCGACTCACTGGGCATCGCGCCATCCTCGCCCGAACACGACGCGGAAACCAGTGCCTTCGACAGAATGATCTGCCGATCTATTGCCTCCGCCCCGGAGGATGTTCGACGCTTCGGGCATGACGACGGTGGACACCCGGGCCGTACACGCCGGCCGCGACGACCTGCGCGCCCTCGGCGTGCACGTGCCACCCATCGACCTCTCCACCACCAACCCGCTGCCCTCGGTCGACGACGGCGGCGCCGCCTACGAGCGGTTGGCCACCGGCGGCACGCTCCCCAGCGAGGGCGGCGCGGTCTACCAACGGCTCTGGAACCCGACCGTCGCCCGGTTCGAGAGCGCCCTCGCCGAGCTGGAGGGCACCGCCCAGGCCGTCGCCTTCGCCAGCGGAATGGCCGCCCTCACCGCGACACTGCTCGCCGCCGCCCGCGACGACCGCCGGCACGTCGTCGCCGTCCGCCCCCTCTACGGCGGCACCGACCACGTCCTCGCCGCCGGCCTGCTCGGCACCACCGTCAGCTGGGCGTGCCCCGGCGAGGTCGCCGCCGCCGTCCGCCCGGACACCGCGCTGGTCATCGTCGAGACTCCCGCCAACCCCACACTCGACCTGGTCGACATCGCCGCCCTCGCCGCCGAGGCCGGCGACGTCCCGCTGCTCGTCGACAACACCGTCGCCACCCCCGTGCTGCAACAACCCGCCCGACACGGCGCGACACTGGTCCTGCACAGCGCCACCAAGAGCATCGGCGGGCACGGCGACGTGCTCGCCGGCGTCGTCGCCTGCGACGCCGACTGGGCCGCGCGCCTGCGCCAGGTCCGCGCGGTCACCGGCGCGATCCTGCATCCGCTCGGCGGCTACCTGCTGCACCGTGGCCTGCAAACCCTCCCGCTGCGGGTCCGCGCCCAGCAGGCCACCGCCGAGAAACTCGCCGGCTGGCTGGCCGACCACCCCGCCGTACACCGGGTGCACCACCCCTCGACGCACGACCCGGCGGCGCTGGTCGGCCGGCAGATGGCCGGACCCGGCAGCCTGCTCGCCTTCGAGGTACGCGGCGGCGCGCCCGCGGCGGCGGCCGTCGCCGACGCCTGCCACCTCATCACCCACGCGGTCTCCCTCGGCGGCGTGGACACCCTCATCCAGCACCCGGCCTCGCTCACCCACCGGCCCGTCGCGGGCGACGCGAAGCCCGCCGCCGCCCTGCTGCGCCTCTCGGTCGGCCTGGAGGACTCCGAGGACCTGCGCGCCGACCTCGCCCGAGCGCTCGACACGATCGCCTGATCAGCGCAGCTCGCGGTTGCCCAGCACCCGGGTCGGGGAGCCCTCCCGGGTCACCCGCAGCATCGCCCGGCCGATCCCGTCGGTGGTGGTGACGTGGTTCGGCAGCAGCCGACGCAGCACCGGAAAGAGCGGACGGGTGGCCGCGTACCCGATCCGGTAGGCCCGGGTCCGCGACACCGCCCCGTAGGTGGGCTGGATGAACCCCGGCCGCGCCGCGTAACCGTTGGGCAGCAGGCCCATGATCTCGTTCTCGGTACGGCCCTTGACCCGCGCCCACATCACCCGGCCCCGCCCGCTCGAATCGGTGCCGACACCGGAGACGTAGACGAACGTGACCTGCGGGCTCACCTCGGCCAGCAGCCGCGCGGCGGCCAGCGGATAGCCGTAGCTGATCCGGGTGTACGCGGCCTCGTCGAGACCGAGGGAGGACACCCCGAGGCAGTAGAAGCATGCGTCCACGCCGGTCAACTCCGCGCGTACCGACTCCAGGTCACCGACGTCGGCGACCGTCAGCTCGCGCAGCTTCGGGTCCCGCTGACCGGTCGGCCGGCGGCCGACGGTGAGCACCTCCCGCACGTCCTCGGCGAGCAGGCACTCCCGCAGGACGCCCTGACCGACCATTCCGGTCGCACCGAAGATCACCACCCGCATCAGAACCACCCTCCGTCGTGGACCCCGCAAGGCTCCCACGCTCATGCGGGTCGCCGTCCCCACGCCGGTCGATCATGAAGTTATTGCCTGCGACATCGGCGTGTCGGCGCAATAACTTCATGATCGACCGGGCCGGGTGGGGGTGGGGTGGGTGGGTGGGTGGGGGTGGGGTGGGGGGTCAGGATTTTGGGCCTACGTGGCGGTCGAGGGTGGCGACCGCGTCGCGTCGTGCCACCGACAGCGAGTTGCGTCGGTTCATCCGCCAGGCGATGCCGAGCAGGTCCAGGCCCCACTGGCAGAGCCCCATGATGTCGGCCGACTCGTTGACGAACATGTAGCGGGGGTAGACGTACGTCCTGCCACGCATTGTCACCCGGTTGGCGCATCGACAGCCGTCGGAGTGGAACAGGCCGCGCAGGAAGTCGCCGGGGTGCTGCTCGATGATCGGTCGTTGCCAGTCGGCGAGGACGATCGGTCGCTCGTGTTTCTTGCCGGGACCGTGCTGCGGGAGCAGGCACGGCCAGTGCAGGCCGTAACTCTGCACGCCCACGCAACCCTGCTTCTGGACCCGTTGCACCTTCGAGGCCAACACGGCTCGCATGGCCACATCGCACGCCTCGATCAGCCCGGGCCAGTCATCGGAACAGTAGATGCGCAACACCGGAACACGTGCGGACGTGACCAGGTGACCGTCGCCGAGGTAGAGACCGAGCAGGTATGCGTAGGAGCCGGGATCTGTCGGACTGTCGACACCCGCCCGGCAGCGGAAACACCGGAGCTGGGTGCTCTGCTGCTTCGCGTCCGGCCGGTCGTTGCACCAGTGCCAGACGGTCCGATATGGCAAACCGACAGCGCGAGCTGTGTCCGCCACGGTGCTGCCGGCGAGGAAGAGCCGTCGAGCACGGGCTCGGATCTCAGGTGGATGCACAGGGTCATCTTCGAACACCTGTACGACATTGATTTGTGCCCTCGGTGGGATTCGAACCCACACTGTATGGAGTTTGAGACCATTGCCTGCTGCCAGTTGGGCTACGAGGGCGCTTCCCTGATTCAGCACTGACAGGATACCCACTACGCTGAAGGCGGCGACACCCGGCTGGGCGGGTGCCCG
The DNA here is from genome assembly GCF_029626235.1 of Micromonospora sp. WMMD1120. Taxonomy (NCBI): domain Bacteria; kingdom Bacillati; phylum Actinomycetota; class Actinomycetes; order Micromonosporales; family Micromonosporaceae; genus Micromonospora; species Micromonospora sp. WMMD1120. Next base: position 75,496 of record NZ_JARUBO010000005.1, on the reverse strand, counting down.
TTCGAACTGGTGGGGGTAGGGCTGGTGGCTGAGACGCCGACGGATGCCGAGCGCAGGCGCGTGCTGATCGCCGAGGACGAGGCGCTGATCCGGCTGGACCTCGCCGAGATGCTTGTCGAAGAGGGTTACGAGGTGGTCGGGGAGGCCGGCGACGGCGAGACAGCCGTCCGCCTCGCCGAGGAGTTGAAGCCCGACCTGGTCATCCTCGACATCAAGATGCCGATCATGGACGGGCTGGCCGCCGCCGAGCGCATCGCCGGCGCGCGGATCGCCCCGGTGATCATCCTGACCGCGTTCAGTCAGCGCGACCTGGTGGAGCGGGCGCGCGCGGCGGGCGCGATGGCGTACCTCGTGAAGCCCTTCCAGAAGAGCGACCTGGTCCCGGCGGTGGAGATCGCGCTGTCGCGTTACTCGGAGGTAGCGGCCCTGGAGGCCGAGGTCGCGAGCCTGACCGACCGCCTGGAGATCCGCAAGTCGGTGGAGCGCGCGAAGGGCGCGCTGATGACCACCTACGGCATGACCGAGCCGCAGGCGTTCAAGTGGATCCAGCGCACGGCGATGGACCACCGGATGACAATGAAGGAGGTCGCCGAGCGGATCCTCGCGGAGACCTCCGGCGGCGAGGTGTCGCAGCAGCCGTCCGTCTGAGCGCGCGGTCGGCCGGGTCGTTTGCGGCGTTAGCATCGACGGGTGTCCGTTCGACGGGTGATCGCGGTGTTCGGCCTTCTCGCGCTGCTGCTCGCCGGATGTGACGGCCCGGCCACGCCGGGTGGCGCCGGAGCCACGACGGCCGCCGCGCCCGCGCTGCGGCCGGCCTGGCAGCCGCTGACGCTGCCCGCCCCGCCCGGTCCCGCCGGCCGCGCCCTGCTGCGCGACGCGGCCGCCTGCGCGGGCCGCTGGTTCCTGGTCGGTGGCCTCGCGGATTCCGCCGGTGGCACCCGCCCGGCGGCCTGGACCAGCATGGACGGTACGACCTGGACGGTGCTTCCGGTCCGACCGGAGTCCTTCTACGGCAAGCAGAACGTGTTCCTGTCGGCGGCCTGCCGGGATGGGCGGGTGGCGGTGATCGGCGCGAAGGTCGGCGGCGCGCACGGCTATCCGAGGGTGAGCACCTGGCGGCAGGTGGCCGACGGCGCGCTGGTCGAGGTGCAGGCGCCGTTCGAGACGTACGGCGGGCCGACGGCGGTGAACGTGTCCCGCCTGACGGCCGGCGCGCCGGGTTGGTTGATCGTCGGCAACCGTTCGGCGGGCGCGGCGTCCTGGGTGGCGTCGCCGGCGGCGGCCGAGTTCACGCTGATCGAGGGCGCGCCGGAGCTGGCCAGCGACAGGGTGGGTGTGACCTGGGCGTTCGACGCGGTGGCGACCTCCTCGGGGTGGCTGGCGGTGGGTGGTCTGCTGCCCGCCGGCCGGATCGACCGGGACCCGGCGGTGTGGTCGTCGCCGGACGGGCGGTCGTGGCGACGCACCGTGCTGCCGGGCGGCTCGGAGTACGAGGAGTTGCAGCGGGTCGTGCTGGTCGGCGGCGTGCCGGTGGCGGTGGGGCTGCGCGGGGCGACGTTCGGCGCGTGGCGGCAGGAGGGCGCCGGTTGGGTGGCGGCCGGGACGTTCGGGCGACGGTCCGGCGCCGGGGTGCCGGTGGTCGTGGCGTTGGTGTCGTCCGGTGATCGTCTGTTCGCCGCCGTGGCCGACGGGTCGCGGCACTCGGTGTGGGTGTCGACGGACCGTGGCGAATCGTGGCGGGAGGTCGCGATGCCGGCCGATGTGCCGGCGGGCGTCGACCGGGATGTGGCGCTGGTGGCGGTGGGTGACCGGTGCTGGTTGGCCGCCGACGACGGCACGCGGGCCGGTTTGTGGTCGGCGACGGGCATCGGCGTCTGAATGCCGACATTCGGGTGGCGCTCCGGCGTTGATCCGTCATGAACCGACGTCTGCGCAGGTGATCAGCCGTTTCGGCGGCGTTTTTCCGTGTCGGTGAGCGTGCGCGGACTGGGCCGCGAGGCGGGCTTAAGGACCGTCTGGCCGATTCACCTGTTACGGGCATCGACGAGATTGCCCACGTCTTCGTAACGGTTTCGCAGACCCCGCCTTCAGGCCTTCCGAGACGACATGTCGTGTCGGTACGCTCCGCCATCACGAGCCGTAACGCAGGGGGTGTCCCTGCGGGGTGGGTGGAATTGCGGTCAGCTGCTGTCGCCGTCGCTGCGGGTCAGCCGCCGTCCGTATCTCGAGGAGGTCAGGAAGCCGTGAGGCGAAGCTATGTACGGGCGCTGGGCACCGTCGCGCTCGCCGCGACCCTGGTGGTTGCGGCTGGTTGCCAGGATTCCGGTGGCGGCGAGGGTGGCACCGCGTCGGGCGACTGCGGTGGCAAGATCGCGATCTTCGGTGCGTTCACCGGCGACAACGCGGGTCTGGTGATCCCGTCGCTGAACGGCGCGAAGCTCGCCGTGGAGCAGTTCAACACCGCGAACCCGAACTGCAAGGTCACCATGCAGGAGTTCGACACCCAGGGTGACCCCGCGGTGGCGACCCCGTTCGCGAACCAGATCGCGGGCGACAACTCGTTCCTCGGTGTCATCGGTGGTCACTTCTCCGGTGAGTCGGACGCCACGATGCCGATCTACCAGGCCGCCGGCCTGGCCATGGTCAGCCCCTCGGCGACCCGCACCGACCTGACCCAGAAGGGCAACACGTCCTTCTACCGGGTGGTCGGCAACGACGGCACCCAGGCCGGCGCGGTGGCCAGCTACCTGAAGACCCAGAACGCCACGAAGGTCTTCATGGTCGACGACGCCAGCGCGTACGGCGCGGGCATCACCGACGAGCTGGGCAAGCAGCTCGGCCCGCTGGTCGTGAACAAGGACAAGGTCCAGGAGCGGCAGACCCAGTTCGACGCCACCATCTCCAAGATCAAGGCCGCCCAGGCGGACTTCGTCTTCTACGGCGGCTACACCCGTGAGGCCGCGCCGCTGGTGAAGCAGATGCGTGCCGCCGGTGTCCAGGCCAAGTTCGTCGGCCCGGACGGTCTCTACGACACCGCGTTCCCGTCGGGTGCCTCCGGTGGCGCCGAGGGCGCGATCATCACCTGCCCGTGCCTCCCGGCCGACAAGGCCGGCGGCACCTTCTCCGCCGACTACCAGAAGAAGTTCGGCATCCCGCCGGGCTCCTACGGCGCTGAGGGCTTCGACGGCGCGACCATCTACCTGGACGCCTTCAAGGCCGGCAAGAAGACCCGGGCGGACATCCTGGCGTTCGTGAAGTCGTACGACAAGCAGGGTGTGTCGAAGTACATCAAGTTCGACTCGAAGGGTGACGTGGACCCGACCAAGGTCGTCATCTGGGCCTACCAGATCAAGGGCACCGCTATCGAGCCGCTGCAGGAGCTCAAGCTCAGCTGACGCCCAGGCAGTGGAGTGCGGCCGGGGTGTCTCACCCCGGCCGCACTCGATTCAAGGAGACCCCCGGTGCATTTTGATGAACTGATCGGCCATCTCGGCCAGCACACGGTCGATGGCCTGTCCAAGGGCGCCATCTATGCCCTGATCGCGCTTGGCTACACCCTCGTCTACGGCGTCCTTCGCCTGATCAACTTTGCGCACTCCGAGGTCTTCATGGTCGGTACCTTCGCGGTGCTGATCCTGTGGACGCAGCTCGGCGTGCAAAATAACCCTCCGGTCGGCCAGGCGATCCTCTTCCTGGTGCTCGGCCTGATCGTCGCGGCCGTCGCCTCGGGCGGTACGGCCCTGGCGTTGGAACGGATCGCGTACCGGCCGCTGCGGCGCAAGAACGCGCCGCCGCTGATCTTCCTGATCACCGCTATCGGTCTGTCGCTGGTCTTCGTGGAGCTCTTCGGGCAGGTGCTGCCGAAGCTGCTCGGCAGCGCGCTGCCGGAGGCGTTCGGCCGGCCCCGGCAGATCGTCGGTATGCCGACGATCATCCAGCAGGAGACCCTGTTCACCATCGGCAACACGGCGATCACGAACATCCAGGTGATCGTCTTCGTCGCGGCCGTCGCGATGATGGCGGTGCTGGACTGGTTCATCAACCGCACCCGGTACGGCCGGGGTGTGCGGGCGGTGGCCCAGAACCCGGAGACAGCCGCGCTGATGGGCGTCAACCAGGAGCGCGTGATCATGCTGATCTTCGTGCTCGGTGGCATCATGGCCGGCGCCGCCGCGCTGTTGTGGAGCATGCGGTTCGGCTTCACCCAGAACAGCATCGGCTTCGTGCTGGGTCTGAAGGCGTTCACCGCCGCGGTCCTCGGCGGCATCGGCAACCTGCGCGGCGCACTGCTGGGCGGCCTCTTCCTCGGCATCGTCGAGGTCTACGGGGCGACGCTCTTCGCGTCCAACTGGGAGGACGTCATCGCCTTCGTGGTGCTGATCGTGGTGCTGATGTTCCGGCCCACCGGCCTGTTGGGTGAGTCGCTCGGGAGGGCCCGCGCATGATCGACAAGATCCGCTCCGCAGACCGCCGTCGGGTCGGTTTCCTGACCTCGATCGGCGATCGCTGGCAGGCGCTGCCGAAGTGGCAGAAGGCCATCGGCGTGGTCGCGCTGCTCGTGTTCATCTACTCCCTGCCGTACCTGGGCAAGCTGCCCGGCGGTCTCATGATCCCCGGTCTGAACGACCTGCGTACCGACTCGATCGAGGGTGGCAACAACTGGGCGGGCGTGCTGTTCGTCTGCGCCATCTACGTGCTGGTCGCCATCGGACTGAACGTGGTGGTCGGTCTCGCCGGCCTGCTCGACCTGGGATACATCGGCTTCTTCGCCATCGGCGCCTACAGCGTGGCGCTCTTCGGTTCGGTGAACTCGCCGGTGGTCAAGTGGATCCAGCAGGAGTTCGACCTGCCGCCCACCTGGGCGGTCACCTGGGGCATCTGCCTGCTGATCGCGATCGTGCTGACGATGATCTCCGGCGTGCTGCTGGGCTGGCCGACGCTCCGGCTGCGCGGTGACTACCTGGCCATCGTGACGCTCGGCTTCGGCGAGATCATCCGGATCGTGGCCCGGAACGCCACCGGTGTCACCAACGGTCCGGTCGGCATCTCCGCCATCCCGGGTCCGGAGGGTCCGCCGGCGGCGGACAACAAGGTCTTCGGTCTGATCGACGCGAAGCCCTGGTACTGGCTGGCGATCACCTTCGTACTGCTGATGGTGATCCTGGTCCGTCGACTGGAGCACAGCCGGGTCGGTCGCGCGTGGCTCGCCGTCCGCGAGGACGAGGACGCCGCAGCGGTGATGGGCGTGTACCCGTTCAAGTTCAAGCTGTGGGCGTTCGCCATGGGCGCGGCCCTCGGTGGCCTGTCCGGCTTCCTCTTCGGCAGCCGTAACGCGTTCATCGACCCGACCCAGTTCAACGCGAACCTCTCCATCCTCTTCGTCGCCATGGTCGTGGTCGGCGGCTCCGGCAACATGGTCGGCGTCTCGCTCGGCGCCGTGCTGTTGGCGTACCTGCCGGAGCGGTTCCGCGACTTCGCCGACTACCGGTGGTTGGTCTTCGGCCTGGCCATGGTGCTGGTGATGATCCTGCGTCCGCAGGGCCTGATCCCGAGCCGGCGGCGAGCCCGCGAGTTGAAGGACCGCGCGTCGGAGGCAGAGGAGGCGCCCGCTCATGTCTGACCAGACCACCAGCACGTCAGCGCCGAAGATCCCGGCCCAGCCCGGTCCCCGGTCGGTGTTGCTCGAAGTCGACGACGTCACGCTCCGCTTCGGCGGCGTGGTCGCCCTTGACAAGATCAATTTCCAGATCTACGAGGGCGAGATCCTCGGCCTCATCGGGCCGAACGGCGCCGGCAAGACCACCAGCTTCAACGTGATGACCGGTGTGTACCGGCCGACCTCCGGGGCGGTCCTGTTCCGCGGCCAGAGGGTGACCGGCCGTAAGCCGCACCAGATCAGCCAGTTGGGCATCTCCCGGACGTTCCAGAACATCCGTCTCTTCCCGGAGATGACGGCTCTGGAGAACGTCATGGTCGGCACGGACTCCCGGCACAAGACCAGCGTGCCCGGGGCGCTCTTCCGGTTGCCCCGGAAGAAGGCGAAGCCGCACGAGTTGCCGCAGGTGACCGCCGAGTCGGGCATCCAGCGGACGTGGCAGGAGACGCGCCTGACGTTCGCCAAGACGTTCGGGTTGTCCCGGCACATCCTGGAGGAGCGGGCGGCGGAGGCCAAGGCGCTGGAGCTGTTGCGCTTCGTCGGCATCGCCGACCGGGCCAACGACGAGGCGCGCAACCTGCCGTACGGCTACCAGCGCCGGTTGGAGATCGCCCGCGCGCTGGCCACCGAGCCGAAGCTGATCTGCCTGGACGAGCCGGCCGCCGGCTTCAACCCGGCGGAGAAGGAGGAGCTCCTCACGCTGATCCGCAAGATCCGTGACATGGGCCTGACCGTCCTGCTCATCGAGCACGACATGCGGCTGGTCATGGGCGTCACCGACCGGATCGTGGTGCTGGAGTTCGGCCGCAAGATCGCCGAGGGTGCGCCCGCGGAGGTCAGCCGCGATCCGAAGGTGATCGCCGCGTACCTGGGGGAGTCCGCCGATGACGCTGCTTGAGCTGGACAACGTCGCCGTCGCGTACGGTCGGATCGAGGCGTTGCACGGGATCAGCCTCACCGTGAACGAGGGTGAGGTGGTGGCCCTGATCGGCGCGAACGGCGCCGGTAAGACCACCACCATGCGGGCCATCTCCGGCACCCGCTCCCTCGCCAACGGCAAGATCACCTTCAACGGCGAGGACATCAGCAAGCTCCGCGCCGACCTGCGGGTGGTCCGGGGGCTGTGCCAGTCGCCCGAGGGTCGGCAGATCTTCCCCGGCATGACGGTCATGGAGAACCTGGACATGGGGGCGTACACCCGGCGGGACTCCGCCGGAATCGCCGCCGACCTGGATCGGGTGCTGACCCTCTTCCCGCGGCTGGCCGAACGGCGCAAGCAGGCCGGTGGCACGCTCTCCGGCGGTGAGCAGCAGATGCTCGCCGTCGGCCGGGCGTTGATGAGCCGCCCGAAGCTGCTGCTGCTCGACGAGCCGTCGATGGGTCTGGCCCCGCTGGTGATCCGCCAGATCTTCGACATCATCACGGAGATCAACCAGCAGGGCACCACCATCCTGCTGGTGGAGCAGAACGCCCAGCAGGCACTGTCGCGGGCACACCGCGGGTACGTGCTGGAGACCGGCCGGATCGTGAAGGAGGGGTCCGGTCAGGACCTGCTGCACGACCCGTCGGTCAAGGAGGCGTACCTCGGCGTGGCCTGAGCCACCCCGACCGGCGGCCGGTCGTCCTTCCCGGGGGACGGCCGGCCGCCGGCGTGTGCGGCCGGTCCGTCGTTTCGACGTCGCGGCGGCCGTGCCGCCGGCCAGGGATGTCGGTACGACGGACTAGAGTCGCTGCCGTGACAGCTACGACACCGCGCCTGCTCCTCGTCGACGGACATTCCATGGCATACCGGGCGTTCTTCGCCCTGCCTGTGGAAAACTTCTCCACCACGACGGGCCAGCCCACCAACGCGGTCTACGGCTTCATCTCGATGTTGATCAACGTGCTGCGCGACGAGCAGCCCACCCACATCGCCGTGGCGTTCGACGTCTCCCGCCGATCGTTCCGCACGGATCAGTACGCGGAGTACAAGGCCGGCCGCAGCGAGACGCCGACCGACTTCAAGGGCCAGGTCAGCCTGGTCAAGGAGGTCCTCGCCGCGCTGCAGATCCCGGTGCTGGAGAAGGAGGGCTTCGAGGCCGACGACGTCATCGCGACGCTCGCCTGCCAGGCCCGCGACCAGGGCATGACGGTGCTGATCAGCAGCGGCGACCGGGACGCCTTCCAGCTCGTCGACGACCAGATCACCGTCCTCTACCCGCGCAAGGGTGTCTCCGACCTGGCCCGGATGGACCCGGCGGCCATCGAGGCGAAATACGGCGTCGGCCCCCAGCAGTACCGGGATCTCGCCGCCCTGGTCGGCGAGACCAGCGACAACCTGCCCGGCATCCCCGGCGTCGGCCCGAAGACCGCCGCCAAGTGGATCACCACGTACGGCGGGGTCGAGGGCGTGATCGCCCGCGCCGACGAGATCAAGGGCAAGGCCGGCGACAGCCTGCGGGAGCGGCTCGCCGACGTGATCCGCAACTACGAGATCAACCGACTCGTCTCCGACCTGGAGCTGCCGCTGCGCCCGGAGGACACCCGCTGGACGGGGTGGGACCGGGAGGCCGTGCACCAGGTCTTCGACACCCTGGAGTTCCGCATCCTGCGGGACCGCCTCTACCAATACCTGGAGTCTGTCGAGCCGGAGGCGGAGTCCGGCTTCGACCTCGCCGGCGAGGTCCTCACCGAGCCGGGCGCGCTGTCCGGGTGGCTGGGCACGCACGTCCCGACCGGCACCCCGGTCGGGCTGGCCGTCAAGCTCGACACCGGCCCGAACCGCCGGCACACCGCCTCGATCACCGGCCTGGCTCTGGCCACCGCCGGCGGAGCCGCGGCCTGGGTCGACCCGGCGCGGCTCGACCCGACCGACGAGGCCGCGCTGTCCGGCTGGCTGGCCGACCCGCAGCGGCCCAAGGTGCTGCACGACAGCAAGCCGGCGGTCCTGGCCTGCGCCGCGCACGGGTGGCAGCTCATCGGCATCGTCCGCGACACCCAGATCGCCGCCTACCTGGCCCGCCCCGACCAGCGGTCCTACGACCTGACCGACCTGGCGCTGCGCTACCTGCACCGCGAGCTGCGGGTGGACGCGCCGGAGACCGGCCAGCTCACCCTCGACGGGCTGGGCGACGAGGGGGTGGCCGAGCAGAACCTGATGCTCCAGGCGCGGGCCACCCTCGACCTGGCCGACGCGATCGACGCCGAGCTGTCCCGCGACGGCGAGCAGTCCGCCCGCCTGATGGCCGGGGTGGAGCTGCCGCTGATGCGGGTGCTCGCCGGCATGGAGACCGTCGGCATCGCCGCCGACACCGACTATCTGTCCGACTTGGAGGCGCACTTCGCCGCCGAGGTGAAGGCCGCCGCCCAGGGCGCGTACGAGGCGGTGGGCCGGGAGTTCAACCTCGGCTCGCCCAAACAGCTCCAGGAGATCCTCTTCACCGAGCTGGGTCTGCCGAAGACCAAGAAGATCAAGACGGGCTACACCACCGATGCCGACGCCCTGCAGTGGCTCTACGCGCAGCAGCAGCATCCGGTGCTGGCCCACCTGCTGCGCCACCGCGACGTCGCCAAGCTCAAGTCGACTGTCGACGGGCTGCTCAAGTCGGTCTCCGACGACGGCCGCATCCACACCACCTTCAACCAGACTGTCGCGGCCACCGGGCGGCTCTCCTCCACCGAGCCCAACCTGCAGAACATCCCGATCCGCACCGAGGAGGGCCGGCGGATCCGCCGGGCCTTCGTGGTGGGGGAGGGCTACGAGTGTCTGCTCACCGCCGACTACAGCCAGATCGAGATGCGCATCATGGCGCACCTCAGCTCGGACGACGCGCTCATCGACGCGTTCAACTCCGGCGCCGACTTCCACGCCGCCACCGCCTCGTCGGTCTTCGGGGTGGCGGTCGACGAGGTCACGCCCGACCAGCGCCGCAAGATCAAGGCCATGAACTACGGCCTGGCGTACGGGCTCAGCGCGTTCGGTTTGTCCCAGCAGCTCAGCATCAGCACCGAAGAGGCGCGCGGGCTGATGGAGAACTACTTCGCCGGCTTCGGCGGCGTGCGTGACTACCTGCACCAGGTGGTCGCCCGGGCCCGCCAGGACGGCTACACCTCGACGATCCTGGGCCGCCGCCGCTACCTGCCCGACCTGGTCAGCGACAACCGACAGCGTCGCGACATCGCCGAGCGGATGGCGCTGAACGCCCCGATCCAGGGCTCCGCCGCCGACATCATCAAGGTGGCGATGCTGCACGTCGACACCGCCATCCGCGAGGCCGGGCTGCGCTCCCGGATGCTGTTGCAGGTGCACGACGAACTGGTCTTCGAGGTGGCTCCCGGTGAGCGGGAGACGTTGGAGGCGCTGGTCCGGCGGGAGATGGGCGGGGCGCACCCGCTGTCGGTGCCGCTGGAGGTGTCGGTCGGCGTGGGTCGGGACTGGAACAGCGCTGACCACTGATCTGTGGTCACGGTGTGAGGTTCCGGAGTGTGGTTGCGATGGGGGGTTCCGGGGCAGCCCGACCCGCTCCGGGCGGTCAGGCTTGATCCCTGCGCGGGTCGGGCTGCCCCGGAACCCTGACCGGCTTGACCTGGTCGCGTTGCTGCCCGGCCATCGCGCGGGTCGGGATCGGAGAGGGGTGTCGGTTACTTGAGGGGGTCGTGGCCCCAGTTCATCAGGGACCAGCGCCACTTGGTGTCGCGGACGTTGCCGGAGGGGCGCTGCGCCATGTGTCGGCGTACGTAGCCGACCACCTTGCGCATGTGCTTGTAGTCCGCCTCGGACAGGTCACCGCGCTTGCGGCGCAGCAGGTTGATGATCTTTCGGCCGGACTCGTGCCCGACGGACTCCCCACCGCCGGTACGGCCACCCTTGTGCCAGCCGACCTGTTTCGACTCGTTGGTTTCGAGCCATGTGGACAGCTCGCCGGGCTTCATGTTCACCGCCTCGGTGAACTCCCGGTAGGTGTCCCGGCCCTGGTCGTCAGCTCTGCTCATGACGCAACGCCTCCGGCCGGTGGGCCACGTCGCGGCCCGTGCCGTCACTGCGGACCCGGTACTGCGGGTCGTCCGGGGACGCGTTCACCGCCCGCCCGCGAATCCGCGTCCGCTCGGTGATCGTGCCCTGGACCACGCCGTACGCGCGGCTGCCGTGCGCCGACCAGGAGACGTGGTCGCCCTCGTGGAATCGCTGTTCGGCCATGGTCACCGGCTACCCGGCACCGTCGGGGCGAAACGGCTACGGCGTGATCTCGGCGATCGGCAGCTTGATGTCGAACGGCTCGGTCAGCTCGATCACGTCGGCGCCGTCGGCGACCAGCTCGTACTGCCGCTCACCGCCCGGCCCCACCCGGTCGCCGATCTGGTACGCGTAGACGTGCACCGGGTCCTGCTCGATCCGCCAGTAGAACGGGATGCCGGCGGCGGCGTACTCACCGGGCTTCGCGAACCGGTCGATCCGTCGCGTGCCGGGCGACACGATCTCCACGGCGAGCACGACGTCCGCCGGCCGCAGAGTGGACCGGGAGGAGTCGACGCCGGCCCGCCGTAGGAGCACGTCCGGCTGCCGGCTGGTGTTGGGACTCAGCCCGACGCCGACGGCCTGGACGACCCGAAGGTCGGCCGGCACGTGTTGCAGCAGCCAGTGCGCCAGCAGCAGCGAGATGTCCTGATGGCCCAGGGTGGGGGAGGGTGTCACCTGGATAACTCCGTCGACGAGTTCGACGCGGGGGGCGTCGTCCGGCAGGGCGAGCAGGTCCTCCAGCGTGTAGTCGGCACGCTGCTGCCGCATCGGGTCCGGACACCAGGGGCCAGGTGATGTCGGGATGGGCTCGGCGCTCATGGGTTGGAGCCTACCGGCGATCGATGGCGCGCAGGTCGGACTGCGGGTGCGACGCGCTCAGTCGGCGGGCTTCTCGGTGACGAAGATGGCGGTGCCGGGGAAGAGGCGTCCGCGCAGCGGGCTCCACTGTCCCCAGGTCTGCCCGTGCCCCTCCGGCCACTCCGGCTCCACCAGGTCCAGCAGCCGGAACCCGGCGCCGACCAGCTCCCGGACCCGGTCGCCGAGGGTGCGGTGCTGCTCGACGTAGGTGGCCACGCCGGACTCGTCCTGCTCCACGTAGGGGGAACGGTCGAAGTACGAGTGCACCGCCGTCAGCCCGCCCTCGCCCGGGTCGTCGAGGAAGATCCAGCGCATCGGGTGGGTCACCGAGAACACCCAACGGCCACCGGGTCGCAGCACCCGGTGCACCTCGGCGAGCAGGGCCGCCGAGTCGTCCACGAACGGGATCGCGCCGAAGGCCGTACAGGCGATGTCGAACGACCGGTCGGCGAACGGCAGGGCGAGCGCGTCGGCCTGCACCAGCGGTACGCGTACCCCGGTGACCTCGGCGGCCTCGGCGGCGTGCCGCAGCATGCCGGCGGACAGGTCGAAGGCGACCGGCCGGGCGCCCTGGGTGGCCAACCACCGGGCGGCGGCGGCCGCGCCGGCGCCCACCTCCAGCACCCGTCGCCCCGCGACGTCACCGAGCAGCCGGGCGTCGGCCTCGCGCAGCCCTTCCGGGCACCAGACGAAGTCCACGTCGCCCAGGAACGCGCCGTGCTCGGCCTGGTAGTCGTCGGCGTCGGCGTCCCACCAGCCCCGGTTCGCCCGGCGGGCCTCCGCGTCATCCACCCGGCGCCGGGTGACCCGGCTGTCGTCATCCACGCGCCAACGCTAGGCCCCGCCGCTGTCGGAGTACGCGGTGGGCCGCCCCGACCCGGCGACCAGCCGTGCGGCCGGGGCGATTGGGGCTGCTGTGACGCACGAGACAGCAGTGGTGGTTTCCGGGCGATTGTTCGGCTTTCGCAGGTCGGCACGCGTAGAGATGCCGGGAGGGCTTGCACGCTGTGGTAATGCGCACGGTAGGCTAGACGATGCGCTCGCGGATCGCGTTGCCTCGGCAGGGAGCAGGTGCGCGGTCGACGGAGCCACATCATGATCTCATTTGGCGATCGTTCGGTGTGCCCGGCGACAAATCCGCTGGCGCGAACGGGTCACCGCGACACACCAGCCTGCTGTGACAACCCACCGACCGGAGCAACCGCCCACATGACGAGCAGCATCGAGGCCCCCTCGAGCGCCACCCGGGTCACCCACGACGATCTCGGTTCCGAGGAGGCTTTCCTCGCCGCGATCGACGAGACCATCAAGTACTTCAACGACGGCGACATTGTCGAAGGCACCGTCGTCAAGGTCGATCGGGACGAGGTCCTGCTCGACATCGGCTACAAGACCGAGGGCGTCATCCCCTCTCGGGAGTTGTCGATCAAGCACGACGTGGACCCGGCCGAGGTTGTGACGGTTGGCGACCACATCGAGGCCCTGGTCCTCCAGAAGGAGGACAAGGAGGGTCGTCTGATCCTCTCCAAGAAGCGGGCACAGTACGAGCGGGCCTGGGGCACGATCGAGAAGATCAAGGACGAGGACGGCGTCGTCCGCGGTTCGGTCATCGAGGTGGTCAAGGGCGGCCTCATCCTCGACATCGGGCTGCGCGGCTTCCTGCCCGCCTCCCTGGTCGAGATGCGCCGTGTGCGTGACCTGCAGCCGTACGTCGGGCGGGAGCTCGAGGCCAAGATCATCGAGCTGGACAAGAACCGCAACAACGTGGTCCTGTCCCGCCGGGCCTGGCTCGAGCAGACGCAGTCCGAGGTGCGCACCGAGTTCCTCAACAAGCTGCAGAAGGGCCAGGTCCGCAAGGGCGTCGTGTCCTCGATCGTCAACTTCGGCGCCTTCGTGGACCTGGGTGGCGTCGACGGCCTGGTGCACGTCTCCGAGCTGTCCTGGAAGCACATCGACCACCCGTCCGAGGTCGTCGAGGTCGGCCAGGAGGTCGAGGTCGAGGTCCTGGACGTCGACCTGGACCGCGAGCGCGTCTCCCTGTCGCTGAAGGCGACCCAGGAGGACCCGTGGCGGCAGTTCGCCCGTACCCACGCGATCCAGCAGATCGTGCCGGGTAAGGTCACCAAGCTGGTGCCGTTCGGTGCGTTCGTCCGCGTCGACGACGGCATCGAGGGCCTGGTCCACATCTCCGAGCTGGCCGAGCGCCACGTGGAGATCCCGGAGCAGGTCGTCCAGGTCGGCTCCGAGGTCATGGTCAAGGTCATCGACATCGACCTGGAGCGCCGCCGGATCTCGCTGTCGCTCAAGCAGGCCAACGAGGGCTTCGTCGAGGGCGAGGAGCACTTCGACCCGACCCTCTACGGCATGGCCGCGACGTACGACAACGAGGGCAACTACATCTACCCGGAGGGCTTCGACCCGGAGACGGGCGAGTGGCTCGAGGGGTACGACAAGCAGCGCGAGACCTGGGAGAACCAGTACGCCGAGGCTCGTCAGCGCTGGGAGGCCCACACCAAGCAGGTGCAGACCTCTCGGGCCGCCGACGCCGAGGCCGCTGCCAACCCGGCTCCCGCCGTCTCGGCCGCCGGTGGCGGTGGCGGTGGCACCACCTCCTCGTCCAGCCCGGCCCCGAGCCGGCAGGCCGAGGAGCCGGCCGGCACCCTGGCCACCGACGAGGCGCTCGCCGCACTGCGGGAGAAGCTCGCCGGCGGTAAGTGACCCGCTGACGACGACGGGCCCCGTCCCCCGCGATCTCCGGATCGCCGGGGGCGGGGCCTTCGCCGTACCTGGTGCGCTGATCCTGCGACCGGTCGTGAGTGTTGATCCACTCGGTTTCCTTGATGACGCGGTGTCGAAGCGGCGTGGAAGGCCCGATTCCAAGGAAAGCGAGTCGATCAAAGCGGCGGCGGGGCGTGGGGCGGGTTGGCGACGCGTGCACCGATCCGGTTGACTGGTCGGGTGCTGAGGGTGGGGTTGACCGGCGGGATCGGGTCAGGCAAGAGCGCCGTGGCCGCGCGGCTCGCCGAACGGGGCGCCGTGGTCATCGACGCCGACCAGGTGGCCCGGGAGGTGGTGGCGCCGGGCACGGACGGGCTGATCGAGATCGTCGCCGCGTTCTCCGACGCCGTGCTGGACGCCGACGGCGCCCTGGACCGCGCCGCCCTCGGAGCGGTGGTCTTCGCCGACGCGGACGCCCGTCGTCGGTTGGAGGCGATCGTCCACCCCCGCGTCCGGGCCCGTACGGCGGAGCTGATCGCCGCGGCGGCGCCGGACGCGATCGTCGTCAACGACGTGCCGCTGCTGGTGGAGACGGGCCTCGCGCCCACGTACCACCTGGTGGTCGTGGTGCAGACGGCGGCGCCGATCCGACTGGAGCGGCTGGCGCGCGACCGGGGGATGAGTCGCGCGGAGGCCGAGCGGCGGATCGCCGCCCAGGCCGACGACGCCCGTCGCCGGGCGGCCGCGGACGTGGTGCTGACCAACGACGACAGCCTGACGGCGTTGCACGACGCCGTCGACGCGCTCTGGCGGCAGCGGCTGCGGCCCTACGAGGACAATCTGCGCCAGCGGCGGGTGATTCCCCCGAGCCGGCGTGCCCCGGCCGAAGCCGACGCGAGTTGGCCGGAGCAGTACGCGCGGCTGGCCGCTCGGATCCGGCACGCGCTCGGCGCGGAAGCGCTGCGCATCGATCACATCGGCGCGACGGCGGTGCCCGGTCTCGCCGCCCAGGACGTGATCGACATCCAGGTCGCGGTGTCCAGTCTCGCCGACGCGGACGGGGCGTTGGCCGACCGGCTGGCGGGCGCCGGGTTCCCCCGGGTGCCGGGGGAGTGGTGGGACGACCCGCGTCCGGCCGGTCGGGCCCGCTGGCGCAAGCGGCTGCACGGCAGCGCGGACCCGGCCCGTCCGGTGCGCCTGCACGTGCGGGTGGCGGACTCGCCGGGGTGGCGGTACGCGCTGCTGATGCGCGACCACCTGCGCGCCGACCCGGATCAGCGGTCCGCGTACCTGCTGCTCAAGCGGGACCTGGTCGACGCCGCTCCGGAGGCCGGTGACTCCGGCACGGCCCGCGACCCGTGGTTCGACGAGGAGTACCTGCGGGCCGAGCAGTGGGCCGCGCAGACCGACTGGCGTCCCTGACCGGCTGGCTCAGCGGGCCCCGGGGCGAGGGGCGGTAGCCAGGCGGGGCACCACCGCGGGCCGCAGGTCCAGTTGGGCCCAGGCGTCCGCGCCGGTCCGCAGCTCGAGCCGGCGTAGCGACCCGTCGGCACGGTCGATCCAGTAGCGCAACCGCGCGGTGGCCGGGCCGGACTCGACGACGTCCACGGCCCGCCCGGCGATGACGTCCTCGCGGACCCGTTCGGCAGTACCGCGGTGCCGGACCGACCCGGCGGCCAGCGCGGCGTCCACGAGCACCCCGAGGTCGTCCGCGCCGGTCCGGCTGGTCCGCCAGGGCCCGGCCGGGAGCGGCAGCGGCGGTCGGGCCGGCGCCTCCGCGGTGTCGCCGTCCGCGGCCACCGCCGCCACGTCCGCGCGGGCCAGACCGGTGCTGTCGCGGCGCAGCAGGGTCCGGCGATCCGGTACGCCGAGGTCGGCGACCGCGAGGTACGCGCTACGGGCGGTCCAGCTCAACCAGCCGGCGCCCCGCAGGTTCGTCTCCGTGCCGACCGGGGCGGTGAGCGTCACCGTGGCACCGCCCTGGGCGCGTAACCGGGCCGGCAACCGGTCCAGCCGACGCTGCTCGTCGTCGGTCAGCCCCCGGGGCAGACCCGGTCGACCGCCGAGGGCGTCCACCGGTCGCAGTGTCGGCCGGTCGGCGCGGTTGAGGACGATGGTGACCGGTCCGACGTCCGGTACTCGGGTCACCAGCCGGTGCAGCCGGGCGTCCTGGTCGAGCCAGTACCGGGTCGGCCCGTCCGCCGCCGGGGTCGGGGTGCTCGTCCCGGCGGGCGGGGCCGCCTCCAGGACGTCCACCGGGCCGGCCAGCACCGTCTCCCGGGCGATCCAGCGCGCGCCGGTCGCCGGGGGGTCGGGACGGTCGGCGGCGAGCCCGAGGAGCAGGCCCAGCACCGGTCCCAGGGGCGTCCCGGGAGTCAGCCGGTGGAGCCGCCACCGATCGGCCGGTGGCACCAGCGGCGGCGCGGCGGGGGTGGGCACCGCCGCCGGGTCGGGACGGAGCACCAGCACCCGCCCGTTCTGCTGCACCAGCCCGCGCTCGGCGCCGGCGCCCGGCCCGCCCACGTCGACGTAGAGCAGCGACCGGGACCAGTCAACCCAGCCCACCAGCTCGATCCGGTCGGCGTCGGCGCCGGCGGTGACGCGTACGCCGGCGCGCAGGTCCCGCAGGTTCGTGACCCGTACGGCGGCCAGTCGTTCGGCCTCCGCGACGGTCACCGGCCGGGCCGGCTCGGGCGGGTCGGGCGCCCAGCTCAACAGCCCCAGCACCAGTGCCGTCGCGGACGTGACGGCGGTCAGGCCGAGCAGCAGCAGCGCACGGCGGCGGCGTCGGCCGGCCGGTGCGGAGCCGGCGGCGTCCTCGTCGGGGGCGGTCGTCCCGGCGGGGTTCGTGGCGGTGGCGCCGGGCATCGGGGTCGAAGTCGTGTCCACGAAGGTGAAACGGGCGGAACGGCACCGGGGTGACGAGCAGGGGGCGCTCGCGGCGGCCGGTCTGCGCCGTGAGCGCGACCGCACCGGTGCGCACGCCGGACGAGCCGGGTGCTGCGACCGAGGTGCCGGGGGCGCCGGCCCGTGATGAACGGCCTGGCGCCGGCCCGGTCGGCCGCCGCGAGCGGCCTACAGGAGAAGGGTAGTCCCGGTGACATGGGCCACACAATGGGAATATTGAAGCCGATCACGTACCTGGCGTGACGGCCGAACCTGTCGGACCTCCGGCGTACCGTTGATGGCATGGCGCTCGACATTCCCCGGCTCGACGGCCGCTTCCAGGTCGTCAGTGAGTTCCAACCCGCCGGCGACCAACCGGCCGCGATCGACGATCTTGAGCGTCGGGTTCGCCGCGGTGATCGGCACAGCGTGCTGCTCGGCGCGACCGGCACCGGCAAGAGCGCCACGACGGCCTGGCTGGTGGAGCGGTTGCAGCGGCCCACCCTGGTGCTCGCCCCGAACAAGACGCTCTGCGCGCAGCTGGCGAAGGAGTTCAGCGAGCTGCTGCCGCACAACGCCGTCGAATACTTCGTCTCCTACTACGACTACTACCAGCCCGAGGCGTACATCCCGCAGACCGACACCTACATCGAGAAGGACTCCTCGATCAACGAGGAGGTGGAGCGGCTGCGGCACTCGGCGACGATGTCCCTGCTCACCCGACGCGACGTGATCGTGGTGGCGACCGTCTCGGCGATCTACGGTCTCGGCACCCCGGAGGAATACCTCGACCGGGCGGTGCGGGTGCAGGTCGGTCAGGACCTCGACCGTGACCAGCTGCTGCGCCGGCTGGTCGACATTCAATACACCCGCAACGACATGGCCTTCCAGCGCGGCACCTTCCGGGTCCGGGGCGACACCCTGGAGATCATCCCGGCGTACGAGGAGTTGGCGGTCCGCATCGAGCTGTTCGGCGACGAGGTGGAGAAGCTCTACTACCTCAACCCGTTGACCGGCGACGTGGTCCGCGAGGTCGACCAGCTGGTGATCTTCCCGGCGACGCACTACGCCGCCGGTCCGGAGCGGATGGAGCGGGCGATCCGTGACATCGAGGCCGAGTTGGCCGAGCGGCTCGCCGAGCTGGAGCGCCAGGGCAAGCTTCTGGAGGCGCAGCGGCTGCGGATGCGCACCACCTACGACATCGAGATGATGCGGCAGGTGGGCTTCTGCTCCGGCATCGAGAACTACTCGATGCACATGGACGGCCGGCTGC
Source organism: Micromonospora sp. WMMD1120 (assembly GCF_029626235.1). NCBI lineage: Bacteria > Bacillati > Actinomycetota > Actinomycetes > Micromonosporales > Micromonosporaceae > Micromonospora > Micromonospora sp. WMMD1120. The sequence goes on along the minus strand of NZ_JARUBO010000005.1, from coordinate 57,109 downwards.
CCGGCAGCCCGCCGCACTGCCTGCTCGACTACTTCCCCGACGACTTCCTCACCGTCATCGACGAGTCGCACGTGACCATCCCGCAGATCGGCGGGATGTACGAGGGTGACGCGTCGCGCAAGCGGATGCTCATCGACCACGGCTTCCGGCTGCCCAGCGCCGCCGACAACCGGCCGCTGCGCTTCGACGAGTTCCTCGAGCGGGTCGGCCAGATGGTCTTCCTCTCCGCGACTCCTGGCACCTGGGAGATGGAGCAGGCCCAGGGCGAGTTCGTCGAGCAGGTCATCCGGCCCACCGGTCTGGTCGACCCGGAGGTCGTGATCAAGCCGACCAAGGGTCAGATCGACGACCTGATGCACGAGATCAAGCTGCGTACCGAGCGGGACGAGCGGGTGCTGGTCACCACGCTGACCAAGAAGATGGCCGAGGACCTGTCCGACTACCTCCTGGAGAACGGCATCCGGGTGCGCTACCTGCACTCCGAGGTCGACACCTTGCGCCGGGTGGAGCTGCTGCGCGAGCTGCGCAAGGGCGACTACGACGTGCTGGTCGGCATCAACCTGCTCCGGGAGGGTCTGGACCTGCCCGAGGTGTCGCTGGTGGCGATCCTCGACGCCGACAAGGAGGGCTTCCTGCGCAGTGGTCGGTCGCTGATCCAGACCATCGGACGGGCGGCCCGTAACGTCTCCGGCCAGGTGCACATGTACGCCGACAAGATCACCCCGTCGATGGCGGCGGCGATCGAGGAGACCGACCGGCGCCGGGCCAAGCAGATCGCGCACAACGAGGCGAACGGCATCAGTCCGGAGCCGCTGCGCAAGAAGATCCACGACATCCTCGACGACATCTACCGCGAGGCGGAGGACACGGAGAGTTCGAGGGTCGGGGGCGCGGTGCGTCAGCTCTCCCGAGGCAAGGCGCCGGTCAAGGAGACTCGCAGCCGGAGCCGGGCCGCCGCACCGACCACCTCGCGGGAGGGGATGGCCCGCGCCGACCTCGCCCAGCTCATCCAGGAGCTCAACGACCAGATGCTGGCGGCCGCCCGCGAGTTGCAGTTCGAACTGGCGGCACGGATCCGCGACGAGGTCGCCGACCTCAAGAAGGAGCTGCGGGGAATGGATGCGGCCGGCGTGAAGTAACGTCGCCGCCTACCGTCCGCAACTGCCCTGAGCTGCGGAAACGTCAGCTCGGGTCGGGACCGGCGGTAGGCGGCGTCGAATGCCCTGATTGCGGTGTGCGAGCGCGCTATTGCACTGGGTGATCGTCCTGCGTAGTCTCCCTCGGTGGGGAGGCCGGGATGCCGCTGCCAACAAGTCCTGTCATTCGACGCGTACGTCTCGGCGCAGAGCTGCGCCAGCTCCGTCGGCGTGAGTCGCTGACCCTGGAGCAGGTCTGCGACCGGTTGGGCTGGGCGTCGACGTCGAAGTTGTCCCGCATCGAGCTGGGTCAGAGCCGACCGGACCTCGCCGACGTGCTCGATCTGCTCGACGTCTACAAGGTGCCGACGCCCGCCCGGGACGCGCTGATCGTCATCGCTCGCGACGCCGCGACCAGTCGGGGCTGGTGGAAGACTCTCGGCGAGATGAGCGAGCGACAGCGCACCTACGCCGAGTTGGAGGCGGGCGCCGCCGAGATCGTGGAGTACCAGCCGTCGGTGGTGCCGGGGCTGCTCCAGACGCCGGCGTACGCCCGGGTGCTGGTCGCGGCCGGCGCCCAGCTCGCGCCGGACGTCGACGTGGAGGCCGAGGTGCGCGCCCGGGCGCTGCGGCAGGAGGTGTTACGGCGGGCCTACCCGCCGCGGTACACGGCGGTGCTCGCCGACGCCGTCTGCGACCCGGGCGACCTGCCGGTGGCGGTTTGGCGGGAGCAGTTGCGGCATCTGGTCACGGTGACCGGGCTGTCCCACGTCACGGTGCGGCTGCTGCCGCGCGGGGCGGCCGGCGGTGGCCTGCACCCGCTCACCCCGTACTCCTGCTATGCCTTCCCCGACCCGGCGGACCCGCGCACGGTGATGTTGGAGGCGTTGACCACCGACGTCCGCTTGGCCACAGTGCTCGACGTGGACCGCTACCAGCGGATGACCGAGTCGCTGCTGGCGGCCGCGTTGTCGCCGGAGGAGACGGTGACGACGCTGGCCCGCCGCGTCGGCGAGTAGCCGGTCGGCGACCGCGCTGGTGCGACGCGCGGCCACCGGGCCCGGCGCCCCCGAGCCCGTCGGGACCGGCGGCCGGCGCGTGCGCGGGGACGATAATCGAGGGGTACGACAGCTCGGCTCAGGCCGGCACGTCGAGGAAGTGCTCGACGATGGGCGGGCTCGCGAAGTGCGGCCCGATCAACGCCCGCCAGCGCTCGAACCGGTCGGTGGCCCGGAAGTTCTGCTCGTGCGCCTCGACCGAGTCCCACTCGACGAGCAGCACGAAGCGGGTGGGGGACTCGATTCCTCGGGTCATCCGTACCGACCGGCAGCCGGTCGCACCCGCGAGCACCGGGCGCCCCTCGGCGTACGCGGCGGCGAACGCGTCCTCGTGTCCGGGAAGTACGTCGATCAACGCGACCTCAAGCACCATGCCGGAAAGCCTCCCACGCCGTTGGCGGTCGGTGTCGTCGCGGGTCCGTTGCGGTCGACGCTGCACCCTCCCCGCCTTCGACTCGGCCGGCCCGCCAGGTCGCTCACCAGTGCGTCCGGCCCCGACGGAGGGAATCCGACGGTCACCCCTGTCCGGTGGCCAGGCCTCTCGGATATGGGCTAGCCTCCTAGGAAGCCATAGCGGGTGTGTGGGGTGTACCGCACCACCAACCGCCCGGGGTGTGATCACGGGGCGTGGTGGGCAAGAATGGTCATCAAGGAGGGGAGTATTCCCCCGCGACGGAGTCGTCAGCACGGCCGATCGCCGGAACCACGGTGGCTCGGCCCGGCCCCGTCGGTCGCCGTCCCATCCGGGCCGGTGGCGGAAGAGACCTCCGACAGTCACCAGAGTGAGCGACAGCGGCACACCGACCCCCACGGGGGCGTACGGTGTGCCCGACGCCGCGTGTCTGCCGGAGGAATGAACGTTGGATGTGTCCGGATTGGTCTGGGCGGGGACGCTGGTCGCCCTGACCGCGGTTTTGCTGGTCGACCTGTTGATCATCGGTCGACGCCCGCACGAGCCCAGTGTGCGGGAGTCCAGCCTCTGGGTCGCCTTCTACGTCGGTCTCGCCCTGCTCTTCGGCGCCGGTGTCTGGCTGACCTCCGGGGCCAGCTCGGCCGGCCAGTTCTACACCGGCTGGCTGACCGAGTACAGCCTCTCCGTGGACAACCTGTTCGTCTTCGTGATCATCATGGCCCGCTTCGGGGTGCCCCGGCAGTACCAGCAGAAGGTGCTGCTCGTCGGCATCGTGCTGGCGCTGGTCATGCGCGGTGGGTTCATCGCCGCCGGCGCGGCGTTGATCTCGCAGTTCTCCTGGGTCTTCTACATCTTCGGCGCGTTCCTGATCTACACGGCGGTGAACCTGGCCCGACAGGGCGAGCCGGACGAGGACGAGTTCTCCGAGAACGTCCTGATCCGATGGAGCCGTAAGGCGTTGCCGATCTCCAAGGACTACGACGGCGCGAAGCTCACGACCACGGTCAGCGGTCGGCGGCTGTTCACCCCGATGCTGATCGTGATGATCGCGATCGGCACCACCGACCTGATCTTCGCCCTGGACTCGATCCCGGCGATCTTCGGCATCACCCAGGAGCCGTACCTGGTCTTCACCGCCAACGTGTTCGCGCTGATGGGCCTGCGGCAGCTCTACTTCCTGCTGGGTGGCCTGCTCGACCGGCTGATCTACCTGAGTTACGGGCTGGCCGTCGTGCTCGGCTTCATCGGGGTCAAGCTGGTGCTGGAGGCGCTGGCCGACAACAGGCTGCCGTTCATCAACGGTGGCGAGCACGTGGGTTGGGCGCCGCACATCCCGATCTGGCTGTCGCTGCTGGTCATCCTCGGCACCCTGGCCGTGGCCACGGCCGCCAGCCTGATCAAGTCCTCCCGGGACCGCCGCCGCGAGCTGGCCGACGCCCGACGCTGACCGGTCACCGGCCGGGTGCCGACCGCGCCCGGCCGGTCAGACCCGGTGCGCGCCGACGAGCGTCGCGGTTCGCTCGGCCGGCAACCGCTCCTCGACGACCCGCCGCCGCCGGTAGCAGGCGTGCAGCATCCGGCGCTCGTCGCCCTCGCCGGGGACGGCGGTGACGATGCCGATGTGATGGATCTTGCGGCCGGGTCGGGCGAAGAAGTAGAGGTCGCCGGGGCGCTCCGCGCCCATCGTCAGCGGTGTCGTGGCCACGGCCTGGTCGTCGGCGTCCCGGGGGAGGGACACCCCGAACCGACGCCAGGCCAGGTGCACGAGCCCGGAGCAGTCGATGCCGTGCGCGGAGAGGCCGCCCCAGACATAGACGACGTCCAGCAGCCGCTGGGCGACAGCGAGCGCCTGTTCGGCGGTCGGCGACGTGACCGACGCCGGAACCAGGTGGGCGTCGGGCAGCCAGAGCGGTGCGTCCCGGCCGGGGACGTGGACCGGCCGCCAGCCGTCGCGCGCGGGGCCGGCCGGGGCGAGGCGGGTGCCGACGGCGACGCCGGGGAGCACCACCGACCCGTCCGGGGTGGCGTGCAGTGCGGTGACCGTGGCGTCCACCACCAGCGACTGGTCGGTGTGGGCCGGGTCGACGGTGGTCAGTTGGTCGGCGGGGAGCCAGCCCGGGTAGCCACGCGGGTCGAGCTTGGCGGCCGGCTGTTCGACGGCGACGACCTGGGTCCAGCCGTCCGGGCGTACCGCGCTGACGATGACCCGCTCGCCGAGCAGCAGTTGACTCAGCACGCAGTCGCCAACCAGCTGGTCGGTGTCCATCCCGGAGACCCAGGCGGAGATGTCGGCGCTGGCGGTCAGGGCGGGGCGGTCGACCGAGCGAACCGCCTCGGGGGAGGTCCACAGCGTCGCCACCGCGACCCGGACGACGGCCGTCTGGCCCGGTTGCAGCTCCACGTCAACCCCCAGATCGTGTCGGCTGTCCCGGGAAAACCATATGAAAGAAAGCAACGGTCCTCAACCGTTGGCGCGCACCTTTGCTTCAGTGAGACCGAGAACGCCCAGGCCAGGGACGTTCGGCAACACGACGGTAGAGCCGTCGTAACGTATCCCGCCCCGCACCGGCGACCACGCCAGCCACCACGCGGCGTCCAGGTCCGCGACGGCGCTGGTGCCGTAGGCGGCGACCAGGCTGGCCGCCGCGCCGATGCCGACCTGGCTCTCCATCATCGAGCCGACCACGGTGCCGAGCCCGTGGGCGGCGGCGAGGTCGAGGAGGGTGCGCGCCGGATACAGCCCGCCGCACTTGGCCAGCTTGACGTTGACCAGGTCGGCGGCCCGGCGGCGGATCACCTCGACCAGGTCGCGGACCCCGAAGACCGCCTCGTCGGCCAGGATCGGCACGGACACCCGGTCGCTGACCCAGGCCAGCCCGTCCAGGTCCCAGCGGGCCACCGGCTGTTCGACGAGTTCCACATCGAGGCCGGCGTCCTCAATGCCCCGGATCACCCGGACGGCCTCGCGGGGCGTCCAGCCCTGGTTGGCATCCAGCCGGATCTGGACGCCGGGGCCGACCGCCGCGCGGACGGCCCGGACCCGGTCCAGGTCGCCGGCCGCGTCGGTGCCGACCTTCAGCTTGAGCACGCCGAAACCGTCGGCCTGGCGCTGCCGCGCCGCCGCCGCCAGATCGACCGCGTCGCCCGCGGCCAGCGTGACGTCGGTGGGTACCCGCAGCGTGGTGCCGCCGAGCAGACGCACCAGGGGTACGCCCAGCCGTTGCGCGGCCAGGTCGTGCAGGGCGACGTCCACCGCCGCCTTGGCGGCCTCGTTGCCAGCCACCGCGCGCTGGACCTCGGCGCAACGGGTGACCAGGTCGTCCGGGTCGCGGCCGACCAGCCGGGGGCCGAGGACCTCGGCGACGCAGGCCTGCGCGCCGGCGATCGACGCGCCGGTGACCTGCCAGACCTGGGGCGCCTCGCCGAAGCCGGAGCGGCCGTCGGCGTCGACCAGCTCGACGACCAGCGTGTCCACTGTGGTGGTACGGCGCAACGCGGTGACGAACGGGGTGTGTAAGGGGGCGGAAACCCGGTGGGTGCGTACCGCCGAGATCGTCATGTGAGGCACCCTATACGCAGGTTCGTGGCGCGAGGGGGGACCGATGGCCGGGCAGAGCTGGGAACTGGTGGGCGCGCCGAACGCGCGTGACCTGGGCGGGCTTGTCGGCGCGGGCGGGCGGCGGGTCCGGGACGGGCAGCTGATCCGTACCCCGGCGTTGGGTCGGCTGACCGACGAGGACGTGCCGGTGCTCGCGAAGCTCGGGCCGGCGTGCGTGCTCGACCTGCGTGCCCCCGCGGAGATCGCTGTCGCCCCCGCGGACCGGCTCGCCGGTGAGCCACGGGTGGTACGCCTGCCGGTACACGATCCGGAGCATCCGGTCTTCACGTACGTCTCGGCGGTGCTGCTCGGCCACGACCTGGACGCCTACGCGGAGTTGGCCCGGCAGGGCACGGCGGGGGCGATGGCGGCGATCTACCGGTGGTTCGTGACCGGCGAGTCGGCACGGGCTGGTTTCGCCGAGGCGGTGCGGCTGGCGGGCCGGGCGGAGAACCTCCCGCTGGTCTACCACTGCTCCGCCGGCAAGGACCGGACCGGCTGGCTCACCGTCATCCTGCTGACGGCCCTCGGGGTGGACGAGGCGGCGATCCGCGCCGACTACCTGCGCAACAACGCGCTGACCGAGAGCCTGCGTGCGGTGATCATCGAGGCCATGCGGCGGCGGCAGCCCGACCTGGATGTCGACGCGGTGCTGCCGGTGCTGGAGGTCCGCGCCGAGTATCTGGACGCCGGTTACGACGAGGTGCGGCGGGCGCACGGCTCGTTCGACGCGTACCTGCGCGACGGGTTGGGGTTGACCGACGCCGACGTGGCGGCGCTGCGGGCGCGGCTGCTGGAGTGACCGGCTCGGGTCAGAGGTCGTGGCGGGCGGTCCAGGCCCGCGCGGAGACGTCCGCGATCAGCAGGCAGGCGTCGTCGTCGACCCCGTCGTCCGGGTCGGTGGTGGTGCAGACGGCGATCAGGTAGGGCGGCGCGTCGTCGGGCAGCACCACCCCGGCGGCGTGGCGTACCCCGTGGACCCAGCCGTTCTTGTGCGCGACGCGGGTGCCGTCGGGTAGGCCGGCGGCCAGGTCCTGACGGTGTTCCTGGGCGAGCAGGACGTCCAGCATGGCGGCGCAGGCGACCGGCGAGGCGAGCCGGCCCGGGGTGCTGGCCCCGGTGGCCAGCGCGCCGAGCAGGGCGGCCAGATCGGCGGCGGTGACCGTGTTGGTGATGCCGGCGTCGCGGGCGGCGAAGTCCTCGATGCCCCGGCCGGTGCTGCTGGTGCGGGCGCCGGCGAGCGCCCAGACCTCGGCCACCGCGGGCAGTCCGACGTGCCCGAGGACGAGGTTGGTGGCGAGGTTGCTGGAGCGGACGATCATCCGGTCGGCCAGCCAGCGCAGGGGAGCGGTGCCGCCCAGGAGGTCCCAGACCGCGTCGTCGTTGTCGTAGGCCTGGGCGCAGGCGAACCGGGGCGCGCCGGGCCGGGCGGAGTCGAACTCGTTGACGACCGGGACGGGGGCGTCCAGATCGAGGGCGCCGGCCTCGGCGGCGCGGTGCAGCGCGGCCAGGACCGCGATCTTCATGGTGCTGGCGGCGTAGTGGGCGGCGTCCGGGTGGCGGGTCCAGGTGGGCGCCGCGCCGAGGCGGCCCACGTACGCCGAGACGATGCCGGGGACCCGGTCCAGGTGGGCGTCGAGATCATCCCAGGTCATGCGGGTGACCGTAGCGGATCACGGGTGGGCGGGCGTGGGTACCCGTCGGGGAGAGCGGACGGGCGCGCCGGCCGTGGTGGCCGGCGCGCCCGGTGTCGGGTGCTGGTGGGTCAGTTGGCGTGCTTGCGGCGGGCGGCGGCGCGGCCCCGCTGCTGCTGGTCGAGCACCACCTTGCGGATGCGTACCGCGGTCGGGGTGACCTCGACGCACTCGTCCTCGCGGCAGAACTCCAGGGCCTGCTCCAGGGAGAGCTTGCGCGGCGGGATCAGCTTCTCCGTCTCGTCGGAGGTGGACGCCCGCATGTTGGTGAGCTTCTTCTCCTTGGTGATGTTGACGTCCATGTCGTCGGAGCGGGAGTTCTCCCCGACGATCATGCCCTCGTACACCTCGGTTGTCGGCTCGACGAAGAGCTGGCCACGCTCCTGGAGGTTGATCATCGCGAAGGCGGTGACCGCGCCGGCCCGGTCGGCGACGAGCGACCCGTTGTTGCGGGTGCGCAGCTCGCCGAACCACGGCTCGTACGACTCGAAGACGTGGTGCAGGATGCCGGTGCCGCGGGTGTCGGTGAGGAACTCGGTGCGGAAGCCGATCAGCCCGCGCGCCGGGACCAGCCACTCCATCCTGATCCAGCCGGTGCCGTGGTTGACCAGCTGCTCCATCCGGCCCTTGCGGGTGGCCAGGAGCTGGGTGATCGCGCCGAGGTATTCCTCCGGGGCGTCGATGGTGAGCCGCTCGACCGGCTCGCAGGTCTTGCCGTCGATCTCGCGGGTGACCACCTGCGGCTTGCCGACGGTCAGCTCGTAGCTCTCCCGGCGCATCTGCTCGACGAGGATGGCCAGCGCCAGCTCGCCGCGGCCCTGCACCTCCCAGGCGTCCGGCCGCTCGGTGGGCAGCACCCGCAGCGACACGTTGCCGATCAGCTCCTTGTCGAGGCGGTCCTTGACCATCCGGGCGGTGACCTTGGAGCCCTTGACCCGGCCGACCAGCGGCGAGGTGTTGGTGCCGATGGTCATCGAGATGGCCGGCTCGTCGACGGTGATCAACGGCAGCGGGATCGGGTTCTCGGCGTCGGCGAGGGTCTCACCGATCATGATCTCCGGGATGCCGGCGACGGCGATGATGTCGCCCGGCCCGGCGGTCTCGGCCGGCTTGCGCTCCAGGCCCTCGGTCATCAGCAGCTCGGAGATGCGGACCCGCTGGCTGCTGCCGTCGGTGCGGCACCAGGTGACCGTCTGGCCCTTGCTGATGGTGCCCTGCCGGACCCGGCACAGCGCCAGCCGGCCCAGGAACGGCGAGGCGTCGAGGTTGGTGACGTGCGCCTGCAACGGCGCGTCCTCCTCGTACGCGGGGGCGGGGATGGTGTCCAGCAGGGTGCGGAACAGCGGCTCCAGGGAGGTGCTGTCGTCGGGCACCGCGCCGTCGGCGGGCTGGGTGAGCGAGGCGATGCCGTCGCGGGCGCAGGCGTAGACGATCGGGAAGTCGATCTGCTCCTCGTCGGCGTCCAGGTCGAGGAACAGCTCGTAGGTGTCGTCCACAACCTCCTTGATCCGGGCGTCCGGGCGGTCCACCTTGTTGATCACGAGGATGATCGGCATCCGGGCCCGCAGGGCCTTGCGCAGCACGAAGCGGGTCTGCGGCAGGGGGCCCTCACTGGCGTCGACGAGTAGGACCACACCGTCGACCATGGTGAGGCCACGCTCGACCTCGCCGCCGAAGTCGGCGTGGCCGGGGGTGTCGATGATGTTGATGGTGACCGGGTCGGACCCGTCCGCCGGCAGGTAGCGCACGCCGGTGTTCTTGGCGAGGATGGTGATGCCCTTCTCCCGCTCCAGGTCCATCGAGTCCATCACCCGCTCGGTGTTCTCGCCACGGGCACCGTAGGCGCCGGCCTGCCGCAACATGGCGTCGACCAGGGTGGTCTTGCCGTGGTCGACGTGAGCGATGATGGCGACGTTGCGGAGGTCGGTGCGAAGCTGCATACCCTCTATCCTTCCGCCTGCGCTCGCGCAGGCCGCGTCGGGGTCACCCCCAGGTGCCCCTGATCTCTGGTGAAACCACTGTGCCGGCGGTTCTCCCGGCTGGCATGCTGGCTCCCGTGTCCCGGGGGCCTGAGTGCACGACCTGCTGACCTTCTTGCAGGGTCTGCCCACCCTGTGGATCTACCTGGTCGCCGCGCTGATCGTGGCGGGCGAGACCGCGGTGATCTTCGGCCTGCTCGTGCCGGGTGAGGCTACCCTGCTGCTGGTTGGCTTCCTCACCTACAACGGTACCTTGCGGCTCGGGCCGGCGTTGCTCGCGATGATCGCCGCCGGTGTCCTCGGTGACGGGCTGGCCTTCCGGGCCGGTCGCCGGTACGGCCCCCGCCTGCGCGCCGGGCTGGGTCACCGGGTGGGGCCGCAGCGGTGGAGTCGTGCCGACGCGATGCTGGCCCGCCTGGGTGGTCGGGGCGTGTTCGCGGCCCGGTGGGTGGCTTTCGCCCGGACCCTGGTGCCCCGGCTGGCCGGCGCGGCCGGCATGCCGTACCGGCGGTTCTTCCTGTGGAACCTGGGCGGGGTGGTCACCTGGGTGGGCGGCTCGGTGCTGCTCGGTCACCTCGCCGGTGAGTCGTACGACACTGTCTCCCGCCTGCTCGGCCGCGCCACCGGGGTGGCGCTGCTGCTGCTGGCCGGTCTGCTGGGCGTGGTGCTCGTCGGCCGGTGGCTGGGCCGCAACCCCGACCCGGTGCGCGCGCTGCTGTCCCGGGCCGGCGCGTTTCCTCCGGTGCGCTGGCTCACCGCCCGCTACGGGGTGCTGTTCTTCCTGCTCGCCATGCGGATCGGACCGGCCTGGACGCTGCTGCTCAACCTGGCCGCCGGGCTGTTGCTGCTCTTCGCCGCCGGGCTCGCCATCGCCGGCCTGCTCTCCGTGGCGGTCCGCAACAGCGGGCTCGCCGCGCTCGACGGCGCCATCGCGGGGTGGTTCGCCGCCCGCCGTACCCCGGGCGCCGCCGACGCCACGCTGATGGTGGTGTCGGTGGTCCGCGGGTCGGTGTTGATCGTCCTGGTGGCGGTGGTGGCCGGTGTGCTGGCGTGGCGCAACCGGCCCTGGCGCGCCGACCTGCTCAGCGTGGTCGGGACGGTGGGCGCGTTCGTTCCGCTGGTGGTGCTGGCGGTGGCGGCCGAGCTGACCGGGGCGGACGGGACCGCCCCGGGTGGCGGTGGGGTCGCCCCGCTCTCCACCCAGAGCGCCGTGGTCGCGGCGAGCTTCTGCACCCTGGCCTGGCTGGTGTCGCGCGGCGCCCGGTGGCCGGTGGCGGTGGCGGCCTGGACCGCCGCAGCGGCGGGCCTGCTCGGGATCGTTGGCGCGCGCCTCTACCTCGGGTTGGACACGGCCAGCGGAATCGCGGCGGCGGTGCTGCTCGGGGTGCTCTGGACCGTGGTGTTCATGGTCGCCTGGGCCACCCGGGACCGCGCGGTGGGCGACCGGGCGTCTCCGGTGGACCAGCCGACGCCGCCGTCGCAGGGGCATCGCAGCCCCGCCGAACCTTGCTAGGGTGCGGCGACGATCACACGGGGGAGGCATCGGAATGGTTCGACGGACCGGCCGGCGGGGCGCTGCGGTGCTCGCCGGACTGCTGTTGGCGGGCGCGCTGGTCGGTTGTGGCCCCAAGGAGGAGGCCGCGCAGGAGCCGGTCGCCGCGCCGGTCGCGGTCACCGAGGCCCCGGTGGCCGCTCCGCAGGCCGACGAGGTCACCGAGGAGCCGACCCCGTCGGCGGCCCGGGTCACGTCGGCGGCGCCCCCGCCCAGCAGCGAGGCGCCACCGGTGGCGAAGGTGGCGGCCAGGCCGGACCGCCCGGCCGTGGCGCCACGACCGCGTACGGTGCCGCGGCGCCCCACCGAGACCAGCGTTCCGCCGGCGCCCAACCGCAAGCTGCCGCTCCCCGCCAACTGTCCCTTCTACCAGGGCAACCAGGCGACCCGCGCCGAGGTGAAGACGGCGTTGACCAACGCCTCCACCCGGGTCTACTGGCCGGTCTCCGCGCCGGACATCAGGATCCCGCTGGACCTGCTCAAGGCCACCGCCTGGCAGGAGAGCGGCTGGCAGTCCAACATCTACGCCTGTGACGGCGGGGTCGGGCTGATGCAGGTGATGCCGGACACCGCGACCTGGATGAACCAGCGGTTCGAGAAGAGCTACCAGATCGACAACTACCAGGACAACGCCTACCTGGGCGCCACCTACCTGGCGTGGTTGACGAAGTACATCGGCGACATGTATTTCGAGTCCGACTTCCGTCTCGACCCCGCCCTGTGCACCAGCGAACTGAACTCCTGCCTGATCAACGCGGTCATCGCCGCGTACAACTACGGGCACGGGGCGGTGGCGCAGGAGGGCAAGCCGCTGGCCATCCCCAACCCGTCGTACGTGCGCAACGTGCGGGCCCTGATGACCCAGTGCGTCTGCCTGTCGTACTGACCCGCTCGGGCCGGAGCCGGTCAGTCGTGCGTGCCGACCGGCTCCGGTGACCTGGGGGTCGCCGGGGCGGGGTCGCGGGTGACCCGGCCGGGCCACCAGAAGCGGTCCCCGAGCACGAACGCCAGCGCCGGCACCAGGACGGTACGCACCAGCAGGGTGTCCAGCAGGACGCCGATGCAGACGATGATGCCGACCTGGGTCAGCGTGATCAGTGGCAGCACGCCGAGCACGGCGAAGACCGCGGCGAGCAGCACACCGGCGCTGGTGATCACCCCGCCGGTGACCCGCAGGGCGGAGAGCATCCCGTCCCGGGTGCCGGCGCTGCGGGCGTCCTCCCGGGCCCGGGTGACCAGGAAGATGTTGTAGTCCACCCCGAGGGCCACCAGGAACACGAAGGCGAGCAGCAGCACCCCGCTGTCCAGGGCGGGGAAGCCCAGCACGTGGTCGAAGAGCAGCCAGGCCGCGCCGAGGCTGGCGAAGAACGACGCGATCACGGTGAGCACCAGCAGGACCGGGGCGAGCAGGCCGCGCAGCAGCAGGACCAGCACGGCGCCGACGAGCAGCAGGATGATCGGCAGGATGAGGCGTAGGTCCCGGTTGTTGGCCTCGTCGGAGTCGTAGGTGGCGGCCACGGAGCCGCCGACGATCGCCCCGGAGGGGGCGTCGGCGCCGGGGACGGCCGGCGGCGCGGAGTCGGGCACGGCGGCCACCGCCTCGCGCAGCGCTTCGATCGCGCGGTCCGACGCGGTCGTGCCGGGTTCGGCGTCCAGGACCACGTCGACCTGGGCGACGGCCGCGCCGGCGTCGCCCGGACGGGCCGAGGCGACGCCGGGCACCGCGGCGGCGGCGTCGGTGACCGCCCGCACCGCCCGCGGGGTGGTGATCACGGCCACCGGCTGGGTGCTGCCGGCGGGGAACGCCCGTGCCAGGGTCTGCGCCCCGGTGACCGCCTCGGGCGTGGCCCGGAACTGCTCGGTCTCGGACAGGCCGGTGCGGATGCCGAGCCCGCCCAGGGCCAGGCCGCCGAGCAGCACGGTGGACAGCGCGGCGACCAGCACCGGGCGGTGCTCCACGGCGCTGCCGAGCCGACCCCAGAGCCGGCCCTCGCGGGCCGGACCGCCGACGCGGGGCACGAAGGGCCAGAACAGGCGGCGTCCGAAGAGCACCAGCACGGCGGGGAGCACGAACAGGGCCGAGAGCATGGCGAAGACCACACCGGTGGCGCAGGCCACGGCCAGCGCCCGGTTGACCTCCTGCTCGCTCAGCAGCAGGGTGAGCACACCGAGCGCGACGGTTCCGCCGCTGGCGAGGATGGGCTCGGCGGTGCTGCGCAGGGCGGCGCGCATGGCGGCGAACCGGTCCTGTTCGCGTCGCAGCTCCTCCCGGTAGCGGGCGATGAGCAGCAGCGCGTAGTCGGTGGCGGCGCCGAAGACCAGCACGCTGGCGATGCCGGTGACCTGGCCCTGCTGGAGGTTGATGCCGACGGCCGGCACGATGACGTCCACCGCGCGCAGGGTGATCTGCTCGGTCGCGGCGACCACGACCAGCGGCACGATCCACAGGAACGGGCTGCGGTAGGTGACCAGCAGCAGCAGCGCGACGACGGCGGCCGTGACCGCCAGCAGGGTGACGTCGGCGCCGTCGAACACCGAGGAGAGGTCGGCGGTGAAGGCCGGCGCGCCGGTCACCTCGGCGGTCAGCCCGCCGGGCAGGTCACCGACGGCGTCGCGCAGCTGGGTCACGGTCTCGGTGACGGCCTCCTGGCCGCCGGAGGTGTCCAGCGGCACGGCGACGAGGGCCACCGCGCCGTCGGGGGAGACCTGGGCGGGGCTGACCCGCCCGCCCACCGCGAAGCGGCCGAGGTCACCGGTTCGCGCGCCGATGGCGGCCCGGTCGGCGTCGCTCAGCGCGCCGCCGTCGCCCCGGCTGACCACCACGATGGCGGGTTGCACCTCGCTGTTGGGCAGTTGGTCCTGGAGGCGCTGCACCTGGGTCGACTGCCACTGCACGGACAACCCGGTGGCGGAGACCGGCTCCGGGTTGTCCGGCTGGGGCGTCCCGAAGACGGCCGCGCCGACGACGATCGCGGCGGCCACGGTGAGCCAGGCGGCCAGCCGGCCCAGGGCGACTCTGGTGAACACAGACATCAGGTGACCTCAAGGTCCTTCGGAAGCCGAGTATCTTGATAATCGAGATTATCGGCGGCTGTTCTATGCTGCAACCCGGGGGACCGACGACGGGAAGAGCGGCGCGAGGTGGGGACTCACGGCATGTACCGGCGGCGCGACACGCGCCGCGAGCAGTTGGTCGCGGAGATCACCAACAACCTCCGGCGGTACGCGGTGGACGCCCAGCACGTCGGCCACGCCTTCGCCAACCTGCACGGCCTCAACCCGACCGACCTGCAGGCGTTGATCGCGGTGATGGACGCCGAGCTGTTCGGCGACCCGATCACCGCCGGCCGCCTCGGTGAGCAACTGAACCTCTCGTCCGGCTCGGTCACCGCCCTGATCGACAGGCTGGAGCGCGCCGGTCACATCCGTCGGGACCGGGACACCGTCGACCGGCGCAAGGTGCTGCTGCGCTACGCCGACCGGGGCGCCGCCCTGGCCATGGAGTTCTTCCGACCGCTGGGCGCGCGGACCGACACGGTGATGGACCGCTTCGGCGACGACGAGCTCGAGGTCGTACACCGGTTCATGGCGGAGATGAGCGAGTCGCTGCGCGGGCACCGGGACGCGGTGCGCGCCGCCCGGCCCGAGTCGTCGCGCCGCCCGACGGGCTGACCGGTGCCGGGACGACTCGTCGCCCGCCTCGCCGGCGCCGCGCTGGGCCTGCCGCCGACCCGCCCCGGCCCGGTACGGGTCACCCGCGACCTCCCGGTCCGGGTCCGGGACGGCGTGGTGCTGCGTACCGACCACTACTCCCCGAGTGTCCCGGACGCGCCGACGGTGCTGATCCGTACCCCGTACGGGCGAGGTGGGCCGCTGCGACTGCTCGGGCGGCTGCTCGCCGCGGGGGGTTGCCACGCGGTGATCCAGTCGTGCCGGGGGACCGGCGGCTCCGGCGGCACCTTCGCCCCCCTGGTGCACGAGCGCGACGACGGCGTGGACACCCTGGACTGGCTGCGCCGCCAGCCGTGGTGGACCGGGCGGCTGGGCATGTTCGGCGTCAGCTACCAGGGCTTCGCGCAGTGGGCGCTCGCCGCCGACGCCGGCGAGGAGCTGCGGGCGATGGTCGCTGTGGTGACCGCCTCGGCCACCCGGGACTCGACGTACGCGGGGGAGTCCTTCGCCCTGGACACCGTGCTGACCTGGGCGGAGCTGCTGCACGCGCAGACCGTGCCGTGGCTGGCCCGGCAGTGGGAACTCAAGCGGGGGCAACCCCGGCTCGCCGCCGCGCTGGCGCACCTGCCGCTGGCCGAGGCCGACCGGGTGGCCACCGGCGTGCGCATCCCGTTCTTCCAGGAGTGGCTGCGGCACCACACCCCGCAGGCCGCGTACTGGCGGACCCGGGTCTTCGCCGACCGGGTGGGCCGGGTCCGGGCGCCGGTGGTCATGGTCACCGGCTGGCACGACATCTTCCTGCCCGCCCAGCTCGACGACCACGCCGTGCTGCGGGCCGCCGGCACGCCGACACGCCTGGTCGTCGGCCCGTGGACGCACGGCAGCCCGGGGCTCTTCGTCGCCGCGCTGCGGGAGGGGTTGTCCTGGCTCGACGCGCACCTGCCCGCGTCGGCACCGGCCCGCGGGCGGCTCCGCCGCGGCTCGGCTGCCGTGCGGGTGCACGTCGGGGGCGCCGGTGGCGGCTGGCGGGACCTCCCGCACTGGCCGCCGCCGGCGGTCGAGACCGCCTGGCACCTGCATCCCGACGGTGAGCTGGCGGTACGCCCTCCGGTCGAGTCCGCGCCGGACGGGTTCCGCTACGACCCCGCCGACCCCACCCCGTCGGTGGGAGGGCCGCTGCTGGTCGCCCAGCGGGCCGGGCCGGTGGACAACCGGCACGTCGAGGCGCGCCCCGACGTGTTGACCTACACCAGTGCGGCGCTGACCCGGCCGGTCGAGGTCGTCGGTCCGGTCCGCGCGGAGATCCACGTCCGCAGCGAGCTGCCGTACCTGGACGTCTTCGTCCGACTGTGCGACGTGGACCGCCGGGGTCGTTCGTGGAACGTCTGCGACGGCCTGGTGCGGGTCACCCCCGAGGATGTCCCCGCCGACGCGGCCGGGGTACGGCGTGTCGTGGTGTCGCTCTGGCCGACCGCGTACCGGTTCGGGGCCGGGCACCGGCTGCGCGCCCAGGTGTCCGGCGGGGCCCACCCGCGGTGGGCACGTAACCCCGGCACCGGGGACTCCCTCGGCGAGGCGGTTACGTTGCGTGCTGGTTGGCGGCAGGTGCTGCACGATCCGGCCTATCCCTCGGCGGTGGTGTTGCCCATCGTCCACTCTGCCCCGGCGCAGTCTCCAATCTGAACAGAGCCCCCCTGAGCTGGGCGTTTGCCGGAAACGCGGGCTATGGTGGACTCAACGCCCGGCGCTGTGCACCAGTAGACCGGGCGCGTCACCAGCCCCGCGCCGCGCACGCGGTGTGACGTTGTGCCCGGTCCCCGCCCACCAGAGAGGGGGACCCCATGACGCGGGCCCCGGCTAATCTCCTGGCCGTCCGAAGTCTGCTCCTCACCCATCTCGACAACGCCCCCGGGCCTGACGACCTGGACCCGGGTGAGGTCGGCATCGTCGGTGACTCGGCTCACCGGGGCGGCTACCACTGCGGATCCGACCGGGTGGTCCCCAACGACTACTCGGTGGTCGAGTCACCCCGGGACCGGGCCGGGTTGACCCTCGACGCGGCGGCGCTCGACGTCGGCCAGTTCGACGTCCGCTCCGGTGGTCGATCCCACACCCTGCGGAGCTTCTCGGTCTGGTGCGTGGCGCAGTGCGTCGCCAACGCCGCCGACACCCGGGACATCCGCGAGATCATCTACAGCCCGGACGGCACCACCGTGAAGCGGTGGGACCGCCTCGGTAAACGCAGCAGCGGCGACAGCTCACACCGCTGGCACACCCACTTCAGTTTCTTCCGCGACGCCATCAGGGCGGGCCGCGACCAGCGACCGCTCTTCCGCCGCTACCTCAGCTCCATCGGACTGTTGGAGGACGACATGACCCCCGAGGAACACAACTGGCTGGCGACCGTCCACAGGAACCTCACGGTGCTCGACGGCCGCAACCCGGTCGGGCAGATCTACACCCGGATGGCCATGGGTGAGGACGTGACCGTTCCGAACTACAAACCGGCCCACCCGACCCTGAAGTCGCTCGCCGCGCAGGTGGCCGCCCTGCAGGCGGCGCTGACGGAGTTGTCCAACCGGGACTTCACCGACGAGGAGGCGATCATCCAGGGCGTGCTGGCCGGGCTGACGCCGGAGGAGATCGCGGCCGCGATCCCGCCCACGATCGCCAAGCAGGTCGCCGACGAGTTGGCCCGCAGACTCGTTGCCTGAGCCGAGGGGCGGTCCGTAGCCGCCGGGCCGCCCCTCACTTCGCAACACCTCTTGAGCAACAGCAATTGCGCAACAGGTGTTGCGGATGGCAGGCTGTGCGCATGGACACCCCCGACGTACGCCAGATCACCGACTCGCGGGTGCTGGCGGCCATGGCCCACCCGCTGCGTCGCCGGCTGATGGACGTGCTCAAGGTGCACGGGCCGTCGACTGTCGGCCTGCTCGCCGAGCGCACCGACCAGTCGCCCGCCAACGTCAGTCACCACCTCAAGGTGCTCGCCGCCGCCGACCTGGTCACCGAGGCGCCGGAGCTGGCCCGGGACCGGCGCGAACGCTGGTGGCGCCTGGTCAGCCGCAAGCTGCGCTGGTCCAACGCCGACTTCGACACCGACCCGGCCGCCCGGGCGGTCGCCGACGCCGCCACCTCCCTCAACCTCGACCGGCACGTCGCCCTGGCCCGAGCGTGGCACGCCACCGACGAGGCCACCCAGGCCGACTGGCACGACGCGCCGTTCTCCACCGACCACTGGCTGCGCCTCACCCCGGACGAGCTGGCCGAGCTGAGCCGCGAGGTGGTCGACCTGCTCGCGCGCTGGGCCGACCGGGACCTGCCCGGCGACGACGCCGAGCGCCGACCGGTCTTCGTGTTCGTCCACGGCGTGCCGGCCCGGCCGTGACCACCGCCGCGCGCAGCGCCCCGACCCGCCGCCGGGCGGCCGGTGGCCTGCTGCGACACCGGGACTTCCGGCTGCTCTGGGCCGCCCAGGCGGTCAGCAGCGTCGGCAGCAACGTCACCACCGTCGCGCTGCCGCTGGTCGCGGTCGCCGTCCTCGACGCCACCACGTTCGAGGTGGCGGTGCTCACCGCCGCGGCGTGGCTGCCCTGGTTGCTGATCGGCCTGCCGGCCGGCGCGTGGGTGGACCGGCTGTCGCGTCGGCCACTGATGGTGGCCTGCGACGTCTGCTGCGCCGTGGCGTTCCTCAGCGTGCCAGTGGCCGCCCTGGTGGACCGGCTCACCGTCTCGCACCTGCTGGTGGTCGCCCTCGGCGCCGGGGCGGCGCGGGTCTTCTTCGAGACCGCCGACCAGGTGTACCTGCCGGTGCTGCTGCGCCCCGAACACCTGCCCGAGGGCAACGCGAAGCTCCAGGCGACCCAGACCGTCAGCTACGTTGTCGGGCCCGGCCTGGCCGGCCTGATCGCCCAGCTCATCGGGGCCGTCACCGCGTTGGTGCTGGACGCGCTCACCTTCCTGTTCTCCGCCGTGCTGCTGCTGCGCATCCGCACCCGTGAACCACTGGTACGCCGCTCGACCGGAGCGCGCTCAATGCGCCAGGATATCACCGAGGGCCTACGGTTCGTCGTCCGGGACCCGTACCTGCGGGTGCTGACGGTCTTCGGCGCGGTCAGCAACATCGGGCTGACCGGCTACCAGGCTTTGCTGGTGGTCTTCCTCGTGCGCGACCTGCGGGTCGAACCGGGCGTGGTCGGCGTGCTGGTCGGCGTCATGAGCACCGGCGGCATCCTCGGCGCGCTCCTCGCCACCAGGCTCTCCCGGCGCTGCGGCACGGCCCGGGCCATGGTGATCGGTGCGGCGTTCGCCGGGCCGCCCGCCCTGCTGATCCCGCTGGCCGCGCCGGGCATCGGGCTGGCCTGGCCGGCGCTCGGCGGTCTGTTGGTCAGCCTCGGGGTCGCGGTCGGCAACGTGGTGAAGGGCGCCTTCCGGCAGACCTACACCCCGCACCACCTGCTGGGCCGGGTGACAGTGAGCATGCAGCTGCTCAACTACGGCACGATCCCGCTCGCGGCGGTGGTGGCCGGCGCGCTCGGCGCGCGCTACGGCGTCGGGACGGCGATCGTCGTGATGACCACCTGGCAGGCGTTCACCCCGTTGACCCTGCTGGTGGGGCCAATCCGAAGGCGGCGGGACCTGCCCGCCGCCCCGGAGACGTCGTGAGTGCGCTGCGACGGCGGCCGGGTCGCCGGCCGCCGTCACCGGCACGGAGCTACATCGGGCGGACGTTGTCCGCCTGCGGGCCCTTCTGCCCCTGGGTCACCTCGAACTCGACCTTCTGGCCCTCGTTGAGCTCCCGGTAGCCGCTCGTCGCGATGGCGGAGTAGTGGACGAACACGTCCGGACCCCCACCGTCCTGCTCGATGAAGCCGAAGCCCTTTTCCGAGTTGAACCACTTAACCGTGCCGGTTGCCATGCATCTCTCCCTGTTCAAAGCGGCTGACCACCGGCCTTCGGCCGATGATCGCCCGTACCTGTCCGACAGTAACGGGCAAAACCCCGATCTGCTGGCCGAAGTGCCGTAGGTCTTCGGGTGAACTCGGGTGAACTCTGCGTGCCGGCCTGCGAAACCCATCCCGATCACCTACCGCTGGGGCATGCTTGCGCCGATGGAGGGTGCCGCAGCCGACGCGCTGACCGAGCTGGAACGGGAGATCGACGCCCCTGGCGCCGGCCTGGACCGGCTTCGGTTGGTGCCCACCCCGTTCGTCCCCGAGGTGCGGCTGCACCTGGCCGTCGACGCGATCGTCTGGTGGGCGCGCATGGAGGCCAGCGCCGGGCACCCGCTGCCCGCGCCGTACTGGGCATCCGCCTGGGCCGGCGGCCAGGGCCTGGCCCGGCACCTGCTCAACCACCCCGAGCTGGCCGCCGGTCGACGCGTGCTCGACCTCGCGGCCGGATCGGGGCTGGTGGCCATCGCCGCCGCGCTGGCCGGCGCGAGCGCCGTCACCGCCAACGACATCGACCCGTACGCGGTCGCCGCCGTCACGCTCAACGCGCGGGCCAACCGGGTCGCCGTCGACGCCACCGGGGACGACCTGCTCGACGGCGCCGGCACCGACGTCGACCTGGTGGTGGCCGGCGACGTCTTCTACGACCGCGCGCTGGCCGACCGGGTGCTGCCGTTCCTGGAGCGGGCCGCCGCCTCCGGTGCCGTCGTCCTGGTCGGCGACCCCGGCCGGGACCACCTGCCGGCGGACCGGCTGGCGGTGCTTGCCGACTACCCGGTGCCCACCACCGAGCCGACAGTCGACTCCTCGCCGCGGCACGTCCAGGTGCTGCGACCGGTCTGACGTGGACCCCTCTCAGGGGCGACCCCGAGGCGGATACCAGGGGTCGGTGGGGGCTACGACCGGATGTCCGCGGTGGCGCGGCGGTCATAGCGTCGGAGCATGACGCAATGGTTGGCCCAGATCGGCGAACTACCGCTTGTGCTGCTGATGGCGGCGCTCGGGCTCGTCATGCTCTTCGACGCCGTACCGCTGCTGGGTGTCCTGGTCCCCGGCGACGTCGCGATCCTGGCGGCCGTCGGAGTGGGCCGCCCCACCACCGGGCTGGCCACCTTCGCCGCGGTGCTGGTCGGCTGCCTCGCCGGCTGGTCACTGAGCTTCCTGGTCGGCCGCCGCTACTCCGATCGGCTGCGGCAGAGCCGGATCGGCGGCTGGATCGGCGAGACACGCTGGGCGGCGGCCGAGGGAATCCTGCGTCGTGGCGGGGGCCGGATGATGGTCGTCGCGCCCTTCCTGCCCGTGTTCAACGCGCTGCTGCCACTCGCCGCCGGTGGGCTGCGGATGTCGTACCGTCGCTTCCTCGGCTGCGCGGCGCTCGGCGCCGCCGCCTGGGCCGGTCTCTACCTCGCCCTCGGCACCGCGTCCCGGACGCTGGCCGGGCTGCTACCCGGTGCGCCCAGCCCGCTGCTGGTCACCATGGGGGTCGGGATGGTGCTGGCGTCTGTCGTCCTGCTGGGGGCTCGGCGTCGGTTGTTCGCTGTCGCTTCTTGAGGGGTTGCGGTGGTTGCGGTGGTGGGCGGGAGCCTGCCGTGCCCGGCTCCGGGCGGTCAGGCTTGATCCCTCCGCCGGGCACGGCAGGCCCCCGCCCCCGTGCCGTGGCGTCCGTCCGTGCCGCCAGCAGCCGGTGGGGTTTGATCTTTCGGGGTTCTCAGTGAACGTGGGGTCGCCCCTGTCGGAGGCTGGTTACCAGCCTCTTGCTCTCCACTGGGGGAGGGCGGGGCGTTCGGCGCCCAGGGTGCTGTCGCCGCCGTGGCCCGGGTAGAACCAGGTCTCGTCCGGCAGCTGGTCGAACAGCTTGTGCTCGACGTCGTCGATCAGCGCGGCGAAGCGCTCCGGGTCCTTGTCGGTGTTGCCGACGCCACCGGGGAACAGGCTGTCGCCGGTGAACAGGTGCGGGGTGCCGGCGGGGTCGCGGTAGAGCAACGCGATCGAGCCCGGGGTGTGCCCCTTGATGTGGATGACCTCCAGCGCGCAGTCGCCGACCGGCACGGTGTCACCGTCGGCCAGCCGCTCGGCCTCGATCGGCAGCCCTGCCGCGTCGTCGGCGTGCACCAGCGCCCGCGCGCCGGTCTTGGCGACGATCTCCTCCAGCGCCACCCAGTGGTCCATGTGCTGGTGGGTGGTGACCACCGCGGCGAGCCCGCCGTCGCCGATCAGCTCCAGCAGCCGGGGCGCCTCGTTGGCGGCGTCGATCAGCACCTGGTCGCCGGTGCTGGCGCAGCGCAGCAGGTAGGCGTTGTTGTCCATCGGGCCCACCGACAGCTTGCTGATGGTCAGCCCGTCCAGCTCCCGCACCGCCGGCGCGCCGCCGGGGGTGACGTCTCCGCTGTAAGTCATGAGGTGTTCAGATCCATTCCGGTGGAGTGGGTAGGGGACCGTCGGGAGTGACGGAGAGCGCGGCGCCGTCGGCCCGGCCGATCAGCCAGGCGGCGAGGTCGGGAACGGGACCGGCGACGATCGGGGCGCCGACGCGGTCCCCGATCACCACCTCATGCCCACTGCCGTCGGCGCGTAACACCATCGACGGCGGTGTCGACCGCATGGCGTGATGACTGGCCGTCTCCCGCAGCAGCCGGTGGGCGAACGTCTCCGACCAGTCGGTGGGGCCGTACCCGGCGCTCAGGTCGAGGTGGTGCACCTCGATCTCGCGCAGGCGGCCCCAGACGAGCAGCGCCGCCGGCCACGGGCCGAGACGCGCCTGCACCGTCGCCGCCCAGGCCTCCACCGGCATCGCCGCGACCGCCCCGGCGAACAGGTCCGCGGTGCGTCGCAGGTCGTCGAGGTGCGCGGCCGGCGGCCGGCCCGCGCCGGCCTCGATGTCCGCGTTGCGGGCGTCCACCGAGGCGTACATCGGCAGCGCCTCCCCGGTGCGGGCGGCGGTGAGCAGGTTGACGAAACCGTCGGCGTTGCGCGCCAGGTGGGCCAGCACGTGGCCGCGAGTCCAGCCGGGCAGCAGCGACGCGGCGGCCAGGCCCGCCGCGTCGAAGGACCCGGCGGTACGCAGGAGCCGGCTGGTGGCCGCGTCCACCTCGCCCATCAGCAGCAGCGGGTCCGTGGTCACCCGTAGACCCTAGCGGTGAACCCGTCGCGGCGTCGCCGAGGAATTCGCTTTCGGCGCGTCGGCGCGCGACCTACCGTCAGCGGCAGACGCGGCACCGGGACATCGGGCGGGGGGTGGTGATCATGCCGGACGTGGCACGCGTGTTCCGCCATCACCAGCTTCGACACCGATGAGGATGCCATGACTATCGATCTGACCGCCCTGGGCTGGGACGCCGAGCGGGCGGCGTACGCCGAACGACGCGGCGAGCAGCACCCGGGTCGGGTGGCCCGGGTGGACCGGGGGGTCTGCACGGTGCTCACCGCCGCGGGTCCGGTCCGCGCCAGCCTCGGCGGGGCGGTGTTCGCCGCCGCCGCCGCCGCAGACCCGTCCGCGCTGCCCTGCGCCGGGGACTGGGTGCTGCTCACCCACTGGCCGGACCGCCGCGTGACGGTGGAGGTGGTGCTGCCCCGGCGGGCCGCGCTGATCCGGCGTACCGCCGGCAAGGACGCCAGCGGGCAGGTGCTGGCCGCCAACCTCGACGCCGCCGCCGTGGTGGAACCGGTGCACCCCGAGCCGGACGTCGGCCGGATCGAGCGGCTGCTCGCGGTGGCCCACGACTCGGGCGCCCGGCCGCTCGTCGTCCTGACGAAGGCGGACCTGGCGGCCGACCCGGCGGCGCTGGCCCGCCAGTTGGCAGCGGTCGCTCCCGGGGTGCCGGTGCTGCCGGTCAGCGCCGAGCGCGGCGTCGGGCTCGACCCGCTGCGCGCCGAGGTGGCGCCCGGCCGCACGCTCGGTCTGCTCGGGCCCTCCGGGGCCGGCAAGTCGAGCCTGGTCAACGCCCTCGTCGGGGCGGTGCTGATGCCGACCCAGGCGATCCGGCGGGTCGACGGCAAGGGTCGGCACACCACCACCTGGCGGGCGCTCGTACCGATCCCCGGCGGCGGCGCGGTGATCGACACTCCCGGTGTACGGGCGGTCGGACTCCTCGACGGCGTGGCCGGGCTGGACCGGGCGTTCGCCGACATCGCGGGGCTGGCCGAGGGGTGCCGGTACGCCGACTGCGGCCACGACGGCGAGCCGGCCTGCGCGGTGCGGGAGGCGCTGCACAGCGGTGAGCTCTCCACCCGCCGCTGGGAGAGCTGGCGGCGACTGCAGGGGGAGGTCGCCCACGAGAGCCGCCGACGGGAGGCCCGGACGGCGGCGGAGCGGCGCGGCGGCTGGCGCTCGGCCCGGCGGCGGGCGACCCGGCCGCCGACCCCCGGGGGCTTCTGACGCTGGTGACGGGCGGCGCGGCCGACCGGGTTGAGCTGGGGGAATGTGCGGGCGAGGGAAAGTGTCGTACCTCGGGGCTAGAGTTGCCGAGGCGTGCTTTCCGCGCCCGTACGACCGCTCATTACCACCCAGAGCGGGACACAACCTTTGCTTCGTCTTCTTTCGGGAGTACCCGCATCGTGGCCGACCGACTGCTAATCCGTGGCGCGCGCGAGCACAACCTGCGTGACGTCAGTCTCGACCTGCCCCGGGACGCACTCATCGTCTTCACCGGGCTGTCCGGGTCGGGCAAGTCGAGCCTGGCCTTCGACACGATCTTCGCCGAGGGGCAGCGGCGCTACGTCGAGTCGCTCTCGTCGTACGCCCGGCAGTTCCTCGGTCAGATGGACAAGCCCGACGTCGACTTCATTGAGGGCCTCAGCCCGGCCGTCTCGATCGACCAGAAGTCCACCTCGCGTAACCCGCGCTCGACAGTCGGCACCATCACGGAGGTCTACGACTACCTGCGCCTGCTCTTCGCCCGCATCGGCGAGCCGCACTGCCCGGTCTGCGGTGAGCGGATCTCCCGGCAGAGCCCGCAGCAGATCGTCGACCGCGTCCTCGCGATGGCCGAGGGCACCAAGTTCATGGTGCTCGCCCCGGTCATCCGTGGCCGCAAGGGCGAATATGTCGACCTCTTCGCCGAGTTGCAGGCCAAGGGCTACGCCCGCGCCCGGGTCGACGGCGTGGTGCACCCGCTGACCGAGCCGCCGAAGCTCAAGAAGCAGGAGAAGCACACCATCGAGGTGGTGATCGACCGGCTGACCGTCAAGCCGAGCGCCAAGCAGCGACTGACCGACTCGGTCGAGGCCGCCCTGGGCCTGTCCAACGGCCTGGTGCTGCTCGACTTCGTCGACCTGCCGGAGGACGACCCGGACCGGGAGCGCCGCTACTCCGAGCACCTGGCCTGCCCCAACGACCACCCGCTCGCCATCGAGGACTTGGAGCCCCGGGTGTTCTCCTTCAACGCGCCGTACGGCGCGTGCCCGGAGTGCACCGGCCTGGGCACCAAGAAGGAGGTCGACCCGGAGCTGCTGGTCCCCGACCCGGAGCGCAGCCTGCGCGAGGGCGCCATCCAGCCCTGGTCCACCGGGCACAACCTGGAATACTTCCTGCGCCTGCTGGAGGCGCTCGGCGAGTCCCAGCACTTCGACGTCGACACCCCGTGGCGGGCGCTGCCGGCGCGGGCGCAGAAGACGATCCTGCACGGCTCCGACGATCAGGTGCACGTGCGATACCGCAACAAGTACGGTCGCGAGCGCTCCTACTACACCGGTTTCGAGGGCGTGGTGCAGTGGATCGAGCGCCGGCACGCCGACACCGAGTCCGAGTGGTCCCGCGACAAGTACGAGGGCTACATGCGCGACGTGCCGTGCGCGGCGTGCGGCGGCGCCCGGCTCAAGCCCGAGGTGCTCGCGGTCACCCTCGCGGGCAAGAGCATCGCCGAGGTCTGCAACCTGTCCGTGGGGGAGTGCGCCGACCTGCTGGCCGGCATCGAGCTGACCGACCGGCAGAAGCTGATCGCCGAGCGGGTGCTCAAGGAGATCAACGCCCGGCTGCGGTTCCTGCTCGACGTCGGTCTGGACTACCTCTCCCTGGACCGCCCGGCCGGCACGCTCTCCGGCGGCGAGGCGCAGCGCATCCGGCTGGCCACCCAGATCGGCTCCGGCCTGGTGGGCGTGCTCTACGTGCTCGACGAGCCGTCGATCGGGCTGCACCAGCGCGACAACCACCGGCTGATCGAGACTTTGATCCGGCTGCGCGGGCTGGGCAACACGCTGATCGTGGTGGAGCACGACGAGGACACCATCCGGGTCGCCGACTGGATCGTCGACATCGGGCCCGGCGCGGGTGAGCACGGCGGCAGGATCGTGCACAGCGGCTCGGTCCCGGCGCTGCTGAAGAACAAGGAGTCGATCACCGGGGCGTACCTGTCCGGGCGCCGGTCGATCCCGACGCCGACGTCGCGCCGCCCGCAGACCGCGGGCCGGGATTTGGTGGTGCACGGCGCGCGGGAGCACAACCTGCGCAACCTGACCGTCTCGTTCCCGCTGGGTCAGTTGATCGCGGTCACCGGGGTCAGCGGCTCGGGCAAGTCGACGCTCGTCAACGACATC
The DNA here is from genome assembly GCF_029626235.1 of Micromonospora sp. WMMD1120. Classification (NCBI taxonomy): domain Bacteria; kingdom Bacillati; phylum Actinomycetota; class Actinomycetes; order Micromonosporales; family Micromonosporaceae; genus Micromonospora; species Micromonospora sp. WMMD1120. Next base: position 30,522 of record NZ_JARUBO010000005.1, on the reverse strand, counting down.
CTCTACGCGGTGCTGGCCAACCAGATCAACGGCGCCCGGCTGGTGCCCGGCCGGCACACGCGGGTCTCCGGCCTGGAGCACGTGGACAAGGTCGTCGGCGTGGACCAGTCGCCGATCGGCCGGACGCCGCGCTCCAACCCGGCCACCTACACCGGGGTCTGGGACCACGTCCGCAAGCTCTTCGCCGAGACCACCGAGGCGAAGGTCCGTGGCTACGGTCCGGGCCGGTTCTCGTTCAACGTCAAGGGCGGGCGCTGCGAGGCCTGCTCCGGCGACGGCACGATCAAGATCGAGATGAACTTCCTGCCCGACGTGTACGTCCCGTGCGAGGTCTGCAAGGGCGCCCGGTACAACAGGGAGACCCTGGAGGTGCACTACAAGGGCAAGACCGTCTCGGACGTGCTGGAGATGCCGATCGAGGAGGCGGCGGAGTTCTTCTCCGCCATCCCGGCCATCCACCGGCACCTCAAGACGCTCGTCGACGTGGGCCTGGGCTACGTACGCCTCGGCCAGCCGGCGCCGACCCTCTCCGGTGGCGAGGCGCAACGCGTCAAGCTCGCCTCCGAGCTGCAGAAGCGCTCCACCGGGCGGACGGTGTACGTGCTCGACGAGCCGACCACCGGTCTGCACTTCGAGGACATCCGCAAGCTGCTGATGGTGCTGGAAGGGCTGGTCGACAAGGGCAACACGGTGATCACCATCGAGCACAACCTCGACGTGATCAAGACGGCGGACTGGCTGATCGACATGGGCCCGGAGGGCGGTCACCGGGGCGGCACAGTGCTCGCCACCGGCACCCCCGAGGAGGTCGCCGAGGTGGCGGAGAGCCACACCGGTCAGTTCCTGCGCCAGGTGCTCAAGCTCGACGGCGAGGCCAAGGGCGCGGCTGCCGCCACCAGCCGTGCCGCCAAGGCCAACGGCGCTACCAAGGCACGGGCCGGCCGTAAGGTGGCGGCCGGCGCGCGCTGACCTCTCTCTGCGTGTTCGTGGGCGGGGCGGGTCGGATGACGACCCCGCCCCGCGCCTTTTGCCGGGTCGACCGGGTGCCGCCCTGAACCATCCGGCACAGTTGCGCGTGTGGAGAGGTGTGGCCGGCGTCCGACCGGCGCAGCGGGCTAGAGAGAGGCGAGGCATGAGTGACGATCAGGCGCTGACCGGTCCGGGCACGCAGACCCGTCGTACCCTGCTCACCGGCGTCGGGGCGGTCGGCGCGGCTGTCGTCCTGGCGGCCTGCGGCAGTGACGACGGCGGCGGCAGCGACGCCCCCACCAGCGGCGGCCCGGCCGTGCCCAGCACCGGCGACGCCGGCGGCGGCGACCGGCAGAACGCCCAGTCGCTGGCCACCACCGCCGACATCCCGGTCGGCGGCGGCAAGATCCTGGCCGCCGAGGGCGTGGTGATCACCCAGCCCACCGCCGGCCAGTTCAAGGGCTTCAGCCCGATCTGTACGCACCAGAACTGCCCGGTGTCGAACATCGACGGCGGCACCATCAACTGCACCTGCCACGGCAGCAAGTTCTCGATCGAGGACGGCTCGGTGAAGGCCGGCCCGGCGACGAAGCCGCTGCCGCCCAGGGACATCAAGGTCACCGGCGACCAGATCTCGCTGGCCTGACCCGCGCGGCGAGGCCGGTCCTGCCGGGTGGCCGGTCGGTGAGGCGTCTGCCCGGCCGGTTGATCGACTCGCGTTTCAGGAAGTCGGGGTGTTCGTGACACGGCGACACCCCGACTTCCCGGAAACCGAGTCGATCTAGAGGTTGCGTAGGGCTGTCGGTGCCGCGGACTAGGCTTGCTGGCGTGGCTGACCCCTCTACCTACCGCCCCGCACCTGGCACCATCCCGGAGGCGCCCGGGGTCTACCGCTTCCGCGACGGCACCGGCCGGGTGATCTACGTCGGCAAGGCGAAGAACCTCCGCAGTCGGCTCAACTCCTACTTCGGCGACGTGTGGAACCTGCACGAGCGCACCCGGCAGATGGTCACCACCGCCGAGTCGGTGGACTGGATCACCGTCGGCACCGAGGTCGAGGCGCTCCAGCAGGAGTTCACCTGGATCAAGCAGTACGACCCCCGGTTCAACGTCCGTTACCGCGACGACAAGTCGTATCCGTACCTCGCCGTCACCCTCAACGAGGAATACCCCCGGTTGCAGGTGATGCGCGGCGCCAAGCGCAAGGGTGTGCGCTACTTCGGTCCGTACTCGCACGCCTGGGCGATCCGGGAAACCCTCGACCTGCTGCTGCGGGTGTTTCCCGCCCGGACGTGCTCCGCCGGGGTGTTCAAGCGGGCCGGGCAGGTGGGCCGCCCGTGCCTGCTGGGCTACATCGGCAAGTGTTCGGCGCCGTGCGTCGGCACCGTCTCGGCAGACGAGCACCGGGCCATCGTGGACGGGTTCTGCGACTTCATGGCCGGCAGGACCGACACCATGGTCCGCAAGATCGAACGTGAGATGACCGAGGCCAGCGAGCAGTTGGAGTTCGAGCGGGCCGCCCGGCTGCGCGACGACGTGGCCGCGCTGCGCCGGGCCATGGAGAAGCAGACGGTGGTGCTCGGCGACGGCACGGACGCCGACGTGGTCGCGTTCGCCGACGACCCCCTCGAAGCGGCGGTGCAGGTCTTCCACGTCCGCGACGGCCGGGTCCGTGGCCAGCGCGGCTGGGTGGTGGAGAAGACCGAGGACCTGACCACCGGAGACCTGGTCCACCACTTCTGCACCCAGGTGTACGGCGGTGAGCACGGCGAGGGCGACGTGCCCCGTGAGCTGTTGGTGCCCGAGCTGCCCGCGGACGCGGACGCGTTGGCCGAATGGCTCTCCGACCACCGGGGCAGCCGGGTGTCGTTGCGGGTGCCGCAGCGCGGCGACAAGCGGGCGCTGCTGGAGACGGTGGAGCGCAACGCCAAGGACGCGCTGGCCCGGCACAAGCTGAAGCGCTCCGGTGACCTGACCACCCGGGGCAAGGCGCTCGACGAGATCAGCGAGGCGCTGGGCATGCGCACCTCACCGCTGCGCATCGAGTGTTTCGACATCTCGCAGATCCAGGGCACCGACGTGGTCGCCAGCATGGTGGTCTTCGAGGACGGGCTGCCCCGCAAGAGCGAATACCGGCGGTTCATCGTCCGGGGCGCCACCGACGACCTGTCCGCGATGTCCGAGGTGCTGCGTCGGCGTTTCGCCAGATACCTGGACTCCCGGGCCGAGACAGGTGAGGTGGGGGTGGAGTCGGCCGACGACCCGACCGCCCCGGAGGAAGCGGCCGAGCCGCAGGTCGGTGTCCTGATCGACCCGACCACCGGTCGGCCGCGAAAGTTCGCGTACCCACCGCAGTTGGTGGTCGTCGACGGCGGCGCCCCACAGGTAGCGGCCGCCGCCCAGGCCCTGGCCGACCTGGGCATCGAGGACGTGGCGCTGTGCGGGTTGGCCAAGCGGTTGGAGGAGGTGTGGCTGCCGGACGACGAGTTCCCGGTCATCCTGCCGCGCACCTCGGAAGGCCTCTACCTGCTACAACGGGTGCGTGACGAGGCGCACCGGTTCGCCATCACCTTCCACCGGCAACGCCGGTCCAAGCGCATGACCGAATCGGCGTTGGACACCGTGCCCGGCCTCGGCGAGGTACGACGCAAGGCGCTGTTGCGTCACTTCGGGTCACTCAAGCGGCTCTCCGCGGCGAGCGTCGACGAGATCACCGAGGTGCCCGGGGTGGGTCGCCGTACGGCCGAGGCGATCCAGGCCGCCCTCGACCAGGGCGCCGCCAACGAGGGCGCGGAGTCGACCTCGGGGTCCTGATCCCGCGCGCCCTGTCGGCGCTGTGGCCCGGCGGCGTGATCGTCTCGGGTTGAGGGAGGCCGCGTCTTCCTGTGGACCCGGGAGGCCCGGCTCGCGGGAGCGCGCGTGGATGACGGAACAGGGTTGCCGCGCCCGGACAGGAAGCGCTCGGACGGCCGGCGTGATCGACTCGTCTTTTGGGAAGTCGGGCCGTCGCGCACGCTTGGTGGGCCCGACTTTCAGGAACCCGAGTGGGTCATCCAGCAGGCGCGGCCATGGCCGGACGGGAAGGCCCGGCTGGGTGTTAGGGAACCGGACACGAAGCGCGCGGACACGAAGCGCGCGGATACGAACCGCCCCGGACACGAACCACCCGGACGTGCGCGCGTCGGCGCGCCGGGCCTGGTCGACCTGGAACAGTCAGACGACGTGATCGACTCGGATTCTTTGAAACCGGGCCATCCGCCCAAGCCGGAGGGCCCAACTTCCAGGAACCCCGAGTGGATCACGTGAGTGGGCCGGTATGTGAGACTGCCCGACTGGGCGGTTCGTCCGGGTAGCCGGGGCGCGGGTTGCCTGGCTGGGTCATTTGACCGGTTTTGCAGAGGGCTCGTCCTGTGGACGGGGTCACCCGGGCGGTGGAATCCCCGCCGGGGCGGGGTCGTTATACCTGGCACGCCGCCGCGACTGGTAGGTCGATGGCGCGGGGCAGCCGCCGGGAACACCGGCCAGGCCGCCTCGGTTACATCCCCCGAACAGCGGCCACCGGCCACCCGCGCCCGTCGCACCATCCCGGGCCTGGGAATGAGCCCCGGTCGGGTGTCGTTGCACAGGGTCCCGATGCCGGCCCCACCGCAGGGCCGCCGGGCGCCAGCACCGATCTTCCCCCGCACGCCCCCCCGATCACAGCGTGCGGGTTCTTTCCCCCGAATGAAGCAGAGGAGCACGCCATCATGCGTACCGATCTGATTCGTAGGACCGCTCTGACCGCTGCCGGTCTCGCGTTCACCGGTGGGGCCATCGTCGGCCCCGTCACGACCGCGTTCGCCGCGCAGAGCACCGCCAGGCCCACCACCCAGACGGTCGCCGACCGTCAGGGGCATGGTGAGCGTCAGCTCGGCGTGCGCTACGAGGCGCAGCCGAACTTCTACTACTGCGGCCCGGCCGCTGCCCGTAACGCGCTGAGTGTGCAGGGCAAGGACATCAGCGTGGACGCGATGGCCAAGGAGATGGGCACGACCGAGGCCGGCACGAACTCGATCAACGACATCACGCCGGTGTTGAACAAGGAGACCGGTAAGGCCGACGCGTACCACTCGGTCGAGATCAGCAAGCCCGACGCCGACGCGGCGCAGACCGACACGCTGCGCGCCGACATCGTCAAGACCGTCGACGACGGTCGGGCTGTGGTGGCCAACATCGCCGGCACCACCACCGACACCGACGGCAACACGCACTCGTTCGAGGGCGGGCACTACATCAGCGTCACCGGCTACCGCGACAACGGCAACGTCGTCACGATCGCCGACTCCGCCGACCCGGACACCGCCTCCTACCAGATCACCGTCGAGCACCTCGCCGACTGGATCGCCACCCGCGGCTACGCCACCAGCTAAGCACCACCACGAAGGAAGGGCCGGACCCCACCCGGGGCCCGGCCCTTCGGCACGTGGTCACTCGGAGAGGACGGCCAGGATCTGGTCGCCGTACTTGGCGAGCTTGTTCTCGCCCACACCGCTGACGCGGGACAGCTCGGCGAGCGTGCTCGGCGCGTCGCTGGCGATCTGGCGCAGCGTGGCGTCGTGGAAGATCACGTACGCGGGGACGCCCTGCTCCTTGGCGGTGGCCGCCCGCCAGCCGCGCAGCCGCTCGAAGACGGACGCGGCGGCCGGGGTCAGCTCGGCCACGACGGTGGACGCGCCGCGCGGCTTGGACGAGCGGCTCGATGCCGGCTTCTCCGGCTCGCGGCGCATGGTGACGGTGCGGCGGCGACCGAGGACGTCGGCGCTCGCGTCGGTGAGCGCCAGCGTGCCGTAGTCGCCCTCGACAGCGAGCAGCCCTTCGGCGAGGAGCTGCCGGACCACGCCGCGCCACTCCGCCTCGCTCAGCTCGGCGCCGATGCCGAAGACGGTGAGCGAGTCGTGGCCGTACTGGCTGATCTTGTCGGTCTGCTTGCCGAGCAGGATGTCGATGCAGTGCCCGGCACCGAACCGCTGGTTGCGTTCGCGGTCCAGGCGGAAGACGGTGGACAGCAACTTCTGCGCGGCGACGGTGCCGTCCCAGGACTCCGGCGGGGTGAGGCAGGTGTCGCAGTTGCCGCAGGCGGTCGCCGTGGTCTCGCCGAAGTATTCGAGCATCTGGACCCGGCGGCAGCGCACCGTCTCGCAGAGGGCGAGCATCGCGTCCAGGTGCGCGGCGAGGTTGCGGCGGTGGGCCAGGTCGCCGTCGGAGGTGTCGATCATCTTGCGCTGCTGGACCACGTCCTGCAGGCCGTACGCCAGCCAGGCGGTGGACGGCAGGCCGTCCCGCCCGGCGCGGCCGGTCTCCTGGTAGTAGCCCTCGACCGACTTGGGCAGGTCGAGGTGGGCCACGAACCGCACGTCGGGCTTGTCGATGCCCATGCCGAAGGCGATGGTGGCCACCATGACCAGGCCGTCCTCGCGCAGGAAGCGCTGCTGGTTGGCGGCGCGGGTGCCCGCGTCCAGCCCGGCGTGGTAGGGCAGCGCGGGGATGCCGTTGGCGGTGAGGAACTCCGCCGTCTTGTCCACCGAGGCGCGGGACAGGCAGTAGACGATGCCGGCGTCGCCCGGGTGCTCGTCGCGCAGCAGGGACAGCAGTTGCTTGCGCGGTTCCCGCTTGGGCACGATCCGGTACTGGATGTTGGGCCGGTCGAAGCTGGCCACGAAGTGCCGGGCGTCGTCGAGCTTGAGCCGGCTGGCGATCTCGGTGCGGGTGGCGCTGGTGGCGGTGGCGGTCAGCGCGATGCGGGGCACGTCGGGCCACCGTTCGTGCAGCATCGACAGCGCCAGGTAGTCGGGGCGGAAGTCGTGCCCCCACTGGGACACGCAGTGCGCCTCGTCGATCGCGAACAGGGCGATGCGCCCCCTGTCCAGCAGGGCGAGGGTGGACCGGACGCCGAGCCCTTCCGGAGCCAGGTAGAGCAGGTCCAGTTCACCGGCGACGAAGGCGGCCTCCACCCGGCGCCGGGCGTCCAGGCTCTGGGTGGAGTTGAGGAAACCGGCGCGGACGCCGACCGCCGTCAGGGCGTCGACCTGGTCCTGCATGAGCGCGATCAGCGGGGACACGACGACGGCGACCCCGTCGCGGACCAGCGCGGGGATCTGATAGCACAGCGACTTGCCACCACCGGTGGGCATCAGCACCAACGCGTCACCGCCGGCGACCACGTGGTCGATCACGTCCTGCTGGAACCCTCGGAACGCGTCGTAGCCGAACACCCGGCGCAGCGCATCGAGGGCGCCGGAGGCGGCACGCAGGTCGGTGGGAGAGGCCATCCGGGGAGTCTACGAGCCCACCCCGACAGCGCCCGCCCGGCGCACCCGTGCGGTCGGGTACGCCGGGCGGGGCGGTCAGCCGGGCTGGCTGGACCGGTTGGCCAGCCCGCGCGGCGGGGCCTTCATCCCGACCACGATGTCGACGATCTCGATGTAGCGGGCCTTGTTGCCCATCCGGAACGCGGTTGCCGCCGCGTTGATCTCCTCCAGGGTGTCGCCCTCGACGATGGTGACCTGGTCGTAGGTGCCGTTCACCCCGGTCGTCACGACGTGGGTGAGCTGCTTGGCGAACCGGCCCAGGTCGCGGGCGTGCTCGGCGGAGATCTCGTGGATGCCCTCGCGGCCGAGGGCGAAGTACTCGGGGCTGATTCGCATGAACAGGAAGCCGACGTACTTGTTCTTGTCCGCCAGGTCGTGCATCGCACCCTCCAAAAGTCGACCGTGACCTGCGGTGATCACACGAAGCGTATAGACGATTACTGATCGTCATCAAGTGCGCCGACTGTCGGGAGCGTGACGGTTGCCCCCGTCCGGCCACGGGTGCCCGGCCACGGCCTGGTGGCGGGATAGAGTCGCTGATTGACCAATCGCGGCCGATGGCGGCCGCGGCGCCACGGCTTGGGGGTACGGGTGAGCGAGGCGCGCACGTCCGGTGACCGGATGGACGACCGGGCTGTCGGCGACGGGCAGGTGGCGACCGAGTCGGAGACCACTCTCGTGGTGGTCACCGGCGTCTCCGGGGGTGGCCGTAGCACCGTCGCCCGGGCGTTGGAGAACGTCGGTTACTACGTGGTCGACAACCTGCCGCAGGCACTGATGCTGGACATGGCCGAGCTGGCGTTCAAGGCCGGCGGAGCGGCCCGGCGTACGGCGATGGTGCTGGATGTCCGGTCGCGGGCCTTCTTCACCGATCTGGCCGGAGCCATCCGAGAACTGCGGGACCGCGGGTTCTCACCCCGGGTGGTGTTCGTCGACGCCGATGACGAGGTGCTGATCCGGCGGTTCGAGAGCGTCCGCCGTTCGCACCCGCTCCAGGGCGACGGGCGGCTGGCCGACGGCATCGCCGTGGAGCGTGGCCTGCTGGAGGAGGCGCGCGACCAGGCCGACGTGATCATCGACACCAGCCACCTGAACGTCAACCAGCTCCGGCGGCGCATCGAGGAGCTGTTCGGCGGCGAGGACGCCCGGCGGCTGCGGGTGACTGTGCTGTCCTTCGGCTTCAAGTACGGCCTGCCGCCGGACGCCGACTTCGTGCTGGACGCCCGTTTCCTGCCGAACCCGTACTGGGTGCCGGAGCTGCGCGAGCACACCGGACGGGAGGAGGCGGTCAGCGCGTACGTGCTGGGTCAGGAGGGCGCGGACGCCTTCGTCGCCTCGTACGCCGACCTGGTCAACGCCACCACCACCGGATTCGAGCGGGAGGGCAAGCGCTACCTCACCGTCGCGGTCGGCTGCACCGGTGGCAAGCATCGCAGCGTGGCCATCGCCGAGGAGCTGGCCAGCCGGCTGCGCCACTCCGGCCTGGCGGCCAACGCCCAGCACCGCGACCTGGGGCGGGAATGACGTCCCGGCGGGTCGTGGCGTTCGGCGGCGGGCACGGGCTGTCCGCCTCCCTGCGCGCGCTGCGCCATTGCGCCCCCGAACTCGACCTCGACATCACCGCCGTGGTGACGGTGGGCGACGACGGGGGGTCCAGCGGTCGGCTCCGCGCCGAGCGGGGTGGACTGCCCCCGGGTGACCTGCGGCAGGCGCTGGTGGCCTTGGCGGGGGACCATCCGGCCACCCGGCGCAGCGCCGGGCTGTTCCAGCACCGCTTCGCCGCCGTGCCGGCGGGCGTACCCGCAACGGGGGCGGTCGACGCGGCCCCGGCTGCCGGCGACGACCCGGACCGGTCCGGCGGCGGCCCGCGCGGGACCGACGGGGCTGGCCCGCGTGGCACCGACGGCGCGTCGGCCGGCGGCGACGGGCTGACCGGGCACGCGGTGGGCAACCTGGTGCTCTGCGGCCTGATGGAGCTGCTCGGCGACCCGGTGGCCGCGCTGGAGCACGCCGGCGCGATGCTCGGCGCGGTGGGCCGGGTGTTGCCGATGTCCCGCCAGCCGGTCGGCATCGAGGCCCGGGTCCGCGGCGCCGACCCGGCCGCCCCGGACGAGGTGCGCACCGTGCGCGGTCAACACCAGGTGGCGGTCACCACGGGTCGGGTCGAGTCGCTGCGACTCACCCCGAGCGCCCCGCCGGCCTGCGCCGAGGCCATCGAGGCCATCCGCGCGGCGGACTGGTTGATCTTCGGACCGGGGAGTTGGTACACGAGCGTGCTGCCACACCTGCTGGTGCCGCAGCTCGCCGACGCGATCGTGTCCACCTCGGCCCGGAGGCTGGTCACGCTCAACCTCGCCGCGGAGAAGGAGACCCTCGGGCTCTCCGTCGCCGACCACCTAGCGGCCCTGCACTGGTATTTGCCCGAACTCAAGGTGGATCTCGTGCTCGCCGACGCCAAGGCGGTGGGTGACCCCGAACCGGTCGAACGTGCGGCAGAATCGCTGGGCGCCCGCCTGGTCCTCGCCCCCGTCGCGGTCATCGACGGCACTCCCCGCCATGATCCCGCTGCCCTGGGCGCCGCGCTGGTGCCTGTCCTGGGCTCCGATCGTTAGACACGTACGTAATCTCCGGCGACACGCCGGAACAGGTCCGTGAGGGGACGCACAATGGCGATGACGGCCGCGGTCAAGGACGAGCTGAGTCGGGTCGACGTGCCCAAGCCCTGCTGTCGGCGCGCGGAGATGGCCGCGCTGCTGCGCTTCGCGGGCGGGCTGCACATCGTCTCCGGTCGGGTGGTGGTGGAGGCCGAGCTGGACACCGGGGCGGTGGCCCGACGGCTGCGGCGGGAGATCGCCGAGGTCTACGGCTACCCGAGCGAGATCCACGTTCTGGCCTCCGGCGGGCTGCGCAAGGGCAGCCACTTCATCGTGCGCGTGGTCAAGGACGGCGAGGCCCTCGCCCGGCAGACCGGCCTGCTCGACGTGCGGGGCCGCCCGGTGCGCGGGCTGCCCCCGCACGTGGTGGCGGCGAACGTCTGCTGCGCGGTCTCCGCGTGGCGGGGCGCGTTCATGGCACACGGCTCGCTCACCGAACCCGGCCGCTCCAGCGCGCTGGAGATCACCTGCCCGGGGCCCGAGTCCGCGCTGGCGCTGGTCGGCGCGGCCCGCCGCATCGGCATCACCGCCAAGAACCGCGAGGTACGCGGGGTGGACCGGGTGGTCGTCAAGGACGGTGACGCCATCGCCGCACTGCTCACCCGCATCGGCGCGCACTCCAGCGTGCTGGCCTGGGAGGAACGCCGGGTCCGCCGCGAGGTGCGCGCCACCGCCAACCGGCTCGCCAACTTCGACGACGCCAACCTGCGCCGCTCGGCGCGCGCCGCGGTCGCCGCCGCCGCCCGGGTCACCCGCGCCCTGGAGATCCTCGCCGACGAGGCGCCCAACCACCTGACCGACGCCGGGCGGCTGCGCCTGGAGCACCGCCAGGCGTCGCTGGAGGAGTTGGGCGCGCTGGCCGACCCCCCGCTGACCAAGGACGCCATCGCCGGCCGGATCCGCCGGCTCCTGGCGCTCGCCGACAAGCGCGCCCGGGACCTCGGCATCCCGGATACCGAAGCGGCAGTCACGCCCGACATGCTCGTGGTCTGATAGGACGGTGGGGCCGTACGGTGCGCCCGGGAGCACGCCCCGGCGCAGCGTGGTCTCGCACGCTCGGATAGGGTCGCTGAGTACGGCAAGGGGGCCGACACCGGCACTTCTCGTCGTGCCCACCGCCTCGGGCGGTCAGGTCCTCAGACCGCGCGGCGGGGTGGCCGAGATGAACCGTCGACGGCCGGCTCCAAACGGTCGGCGCACACCATTCCCGCCGGACCGTTCTGAGAAGCCGGCGGACCAGAACGCGAGGAGATGGGACCTGTGACCATCCGGGTTGGCATCAACGGCTTTGGCCGAATCGGCCGTAACTTCTTCCGGGCAGTGCTGGCGTCCGACGCCGACATCGAGGTCGTGGCGGTCAACGACCTGACCGACAACGGCACGCTCGCCCACCTGCTCAAGTACGACAGCATCCTGGGTCGTCTGCCGTACGAGGTCAAGGCCACCGCCGACGAGATCACCGTCGGTGGCAAGACCATCAAGGCGTACGCCGAGAAGGACCCGGCGGCGCTGCCGTGGGGCGAGGTCGGCGCGGACGTCGTCATCGAGTCGACCGGCTTCTTCACCGACGCCACCAAGGCCAAGGCGCACGTCGACGGCGGGGCCAAGAAGGTCATCATCTCCGCCCCGGCGAAGAACGAGGACGTCACCGTCGTCATGGGCGTGAACCACGACCAGTACGACCCGGCGAAGCACACGATCATCTCCAACGCCTCGTGCACCACCAACTGCCTGGCCCCGATGGCGAAGGTCCTGCAGGACACGTTCGGCATCACCAAGGGTCTGATGACCACGATCCACGCGTACACCCAGGACCAGAACCTCCAGGACGCGCCGCACAAGGACCTGCGCCGGGCCCGCGCCGCCGCGCTGAACATCGTGCCGACCTCCACCGGCGCCGCGAAGGCCATCGGCCTGGTCCTGCCGGAGCTGAAGGGCAAGCTCGACGGGTACGCGCTGCGGGTGCCGATCCCGACCGGCTCGGCCACCGACCTGACCGTCGAGGTCGGCCGCGAGACCACCGTCGACGAGGTCAACGCCGCGCTGAAGGCCGCCGCGGACGGCCCGCTCAAGGGCATCCTGGTCTACAACGAGGACCCGATCGTCTCCGCCGACATCGTCACCGACCCGGCGTCGTGCATCTTCGACGCGCCGCTGACCAAGGTGATCGGCAACCAGGTCAAGGTCGTCGGCTGGTACGACAACGAGTGGGGCTACTCCAACCGCCTCGTCGACCTGGTCAAGCTGGTCGGTAGCTCACTGTGAGCATCCGGACCCTCGACGACCTGCTCGCCGAGGGGGTGTCGGGTCGGCGCGTGCTGGTGCGCGCCGACCTGAACGTCCCGCTCGACAAGCAGACCGGTGCGATCACTGATGACGGCCGCATCCGCGCGGTGCTGCCGACCCTCGGCGCGTTGGTTGAGGCCGGCGCGAAGGTGGTCGTCTGCTCGCACCTGGGCCGCCCGAAGGGCGCGCCGGACCCGCAGTTCAGCCTCAGCCCGGTCGCCGGGCGGCTCGGTGAGCTGCTCGGAGCGCCGGTGCGCTTCGCCACCGACACCGTCGGCGAGTCGGCCCGCGCCACCGTCGCCGACCTGGCCGACGGTCAGGTTGCCCTGCTGGAGAACCTGCGCTTCAACGCGGGCGAGACCAGTAAGGACGAAGCCGAGCGGGGCGCCTTCGCCGACCAGCTCGCCGCGTTCGGCGACGCGTACGTGGACGACGCGTTCGGCGCGGTGCACCGCAAGCACGCGAGCGTCTTCGACGTGCCGGCGCGGCTGCCGCACGTCGCGGGCCGACTGGTGCTGCGCGAGGTCGAGGTGCTGTCGAAGCTGACCGGCGACCCGGAGCGACCGTACGTGGTGGTGCTCGGCGGGTCGAAGGTGTCCGACAAGCTCGCGGTGATCGAGGCGCTGCTGCCCACCGTGGACCGGCTGCTCATCGGCGGTGGCATGTGCTTCACCTTCCTCAAGGCCCAGGGCCTGGAGGTGGGCACCTCGCTGCTGGAGAAGGACATGGTCGAGACCTGCCGCAACCTGCTGGAGCGCTCCGGCGGCAAGATCATGCTTCCGGTCGACGTGGTGGTGGCGGACGCGTTCGCCCCGGACGCCGCGCACGACACGGTCCGCGTCGACGGCATCCCGAGCCACCGGCTCGGCCTGGACGTCGGCCCGGAGACGGTGGCCGGCTTCAGCGCCGCGCTGTCCCAGGCGAAGACCATCTTCTGGAACGGGCCGATGGGCGTGTTCGAGATGCCGGCCTTCGCGGCGGGCACCCGGGGGGTCGCCGAGGCGATCACCAAGGCCGACGCGTTCAGCGTCGTCGGTGGCGGTGACAGCGCGGCGGCGGTCCGTGCCCTCGGGTTGGACGAGTCGTCCTTCGGGCACATCTCCACCGGCGGTGGCGCCTCCCTGGAATACCTCGAGGGCAAGACCCTCCCCGGCATCGCGGCCCTGGAGAAATGAACATGGCGAGCACCACCCGCCGGCCGCTGATGGCCGGCAACTGGAAGATGAACCTCAACCACCTCGAGGCCAACCTGCTGGTGCAGAAGCTGGCGGCGAGCCTCACCGAGAAGCAGCTGACCGACGTCGAGACGGTCGTGCTGCCCCCCTTCACCGACCTGCGCACCGTGCAGACCGCCGTGGACGGGGACAAGCTGCTGATCGGCTACGGCGGGCAGGACCTCTCCCCGCACGCGTCCGGCGCGTACACCGGGGACATCTCCGGCCCGCTGCTGGCCAAGCTGGGCTGCACGTACGTCGTGGTCGGGCACTCCGAGCGGCGGGCCTACCACCACGAGGACGACGCGCTCGTCAACGCCAAGGTCAAGGCGGCGCTGACGCACGGCCTGACGCCGATCCTCTGCGTGGGGGAGGGGCTGGACGTCCGCGAGCAGGGCACCCACGTGGCGCACTGCTCCGACCAGCTCGACGGTGGCCTCGCCGGGCTCACCCCCGAGCAGGTGCGGCAGGTCGTGATCGCGTACGAGCCGGTCTGGGCGATCGGCACGGGCAAGACCGCGACCCCGGAGGACGCCCAGGAGGTGTGCGGGGCGGTCCGGCAGCGACTGGCGGAACGCTTCGACCAGGAGACCGCCGACCAGGTACGCGTCCTCTACGGCGGCTCGGTCAAGGCGTCGAACGTCGCCTCGATCATGGCCCAGCCGGACGTGGACGGGGGCCTGGTGGGGGGCGCCAGCCTGGACGCGGAGGAATTCGCGCAGATCTGCAGGTTCCCGGAGCACCTCGTTCGCTGATCGCTCGGTATCCTTGACACCGCCCGTCCGCCGGTCGGTGCCACCGTGCCCGATCAGACCGGGCGAGGATCGCTACGAGAGGAACTGACCCCAGCCATGCCGATCTGGTTCGCATACACGTTGATCGTGTTGCTGGTCATCACGAGCATTCTGCTCACGCTGCTGATCCTGCTGCACCGCGGCAAGGGTGGCGGTCTGTCGAGCATGTTCGGTGGTGGCGTCAGCTCCAGCCTCGCCGGCTCCTCGGTCGCGGAGAAGAACCTGGACCGCTACACCGTCCTGGTGAGCGTCGTCTGGTTCGCCGCGATCGTCGGGCTCGGGCTCTGGCTACGCCTCCAGATGAACAGCGGCGCCTGAGCAGGCTCGTCAAGTCGTACAATCTGCGCGCGGTCCGTCACTCGACGGGCCGCGCGCAGACTTTTCTCCGCTGCACCGCGTCGCCCGCCGCTCCACCCCCGAAGTCGGCGGGTCCCCTCCGACGACAGGAGCGAGCAGCCGTGCCGAGTGGCAACATCATCAGGGGCGCCCGGGTCGGGTCCGCGCCCATGCGCCCGGACGAGCGGCACCAACCCGCGCCGCGCAAGAACGTCACCTACTGGTGCCGTAACGACCACCAGGTCGACATCCGGATCGCCGCGGACGCCGTGCCGCCGAGCCTGTGGGACTGCCCCCGCTGCGGCCTACCCGCCGGGCCGGACGCGCAGAACCCGCCGGGCCGCGTCCGCGCCGAGCCGTACAAGAGCCATCTGGCGTACGTCAAGGAGCGGCGCACCGCCGAGGAGGGCGAGGCGTTGCTGAACGAGGCGCTGGCCGCGCTGCGTCGTCGCCGGGGCGAGTAGCGCAGCGCGGCCGGCCGAGCAGGTCAGCGGGCCGCCACGCGGCGGGTGGGGCAGCCCGCGCTCAGCGGAGGCTGCGCAGCCGGGCCGGCACGTCGGTCGCCGCCGCCCGGTCCAGGAGCCAGCGGGTGCGGGCCACGCCGTGCACCCCGGCCGCCGGTAGCTGCACCGGCCCGGCGCCGGCCAGCGCCATACCCACCGCGTGCGCCTTGTCGGCGCCGGCCGCGACCAACCAGACCTCCTCGGCGGTGTTGATCGCCGGCAGGGTGAGGGTGGTCCGCGTCGGCGGCGGCTTCGGGCTGCCCCGCACCGCGCTGCACGGTCGCGTGTCGTAGTGCACGGGGTGCTCGGGGAAGACCGAGGCGACGTGCCCGTCCTCGCCGACGCCCAACATCAGCACGTCGAAGTGCGGCAGCGTGCCGTGCCCCGGGCCGGCGGCGCGCAGCAGCTCGTCCGCGTACGCCGCCGCGGCCACCTCGGGGTCGTCGCCGGCCGGGCCGTCCGAGGCCGGCATCGGGTGCACCCGGGCCGGGTCCAGCGGCACCACGTCCAGCAGGGCGGACCGGGCCTGCGTCTCGTTGCGGTCCGGGTCACCGGCCGGCAGGAACCGCTCGTCGCCCCACCACACGTCGACCCGGGACCAGTCCACCGCGTCCCGGGCCGGCAGCGCCGCCACCGCCCGGTAGACGGCCGCGGCGACCCGGCCGCCGGTGAGCACCACCGAGGCCTCGCCCCGGTCGGACTGGGCGTCGAGCAGCTTCACCAGCAACCGGGCGGCCACGGCCTGCGCCAGCAGGTCGGCGTCGGCGTGTACGGCGACACTCGCCTCACTCATTGATTGCGCCTTCGTTTCCCGACCGCTCGGCGGTCGCTGTCGCGTCGTGCCCGGACGGGGTGCCCGAGGGGGTGGGCGGTTGGTGCGCGAACCCGGTACGGGCTCAGACCTCGCCGCTGGTGCCGGAGTGCGCCGTGACGCCGGCCTCGGCGCGCTGTGCGGTGGCCGGATCCTTCCAGACGTGGACCCGCTGTGCGGGCCGTTGTTCCAGCCCACGCAGCCCGACCGTCGCGCCCAACGCCTCCGCGTACACCTGGTCGGCGTCCAACCGGCGCAGCTCCTCGGCCAGTTCGTCGCCGAGCGGGCGGCGGACCAGGGGCAGGGTGCGGTCGTCCTGGCCGGTCCGCCGGAACACCGCCAGGCTCTCCTCCCGGGTCAGCGTGAGCTGGTCGCCGTTGGCGCAGCTCAGCTGCACCTCGCGCATGCGGGGTGCGTCGGTGCTGTCCACCCGGCGGGGGGTGATGCCGAGCCGGCTGGACAGCCAACCGATCATCAGCGTCGCCGTCGGGTCGGTCGGCGGCGCTACCACCGTCGCCTCGGTGACCTGGGCGCTCGTGGTGTCGAACGCGCCCGCGACCAGGGTGCGCCACGGGGTGATCCGGGTCCACGCCAGGTCGGTGTCGCCGGGGGCGTAGTCCCGGGCCCGCTGTCGCAGCGCCTCCACCGGGTCGGCGGCCTGCGCGGCGTCGGTGATCCTCCGGTCGGCGACCACACCCAGGAAGTCGGTGGCGATCTCCGCCGGCGGCTCACCGTGCCACCAGGTGACCACCGGGACGTCCGGGACCAGCAGCGGCAGCACCACCGACTCGGCGTGCAGGGCCAGCCGGCCGTACATCCGGGTGACCACCGCCTCGCACGGGCCGAGCCGGCCACCGACCACGATCTCGGCGTCCAGCCGGTTGCGGTCCCGCTCGATGTCGGAGCGCACCACCACCAGCAGCCGGCACGGGTGGGCGGCGGCGGCGATCGTCGCCGCCGCCTCCGCCTCCCGGACCCGCTTCTCGTCCACCACCACGATGAGGGTGAGCGCCATGCCGCTGGCCACCCCACCGGCGCTGCGCCGCTCGGCGGCGAGCGCCTTGACCACCTCGTTGCCGGTGGTGTCCCACAGCCCGATCATGCTCGTCTCCAAGCGCGGCCCTCGCGGGCCAGCATCTCGTCGGAGGCCCGGGGCCCCCACTCGCCGGCCCGGTACGGCTCCGGCGTGGTGCCCGCCCACGCGTGCTCCAGCGGGTCGATCACCTGCCAGCTCTGCTCGACCTCGGCCGCGTCCGGGAACAGCGTGCGATCGCCGATCAGCACGTCCAGCACCAGCCGCTCGTACGCCTCCGGGCTGGACTCGGTGAACGCCTCGCCGTACTGGAAGTCCATCGCGATGTCGCGGACCTCCATCGTGGTGCCCGGCACCTTCGAGCCGAACTTGAGCACCACGCCCTCGTCCGGCTGCACCCGGATGACCAGTTGGTTGTTGCCCAGCGACTCCATGTCGGCGTCGTTGAACGGCAGGTGCGGCGCCTTCTTGAAGATGATGGCGACCTCGGTGACCCGCCGGGGCAGGCGCTTACCGGCCCGGATGTAGAACGGTACCTCCGCCCACCGGCGGTTCTGGATGCCCAGCCGCACCGCCACGTACGTCTCGGTGGTGGAGTCGGGTGGGACGTCCTGCTCCTCCCGGTAGCCGACGGCGCGCTCGCCGCCGACCCAGCCCGGCAGGTACTGCCCCCGAACGGTGTCCCGCGCGACGTCCCTGGGCAGGGTGATGGCCTTGAGCACCTTCAGCTTCTCGGCCCGGATCTCGTCGGCGTCGAAGCTGGTCGGCTCCTCCATCGCCACCAGGGCGAGGAGTTGCAGCAGGTGGTTCTGCAGGACGTCGCGGGCGGTCCCCACGGTGTCGTAGAAACCGGCCCGGGTGCCGATGCCGACGTCCTCGGCCATGGTGATCTGCACCGAGTCGACGTACTTCGAGTTCCACAACGGTTCGAACAGGTTGTTGGCGAACCGCAGGGCGAGGATGTTCTGGACCGTCTCCTTGCCCAGGTAGTGGTCGATCCGGAAGACGTCCTGCCGGGTGAACACGTCGTCGACGAGGTCGTTGAGCGCCTTCGCCGACGGCAGGTCGCTACCGAACGGCTTCTCCACCACGACCCGGCGCCAGCCGCCGGACTTGTTGTTGTCCGCCATGCCGGTGCGGGCCAGCTGCTTGAGCACGACCGGGAACGCGGCCGGCGGGATGGAGAAATAGAACGCGGCGTTGCCGGCGATGCCGTGGGTCTGCCGCAGGTCGTCGAGCGTCTCGGCGAGCGTGTCGAACGCCGCGTCGTCGTCGAACGACCCGCCGACGAACTTGATGTTGCCGGCCAGCCGCGCCCACACCTCGTCCCGCCACGGGGTACGGGCGTGCTTGCGGGCCGCCTCGCAGGCCAACGTCTCGAAGTCGCCGTCGCCCCAGTCGCGGCGCGCGAAACCGAGCACCACGAACCCGGGCGGCAGCAGCCCCCGGTTGGCCAGGTCGTAGACCGCCGGAAGCAGCTTCTTGCGGGCCAGGTCGCCGGTCACCCCGAAGATCACCAGAGCACACGGCTCCGGGATCCGGGGCAACCGGCGGTCCTGTGGGTCGCGCAGCGGGTTCACCGAGTCGCCTCCTCGCTCCGCTTCACTCACGTCGTTCATCCTCAGGCCCGGAGCTGACCGGCCGCGTCGAGCAGTTGGGCGACGCCGGCGGTCCGGTCCGTCAGGTGCAGGCGCAGCACCGGGCGCTCCCGACCGGCGAGGGCCTGACGGTCGCCGGCGGCCTGCGCCGCCTGGAGGGTGCCGAAGGTGTACGGCTTGCCCGGCACCTCCAGGTCCTCGGCGACCGCGCCGGTCACCTGGAGGTAGCTGCCCACCTGCGGCCCGCCCTTGTGGTACTGGCCGGTCGAGTGCAGGAACCGCGGGCCCCAGCCGAAGGTGACCGGACGCCCGCCCGCCTCGGCCAGCAGCGACCGCAGCCGGGCCGTGTCGGCGTCGGCGAACCGGTCGAGGTACGCCATCACCGCGAGGTAGCCGTCGTCGCCCAGCCCGTCGAGCAGCCAGCGCAGCACGCCGACCAGGTCTGCCGGAGCGCCCTGCGGGGCGTACACCTCGATCGCGCCCTCGGTGAACGACGGCGTCTCCGCCGGCAGGCCCGAGGCCAGGATCTTGTTGGTGTTCTCCTTGGACTCGGTGACGTTCGGCTGGTTGAACGGGTCGATGCCGAGCACCACGCCGGCCACCGCGGTGGCGTACTCCCAGGCCAGGAACTGCGCGCCGAGCGGGCCGTTGACGGCCACGTCCGGGTTGGCGCCGCCGCCGGGCATCTCCCCGGCGGCCAGCGCGCCGCCGTAGCTGACCGTCAGCACGTCCGCGCCGGTGGCGCCGGGGCTCTGTGGCGACTCCACCACCACCGGGAGGATGCCCACTCCGGCCTTGCCGGTCGACTCGGCGATCAACTGCTCGGCCCAGTCGCCGAGCCCGTCGATGCCGGTGCCGTCGGAGACCAGGGCGACCTTGTCCCGGGCCAGGGTGGCGGCGGCGCCCAGGGCGGCGCCCAGCGCCAGCGCCGGGTTGTCCCGGTCCGCGCCGAGCGACGCGGCCAGCGCGTCGGCCTGGTCGAGCAGCTCCGACACGTCGACCCCGGCCAGCGCCGAGGGCACCAGGCCGAACGCGGTGAGCGCGGAGTAGCGGCCGCCCACGTTCGGGTCGGCGAGCACGGTGAACGCGCCCATCTCGGTCGCGGTCTGCTCCAGCGGCGAACCCGGGTCGGTGACGACGACGAAGTGCCGGCCGGCCTCCGCCTCGGTCATCCCGGCGTCCAGGAACGCCTGCCAGTACGCGCGCCGGTGGCTGTCGGTCTCGACGGTGGAGCCGGACTTGCTGGCCACCACCACGACGGTGCGCTCCAACCGGTCGCCGAGCGCCGCCCGGACCTGGCCCGGGTCGGTGGTGTCCAGCACGGTCAGCGGACGACCGAGCGTCCGGGTGATCACCTCGGGGGCCAGCGACGAGCCACCCATGCCGGCGAGCACCACGTGGTCGAGGTCGGTCAGCTCGGCCTTCAGCTCGGCCAACTGCGCCAGCAGCTCCCGGCTGCGCTGGTGGGTGTCCACCCAGCCCAGCCGGATCTTCGCCTCCGCCTCGGCGTCCGGACCCCACAGGCTGGCGTCCTTGCCGGCCAGCCTGCCCGGCACACCGGCCTTGACCAGCGCGTCCCGGGTAGACGCCGGCGCGGTCTTGTCGACCGCGTCCGCGCCGTACACGGCCAGCCCGGCGGCCGCCTCTACCGGTCCCGCGAGCAGGTCACTCATGCCGTCACTCCGCTCCGCCGCGTGCCGTGCCCGCCGATTCGCTCGCTCATGCCCCACCGGCCTTCTGGGCGGCCTGCGCGTTGCCGGTGGCCGCCTTGTTCGGGGCTCCGGTGCCCTGCTTCGCCGCGTCCAGCGACTTGCGCACGCCGTCGAGCAGCTCCTGCCAGCTGACCTCGAACTTCTCCACGCCCTCGCGCTCCAGGGTGGCGATCACGTCGGACATGTCGATCCCGACCGACTCCAGGTCCGCGAAGACCTGCCGAGCCGCGTCGTACGAGCCGGTGACGGTGTCGCCCCGGGTCTCGCCGTGATCGGCGTACGCGTGGATGACCGACTCCGGCATGGTGTTGACGGTGCCGGCGGCGATCAGCTCCTCGACGTAGATGACGTCGCGGTAGTCCGGGTTCTTCGTGGAGGTGGACGCCCACAGCGGCCGCTGCGGGTGCGCCCCGGCGGCCTCGAGCGCCTTCCAGCGGTCCGAGGAGAAGACCTCGGTGTAGCGCTCGTACGCGAGCTGCGCGTTGGCGACGGCGGCCTTGCCGCGCAGCGCCTTCGCCTGGTCCGAGCCGATCTTCTCCAGCCTCTTGTCGACCTCCGAGTCGACCCGGGAGACGAAGAACGACGCCACCGAGCCGATCGTGGACAGGTCGTGACCGTTCGCCTTGGCCTGCTCCAGACCGGCCAGGAACGCCTCCATGACCGCCGAGTAGCGGTCCAGCCCGAAGATCAACGTCACGTTGACGCTGATCCCCTCGGCGAGCGTGTCGGTGATCGCCGACAGGCCCTCCTCGGTCGCCGGGATCTTGATGAAGAGGTTGGGCCGGTCGACCAGCCACCACAGCGCCTTGGCCTCGGCGACCGTCTTGTCCGCGTCGTGCGCGCTGCGCGGGTCGACCTCGATCGAGACCCGGCCGTCGACACCGTCGCTGCCGTCGTACGACGGGCGCATCACGTCGCAGGCCCACCGCACGTCGTACGTGGTGAGCATGCGCACGGCCTCCTCGACGTCCACCCCACGGGTGGCGAGGTCACGCAGCTGCCAGTTGTACTCGTCGGCATCGCTCAGCGCCTTGGCGAAGATCGTCGGGTTGGTGGTGACCCCGGCGACGTGCTTCTCCCGGCGGAGCTGGTCCAGCCCGCCTGAGCTCAACCGCACCCGGGAAAGGTCGTCGAGCCAGACCGCCACGCCCGCGGCGGTCAGCTCATTCAACTTGTCGGTCATGCCGTCCACGCTCCCTCAGTTGCCGGTCGTGAAACCGGTGATGTCGCCCACCCGAGCCAGCGAGGCGTGCGCCGCCGCCACGATCCGGTCGGGGGTGAACCCGAACTGCTCGAAGAGCACGGTGTGCGGAGCGCTCGCCCCGTAGTGCTCCAGGCTCACGCTCTCGCCCAGGTCACCGACGATGGCGCGCCACGACATCGCGATGCCCGCCTCCACGCTCACCCGTGCCTTTACCCCGCGTGGCAGAACCGACTCCCGGTAGGCCTCATCCTGCTCGTAGAACCACTCCTGGCAGGGCATCGAGACCACCCGGGTCGGGGTGCCGTCGGCCTCCAGCCGCTCCCGGGCGGTCAGGCAGAGCTGCACCTCGGAGCCGGTGCCGACGATGATCACCTGGGGCTTGCCGTTGGACGCCTCGGCCAGCACGTAACCGCCCTTGGCCACCCCCTCCACGCTACCGAGGACGTCGCGGTCCAGGGTCGGCAGCGGCTGCCGGCTCAACGCCAGCGCGGTGGGCCGGTCGGTGTGCTCCAACGCCTGCCGCCAGGCCCAGGCCGTCTCGTTGGCGTCCGCCGGGCGGACCACGTCCAGGCCGGGGATCGCCCGCAGCGCGGTCAGGTGCTCCACCGGCTGGTGGGTCGGGCCGTCCTCGCCGAGACCGATCGAGTCGTGCGTCCACACGTAGGTCACCGGCAGCTTCATCAGCGCGGCCAGCCGCACCGACGGGCGCATGTAGTCGCTGAACACCAGGAAGGTGCCACCGTACGGGCGGGTGCCGCCGTGCAGGGCGATGCCGTTGAGGATCGCGCCCATGGCGTGCTCACGGATGCCGAAGTGCAGCGTGCGGCCGTACTCGTGGCCGGGGAAGTCCTTGGTGGCGTGTGACGCCGGGATGAACGACGGCTCGCCCTTCATCGTGGTGTTGTTGCTCTCCGCCAGGTCGGCGGAGCCGCCCCACAGCTCCGGGAGCACCGGCGCCAGGGCCTCCAGCACCTTGCCGGAGGCGGCCCGGGTGGCCACACCCTTGGCGTCGGCCGGGAAGACCGGCAGCGCGTCGGTCCAACCGTCCGGGAGCACCCGACCCGCCAGCCGCTCGTAGAGCGCGGCGCGCTCCGGGTTGGCCGCCTTCCAGGCGTCGAAGGAGGTGGTCCACTCCTGCTGGGCGTCCGCGCCGCGACCCATCACCGTGCGGGCGTGGCCGAGCACGTTCTCGTCGACCTGGAAGGTCTGCTCCGGGTCGAAGTCGAGGAGGCGCTTGGTGGCCTTCACCTCGTCCGCGCCGAGCGCCGAACCATGGATCTTGCCGGTGTTCTGCTTGTTGGGCGCGGGCCAGCCGATGATGGTGCGCAGCGCGATGAAGGAGGGGCGACTGGTCTCCGCCCGGGCGGCCAGCAGCGCCGCGTACAGCGCCTCGACGTCCTCGTGGTAGTCGCCCTGGTCCGCGTCGCCGCTGCGCCAGTCGACGGTCTGCACGTGCCAGCCGTACGCCTCGTAGCGGGCGGCCACGTCCTCGCTCTTGGCGATCCGGGTGTCGTCCTCGATGGAGATCTCGTTGTCGTCGTAGATCAGCGTCAGGTTGCCCAACTGCTGGTGCCCGGCGAGGGCGCTGGCCTCGTGGCTGATGCCCTCCTCGATGTCGCCGTCCGAGGCGATGCACCAGATGTCGTGGTCGAAGACCGACGCGCCCGGCTCGGCCTCCGGATCGAACAGGCCGCGCTCGCGGCGGGCCGCCATGGCCATGCCGACCGCGTTGCCCAGGCCCTGACCGAGCGGGCCGGTGGTGGTCTCCACGCCCGGCGTGTGCCCGTGCTCCGGGTGCCCCGGAGTCTGCGAGCCCCACTGCCGCAGCGACTTCAGATCGTCCAGGCTCAGCGGGTAACCGGACAGGAAGAGCTGGATGTAGAGCGTCAGGCTCGAGTGTCCGGCGGAGAGCACGAAACGGTCCCGGCCGGGCCAGTTCGGGTCGGCCGGGTTGTGCCGCATCACGCGGTTGAAGAGGAGGTACGCGGCGGGCGCGAGGCTCATCGCGGTGCCCGGATGGCCGTTGCCGGATTTCTCCACGGCGTCCATGGCCAGCACGCGGACGGTGTCGACAGCCCGGCGATCGAGGTCGGACCAGTTCAGTGCGGAGTGCTCGGGTCGTTTGGCAGCCACGATGGTTTGTGCTCCTCGGCAGATGGGCGGAACCCTCACCGATGACCTTATCGAGCGTGCCTAAACGTGCGCCCGGGGATCTCATCATGGTGTGCGCTACGTGACGATCTGACTGCGCGACAGCACCCGGTGGTGTGACGGCCCGCACCGTTGTCGGGTCGGCCGGGCAGCCAAAACGACGACGCGTAGTGTGTGGGTCGGTGTGCGGACCCGAGCGGGCTCCGCCGAACCGATCTCCCCATGGCGATGCCGGAAGGTGGCAATCCGTGAGCATGATCACCGAGCGCCCCGTGAGCAACCCGGCCGGGCAGCATCCGGCGCGGGCGGCCGAGGGCCCGGTGGCCCGGCGGGACGTACGCGCGGTCATCTCGGCGTACGTGGCGCTCACCAAGCCCCGGATCGTCGAACTTCTGCTGGTCACCACCGTTCCGGCGATGATGCTCGCCGAGGGTGGGCTGCCGTCGCTGTGGCTGATGGCGATAGTGCTCATCGGCGGCTCGCTCGCCGCCGGCGCGGCAAGCGTGCTCAACTGCTACATCGACCGGGACATCGACCAGCTGATGCGGCGTACCAAGCGTCGCCCGCTGCCGGCGCACACCGTGTCACCGCGCAGCGCTCTGGTCTTCGGCCTGGTGTTGGCGGCGGTGTCGGTCGTCCTGATGGCGACGTTCACGAACCTGCTGGCCGCGGGTCTGACGCTGGCCGCGATCGCCTACTACGACCTCGTCTACACCCTGTGGCTGAAGCGCTCCACCCCGGCCAACACCTTCTGGGGCGGCGCCTGCGGGGCCGCGCCGGTGCTGATCGGCTGGGCGGCGGTCACCGGCTCGCTGGCGCCGGCCGCCTGGGGGCTCTTCGCGGTGGTCTTCTTCTGGCAGATGCCGCACTTCTACCCGCTCGCCATGAAGTACAAGGACGACTACGCCCGTGCGGGCATCCCGATGCTGCCGGTGGTGGCCTCGACCCGCCGGGTGAACGCCGAGATCCTGATCTTCGCGTGGCTGACCGTGTTGACGTCACTGGCCGTCTGGCCGCTGGGGTTGAGCGCGATCTACGGGGTGCCGACCCTGGTCGTGGGAGCCATCTTCATCGTGGAGGCGCACCGGCTCTGCCGCCGGGCGACGCGCGGCGAGGCGGTCAAGCCGATGCGGTTGTTCCACTGGTCGACGACGTACCTGACGATCGTCTTCGTCGCCGTCGCGCTCGACGCGTTGATCTGATTCGCTCTCACGTTTCTGTCGTCGGTGGCTTACCGGGATAACCGCCGACTAATCATGCTCGTAGATGAGTTGTCCGGGTTTAACATCACATCAGAGTAACTTTCAGCATGAGTCGGATCGGCTCAACCTGCGCCGGCTGCGGGAGGTTTGCCGGGTGGTTTCGCCCGTACAAGTCGGATAAATCCGGTCAGGTTACCTGTGGTCAGCCTTAAACCCTTAGGTAATTGGCATCACAAAAGGTTCATGGTTCTCGCCCAACGGTGTGCAAGTCTGCTTAGGCTTCGCGTTATGGCAGATGGTTCCGATACGACGCTGACGGCCGAGCAGACCGCCGGCGAGCAGGCGCACCACGGCCTGGTCGCGGGCCTCAAGGCCTTCGCCGCCGGACACGGCGGCGCGAAGGCGGTCATCGAGTACGTCGGCAAGCGTGGCGCACGAATCGTCCTGGTGGGCGCCGACGGGGAGTGGGGCGACCAGTTCGCCGACGACACCGTCACCGCCCGGGAGGCGTGCGCCAAGGCGGGAGTCACCGTCGAGAACGCCTGGGAGCGTGAACTGATGGACCAGATGCGGCCGAGCAACGACCTCTGGCGGTCGATGGCCCGACGCACGATGGCCCGTTGATATAGACACCTGAATTGACCACCAACCACCAGTCGACCCGGGGGGAACCCCGGGTCGCTCTCGTCACCTGGGCCGAACTGGTCGACCTCAACGGCGACGACCAGCTGGTCCTGTCCCCGCTCGCCGCCCGTGGCGTCGCCGTCGACATCGTCGTCTGGGACGACCCCGCCGTCGACTGGGTCCGCTACGACCTGGTCGTGCTCCGCTCACCATGGGACTACGCGCTGCGCCGGGACGAGTTCGTGGCCTGGGCGGCATCCGTGCCCAGGCTGGTCAACCCGGCCGACGTGGTGCGCTGGAACACCGACAAGCGCTACCTCGCCGAGTTGGCCGCCGCCGGGGTGCCGGTCGTACCGACGACCTGGATCGAACCCGGGGAGACCTGGCAGCCGCCCGCCGAGACCGGCGAGTACGTGCTCAAGCCCTCGATCAGCGCCGGCAGCCAGGACACCGGCCGCTACGACCTGGCCGACCCGGAGCACCGGCGCCTGGCCGCCGCGCACGCCCGTCGGCTCTCCGACGCCGGCCGGGTGACAATGGTGCAGCCCTACCTGCCCGCCGTCGACACCGAGGGTGAGACCGCCCTGCTCTACCTGGCCGGTCCGGACGGGCTGACCTTCAGCCACGCGATCCGCAAGGGCCCGATGCTGACCGGTCCCGACCTCGGCCCGTCCGCGCCGGAGAAGGCCGAGGAGATCAGTCCCCGTACCCCCGGGCGCGCCGAGCTGGCGGTGGCCGAGCGCACTCTCGCGGCGGTCCCCGGCGGCACCCGGGCACTGCTCTACGCCCGGGTCGACCTGATCCCCGGCCCGGACGGCGAGCCGGTCCTGGTCGAGTTGGAGTTGACCGAGCCGTCGCTCTTCATCGGGTACGCCGACGGAGCCCCCGATCGCCTCGCCGGGGCGATCACCACCCACCTGACCCGCCGCCCCTGAGCCGGGCTGGCCTGGGCGCTTGTCACCCTGGTTGGTCTCGGCCCTTGAGTGAGGGCTGGGTTGGGCGCG
Organism: Micromonospora sp. WMMD1120; assembly: GCF_029626235.1. NCBI lineage: Bacteria > Bacillati > Actinomycetota > Actinomycetes > Micromonosporales > Micromonosporaceae > Micromonospora > Micromonospora sp. WMMD1120. Next base: position 4,080 of record NZ_JARUBO010000005.1, on the reverse strand, counting down.
CGTCGCCCTGGTTGGTCGCGACCCTTGAGTGGGGGCTGGGTTGGGCGCTGCCGTTTCCTGCCACGCGCTGCCGTTTCCTGCCACGCGCTGAGGCCTTCTGCCGTGCGTCGCGGGCCGAGACCCGCGGGGGGCGTCCCAAGATCCGCGCAACTTCACCGGAGTTGCGGCCTCACCGCACGATGAGCCAGCACTTTCCCTGATGTTGCGCGGATCTTGAGGCCGATGGCCCAGTGCGCGGGCGCTACCTGGGGTTCTCGAGGTCAAGATCGCGCAACATCCCGGATGTAGTGGCCTGGGCGTGTCGGTGAGGCCACTACATCGTGGTTCGAGCACGATCTTCGGCGCGGGGCGCGGGGCGCGGGGCGCGGGGCGCGGGGCGCGGGGCGCGGGGCGCGGGGCGCGGGGCGCGGGGCGCGGGGCGCGGGGCGCGGGGCGCGGGGCGCGGGGCGCGGGGCGCGGGGCGCGGGGCGCGGGGCGCGGGGCGCGGGGCGCGGGGCGCGGGGCGCGTCAGGCGTTGACCGGCACCGGGGCGGCCTGGGCCGGGACGGCCTCCGGTGCCGACGTGACCGGGTGGCGTTCCCGGGTGGACCACTGCACCGACAGGGCGGCCAGCAGCACCAGGCAGGACCCGAGCATGTGCGCGCCGACCAGGAGCGCCGGCAGGTGGGTGAAGTACTGCACGAAGCCGATCAGACCCTGGCCCAGCTCGACGGCGATCAGGACGATCGCGGCGCGGGTGGCCCGCCGCGCGTGCACCGCGCGGAACGCGAGGATCAGCGCCACCGACAGACCGACCAGCAGGAACACCCCGTCGGCGTGCACCTGGGAGATGGTCTCCGGGTCGAGCCCGTTGCGCGCCGCGCCGTGGTCGCCGGCGTGCGGGCCGCTGCCGGTGACCCAGGTGCCGACGACGAGCACCGCGACGGTGACGGCGGTGGTGATCCGGGCCAGTGTCCGCAGCGGGGTGGGCACCACGGCCACGGCCGGGCCGTCCGGGTCGGTGACGCGACGCCAGAGGGCGTACGCGGCGGCGATCACCGCCATCGAGGCGAGGAAGTGCAGCCCGACCACCCACGGGTTGAGGTTGGTGAGCACGGTGATGCCACCGATCACCGCCTGGGCGGGGATGCCCAGGAAAACCGCCACGGCCAGCCCGAGCAGCCCGGGGCGGCGCGGTCGGTGGGCCAGCACGGCCAGGACGGTGGCCAGCGCGATCAGGCCCACCGCGAAGGTGAGCATGCGGTTGCCGAACTCGATCACCCCGTAGACGCCCATCTCGGGCGTGGTGACGTAGGAATCGTCGGTGCACCGGGGCCAGGTGGGGCAGCCGAGACCCGAGGCGGTCAACCGGACGGCCCCGCCGGTGACGACGATGCCCACGTTCGCGATGATCGAGGCGAGGGCGAGGCGGCGCAGCAGGGTGCCGGAGACCGGGGGGACGATTCGGTTCACGGCCCAAATCCTACGCACCGTAGTGATCGAGGTTCGTCCGACTCCGCCGACCCGGTGGTTCGGATCACCGGAACCCAGGTTTGCGACAGTCCGGGTAATTACGTAACGTTGGCGTTGTGAAAAACGCGGCGGCGCTCTCCGGGCACCAACCGACGGCCGTTCCGGCCCTCGGCGCGCCCGCGTCCGCGTCCGTCGGGGCCGCGCCGACCGCTCTTGCCGGGTCGTCGGCGACCGAGGTCTCCACCCGGGACCGGGTCACCCACCTGCTGCTGGAGCGGGGCGCGACGACCGCCGCGCAGCTCGGTGTGGCCCTCGGGCTCAGTCCGGCGGCGATCCGCCGGCACCTGGACGCGATGCTCGCCGACGGCGACGTCTACGCCCGTGAGCAGACCGTGCGGGGCAGCCGTGGCCGGGGGCGTCCGGCCAAGGTGTTCCTGTTGACCGAGGCCGCCCGGGGCCGCTGTGGCACACACCACTACGACAACATGGCCACCGCCGCGCTGCGCTGGATCGCCCGCAGCGGCGGCTCGGACGCGGTCGCGGCGTTCGCCGCCGAGCAGGTGTCGGCGCTGGAGTCGCGCTGCCGTGCCGCCATGGAGGACGCGGGCGACGACCCTCTCGCCCGAGCCGAGGCACTCGCCTCGGCGCTGACCGCCGAGGGTTACGCTGCCAACGCGACCACGATCGCCTCGGGCGGCCAGCTCTGCCAGCACCACTGTCCGGTGGCGCACGTGGCCGCCGAGTTCCCCCAGCTGTGCGAGGCCGAGACCGCGGTGATCTCCCGTCTGGTCGGCACCCACGTGCAGCGCCTGGCCACCATCGCACACGGCGACGGGGTGTGCACCACGCACATCCCGACCCAGCCGGGCCGTGCTCCATCCGGTAATCCCGTCACCACTGTGAGGACAGATAGATGACCGAGCAGATCGTCCAGCCCCTGACCCAGGAGGAGCAGCTCGCGGCCCTCGGTCGCTACGAGTACGGCTGGTCCGACCCGGACGTCGCCGGGGCGTCTGCCCAGCGCGGCCTCAACGAGGCGGTGGTACGGGACATCTCGGCCAAGAAGAACGAGCCGCAGTGGATGCTCGACCTGCGGCTGAAGGGCCTGCGGCTGTTCGACCGCAAGCCGATGCCGGCCTGGGGCGCCGACCTGACCGGGATCGACTTCGACAACATCAAGTACTTCGTGCGGTCCACCGAGAAGCAGGCTGCCAGCTGGGAGGACCTGCCCGAGGACATCAAGAACACCTACGACCGGCTGGGCATCCCGGAGGCGGAGAAGCAGCGTCTGGTCGCCGGTGTCGCGGCGCAGTACGAGTCGGAGGTCGTCTACCACAAGATCCGTGAGGACCTTGAGGAGCAGGGCGTCGTCTTCCTGGACACCGACACCGCGCTGCGCGAGCACGAGGACATCTTCAAGGAGTACTTCGGCACGGTGATCCCGGTCGGCGACAACAAGTTCGCCGCGTTGAACACCTCGGTGTGGTCCGGTGGCTCGTTCATCTACGTGCCGAAGGGCGTGCACGTGGAGATCCCGCTGCAGGCGTACTTCCGGATCAACACCGAGAACATGGGCCAGTTCGAGCGGACGCTGATCATCGTCGACGAGGGCGCGTACGTGCACTACGTCGAGGGCTGCACCGCGCCGCTCTACTCCTCCGACTCGCTGCACAGCGCGGTCGTGGAGATCATCGTCAAGAAGAACGCGCGCTGCCGCTACACGACCATCCAGAACTGGTCGAACAACGTCTACAACCTGGTCACCAAGCGCGCCGTCTGCCACGAGGGCGCGACCATGGAGTGGGTCGACGGCAACATCGGCTCCAAGGTGACGATGAAGTACCCGGCGGTCTACATGACCGGCGAGCACGCCAAGGGCGAGGTGCTCTCGGTGGCGATGGCCGGCGAGGGCCAGCACCAGGACGCCGGCGCCAAGATGGTGCACGCGGCGCCGCGCACCAGCAGCACCATCGTGTCGAAGTCGATCGCCCGCGGCGGCGGCCGCACGTCGTACCGGGGCCTGGTGCAGGTGCTGGAGGGCTCGCACCACAGCCGCAGCACCGTCAAGTGCGACGCCCTGCTGGTCGACACCATCTCCCGCTCGGACACCTACCCGTACGTCGACATCCGCGAGGACGACGTGGCGATGGGGCACGAGGCGACCGTCTCCAAGATCAGCGATGACCAGCTCTTCTACCTGATGAGCCGGGGCCTGAGCGAGGACGAGGCGATGGCCATGATCGTGCGTGGCTTCATCGAGCCGATCGCCAAGGAGCTTCCGATGGAGTACGCCCTGGAGCTGAACCGGCTCATCGAACTCCAGATGGAGGGCGCGGTCGGCTGACGCCGCCTCCGCCCGGCCAGGGCCGGACCCGGACCCGGTGCGCAGGGTCCGGTCCAGCCCGCTTCGACCCTCCGATCCATGACAGACCAAGGAAGAGATGACTACCCAGGCTTCCGCGCCGCCGCCCAGCACCAAGTCGCAGGCGCTGCGCTCGTACGACGTCGCCGACTTCCCGGCCCTCACCGGGCTGGAGGAGGACTGGCGTTTCACCCCGCTCAAGCGCCTGCGCGGCCTGACCGGGGTGCCGGCCGCCACCGGTGCGGTCCGGCACGAGCACGACGACC